>MWMJ01000009.1:0-35346 GCA_002151525.1 Synechococcus sp. Lanier | reverse complement strand
CCTCAAGGGCGGCGTCAGGGTCGTCGCTGCCTTCAACGTAGGCCCGGAAAAAACCAGCGAAATCAATGCGCTTGCCGCCGGCCCTAAAGCGAGCATTTGCCACATCGATTTGGGCGCTCACCATCGTGAGCCGGGCATCTGCCATCTGGCAGGCCACCGTGCGCTTCCAGATCAGTTCATAGAGGGAGAGATCTAGGCCGTTTAAACCCGCTTCAGCTGGGGTGCGAAAGCTTGCACCCGCTGGCCTGATTGCCTCGTGGGCCTCCTGGGCATTTCTGCTTTTGGTGGAATATTGGCGCGGCTGGGGGCTGAGGTGATCAGCCCCGTATTTCTCTTCCACACAGGCCCGGGCCGCTGTAATCGCCTGATCACTCAATTGCACCGAATCGGTGCGCATGTAGGTGATATAACCGCGCTCATAAAGCCCCTGGGCCGTGCGCATTGTTTCGCGGGCCGAAAGGCGCAACTTGCGGTTTGCCTCCTGCTGCAGGGTGCTGGTGGTGAATGGTGGGGCCGGCTTGCGCAGGGTGGGTTTTTCCTCCACCTCAGCCACCCGCCAAACCTGAGAAGCAATCGCTTTGAGCAGGCCCTGGGCGTCGCTTTCAGTGAGCAATCGCACCTTGGTGCCGGCCTTGATGGCACCGGTGTTTTCATCGAAATCAGCACCGGTGGCAATGCGTTCACCGGCCAGCTGATTCAGCTTTGCCTCGAACTTCACACCTCCCTGCTCCAACTGGGCCTTTAAATCCCAATAGCTACCGCTATGGAATGCCCTGCGGGCCCGTTCCCGTTGCACCAGCAAGCGCACCGCAACCGACTGCACCCTCCCTGCGGATAGGCCCCAGGCAACCTTTTTCCAAAGCAATGGTGAAACTGTGTAACCCACCAAGCGGTCGAGAATGCGCCTGGTTTCCTGGGCATGCACCAGCTCCATGTTGAGCTCACGGGTGTTGTTAAGGGCGCGCTTGATCGCGTCTTCGGTGATCTCGTGGAACACCATCCGCTTAACGGGCACCTTCGGATCAAGGAGCTGCAGCAGGTGCCAACTGATCGATTCCCCTTCCCGGTCTTCGTCTGTGGCCAGCAGCAGCTGATCTGCGCCCTTGAGGGCGTCTTTTAACTCCTTAACAATTTTCTTTTTGTCCTTCGGCACCACATATAGGGGCGCAAAGTTTTCGCTGGTATTAACCCCCAGGTTTGCCCACTTCTCCCCCTTGTGGCTGGCTGGGATTTCACTGGCGTTATTGGGCAGATCACGCACGTGCCCCATGGATGCCTCCACCCGAAAGGTGCGCGGCAAAAAACCGCGAATCGTGCGGGCCTTGGTGGGGCTCTCAACGATGACAAGGGTGTGGGACACAGGCTGCCGGGGCAGGTAAAGAACAGGACCGAAACCGCAGGTTAGATCCGCAGTCCATGGTGGACCGGGACCAGTCCGATGGACAGGGCTACCATCCGGCTTAGGACGGCGCCGACCCAACTGCAATGGAAACCCTGGCCCAGTCGCTAAATGCTGGGGCAATTGCGCCCGAAGCAGCACTCCTAATCACTCTGCTGGCCTGCCTTTTGGCGGATTTAGCAGGGGAAAGGGCAGCGGCAAGATTCGTGCCACCTTTTTGCTACATCGGACTGGGCCTCTGTTTGGGATTACTTGCCCTGCAGTGGAATCAACCGGCTGCACCGGCTTTTTTTGCATCTTTCATCAGCGACAACCTCTCGGTTGCCTTCAGGGCAGTGGTGGCAACTTCCACCCTGTTATCGCTATTGATTAGTTGGCGTTATGTGGAACGCAGCGGCACGCCAGTGGGGGAATACGCCAGCATTCTTTTGGCTGCCACCGTTGGGGCAATGCTGCTCTGTGGCGCCACCGATCTGGTGAGCATTTTTGTTGCTTTAGAAACACTTTCAGTGTCGAGTTATCTATTGGCGGGCTACATGAAACGCGATGCCCGCAGTTCAGAAGCAGCACTTAAATATCTACTTGTTGGTTCAGCTGCCGCGGCTGTATTTCTCTACGGCACCTCATTGCTTTATGGCGTGAGTGGCGGCTCTACAAATTTGGCTGGTATCACCATTGCCCTGCAGAGCAGCGCCACGCCCTTAACGGCCTTGGCCTTGGTTTTTGTTCTTGCAACAGTGGCCTTCAAAATTTCAGCGGTGCCATTTCACCAATGGACCCCTGATGTATATGAAGGATCGCCAACTCCTGTGGTGGCATTTCTTTCCGTGGGTTCGAAAGCGGCAGGTTTTGCTTTGGCATTGCGCTTGCTGGTGGGTTGTTTTGGCAGCTTTGAGGCCCAGTGGCAGCTGCTATTTACCGTGTTGGCGGTGTTGAGCATGACCCTTGGCAACGTTGTTGCCCTTGCTCAAACATCAATGAAAAGAATGCTCGCCTACAGCTCAATCGGACAAGCCGGTTTCGTGATGATTGGCTTGGTTTGCGGCACAGAAGAAGGATTTTCAGCAATGGTTCTATATATGGCCGCCTATTTATTTATGAATCTTGGCGCCTTTGCCTGCATCATTCTTTTCTCATTGCGCACCGGCAGTGATCGCATTTCAGACTACGCCGGTTTATATCAAAAAGACCCCTTAATTACCCTTGGCTTGAGCCTGTGCCTGCTATCCCTTGGTGGCATACCACCAATGCTTGGTTTTTTTGGCAAAATATACCTATTCTTTGCCGGCTGGGCCGATGGCCAATATCTATTAGTGGTAGTGGGTTTAGTTACTTCAGTAATTTCAATCTACTACTACATCTCAGTTATCAAGATGATGGTGGTTAAAGAACCGCAAGAGGCTTCTGATGTGGTGAAATCCTATCAAGAACCCACCTGGAAGTTACCTGGCCTGCAACCACTGCGCACCGCTCTTGTGGTGTGTTTATTAGTTACCGCAGTGGGAGGAGTGTTATCAAATCCACTATTTGCTTGGGCGAATCAAGCGGTGGAAGGCACACCACTACTCAAAGAAGTTATTGCTGCTAGCGGCCGCCTCCCCACCGGTTAATCAGCATGGCTATCAATCCCAGCTCTGGGGCCATAGCTGAACTAATTAACATAAGCAAAATTTATGGAGAGGGCGCCACTCAGGTGCGCGCCGTTAATGAGCTAAATCTCAAGGTTTTCAAAGGCGATTATCTCGCAGTAATGGGCACATCCGGATCAGGCAAGAGCACAGCAATGAATATTCTTGGCTGCCTTGATCGCCCGAGCAGCGGCAGCTATTGGTTACTGGGTCAAGAGGTTAATAAACTCAGCGACGATGATCTCGCCACCTTGAGGAATCGCCATCTGGGTTTTGTATTTCAACAATTTCATTTGCTCTCAAACATGAGCGCCCTTGAAAATGTTGAATTGCCCATGATCTACGCCAATGTTCCAGTGTCGGAGCGCAAGGAGCGTGCTGCTGCGGCCTTGCAAAGGGTGGGACTTGGTGAACGCTTAAAAAACAAACCAAATCAACTCAGCGGAGGCCAACAACAACGGGTGGCCATTGCCAGAGCAATAATCAACCGGCCAGCTTTGTTGCTGGCGGATGAACCCACCGGCGCCCTTGATTCAGACACCACCCGAGAAATTTTAGCCATCTTTGATCAACTAAATCAAGAAGGAATGACCGTTTTACTGGTTACCCACGAACAAGATGTGGCCCAACGCGCCCAACGGGTGTTGCTATTCCGCGATGGCCACATCGCCAACTAAAACCACCAAAGCTGAGCCTGTGATCAAGATCACAAAAACTTGATCTGTTAATCAAAGGCTTTAAGCAATTCAACAAATAATTTGATTCTCACTTCAAGGAAAGCAATATTCCAATGCAACCAGTCCCACAATTACGCCCAGCAACAAACCAAATCCAGCAATCAATTTAATCGGCACAGATAACCCCGATGTGATGTTTGGTAATGCAAATAGCAATACTTACAGCTCAGAAGCTGGAGACGATTTAATGTGTGCTTCAGCAGGTAGCGACACATTTAGCTTTGGCAAAGGCGACTCCTTGCTCAACGCCTTTGATCGATTCACAGATCTGGAAATTAGCGCCGAGCAAATTGATGGCTTAATTGCAAATAGTTCTGTTAGCAATTTTGGCTCTGTTCGCAGTTTAAAAATTGGCGATCTAGGCCAAATGCTAAACAATAGAGGCTTTGGCGCAAACCTTACCGTTAGCTATAGCTTAGGTTCAGGTAATGACACCCGAACTTTTCTCGCTCTTAACAACAACAGAGCAGGATTCCAAGCCAACAACGATACGGTGATTGAAATAACTGGTTATAGTGGCAGCCTGAGCGATCTACAAATTATTTGAATTCACTATCCTAAGTTTTTTGCTCTAGGTTTTTGCGCTCTAGGCCCTTTAGCAATTGATCAAATAATCCCGTAAGTAGATCTTGTTTGCTGCTTAATGCACCACTGGGGGCAAGGTTGCCGGGATTAACCGCCACCCAACCCCCAGCGTCGGGTCGGCGCAATTCAAAGTGCAAATGGGGACCAGTACTAAGACCTGTGCTGCCAACCCTACCGATTACTTCACCCTGGCGTACTTCTTCACCAGTTTGCACAAACAGTTCCGACAGGTGGCCGTATAGGGTGCGGCGCTGGGGATTGCGGTGTTCCAATTCCACCGCAATCCCATAGCCACCTGCAAGGCCTGCACTAATAACTTTGCCAGCCAGGGCAGCCACCACCGGCGTTCCTTCTGGAGCAGCTAAATCCTTGCCGGCATGGAGAATCATGCTTCCTAAAATCGGGTGCATCCGCCAGCCAAAATCACTGCTGGTTACAGCACTACCGATCAAGGGAAATATCAAACTGCGATTGCCATTTCCAAGCAGAGGTGCTGGCCTCGGCGTAATCCTAAACACTTGGCTAAGTGAAAAACTGCCCTCGCCCCCCACTAAAAGAGCAGAAACCGGAACACTCAATGGTGCAAGAGGCAAACCATTTGGGCCGCCAAATTTTGCATTTTTATTTTTAGCAATAAATGCAACTCCCTTGGCTCTGGCGCATTCCCTTTGGCTCATCACTCCGGAACTACATAACTTTTCTAGGTTTGGCACATATCGCTGCCCCGGTGCACTGCGTTGGGGATACTCCCCCTGGCGCAACTGTTGGCTTTCCTTGATGGTGATTGCCCCCTCCCGCTCCAACTCCTGCAGTGATTTATCAAATATCAAAGGGGGTTCTTCAACTGGCAACACTTGAGCCAACAGCGGCAGCAACAAGGGCAAAAAAAATAGTTTGTACATATCAGGTGTGTAATCAGGTTGAGGGTGATTGCGTTAATTCAGAGCCAACTTTTCCAATGCTCTTAAACCTATCTGCACCAATTTAGGCCAGGGGGGGCAGCGGCTACCAAGCAATTGTTCAAGGGTGATGCCCGGTGGGCGGATTGGATGGCGCCCATTGAGGCCAATGCCAAAGCGCACGTGGCGCACCTGCCCGCCACGCCAAACCACAGAGGTGAGCACTCCCGCTAATTTTTGCTGCCCCACCATCAAATCATTGGGTGGTTTTAGCTGCAGTTCTGCCCCTAGGCCAAGCGGTTCTAATTCCGCCATTAGGGCAGCTGCCATCAACATTGGCAAGCGATCCGCCGCAGGTGGATCTCCACCCCAAGGGATTGCAGCACTCAGCCAAAGGCCACCAGCGGGTGATTGCCAATGGCGTTGGGCCGTGCCCCGGCCAAAACGCTGCTTTTTTGACACCACCGCTATGGGCAAAAGCGGTTGCGCCGCCAACCAGTTGCTTAAGAGGGGCTCCGTGCTGGCACAAACCGACAGCACCCGCAGCCGCCAGGCCATGCGCAAATCAAGATCAGGCCTACTACGCAGCAATCGACCGCCACAGCCTGCCGCTAAGAATCCACTCAATTCAGCACCCCAACAGGGCTGCATTTAGTCGCTTGGCCGCCACCAGCAATTGGTTTGTTTCCGCCACCAGAGCAAGCCGCACCCAGCCCTCACCGCCAGCACCAAAACCAACGCCTGGGGTGAGCGCCACCCCACTGCGTTCAAGCAGCCATGCGCAGGCAGCTTCACTGCCGAGGCTTCTCAACCTTTCGGGCAGTGGCAACCATAGATAAAGGGCCATTGAAGCTGGAGGCACCCGCCAACCGCCTGCAGCCAAGGCAGCTGCCATGGCATCACGCCTCTCCCTATAAATAGGCCTTAGCTGCTGCGGCCAGCTGGCTAAATGCGTTAACGCAACCGTGGCACCCGCCTGTAAGGCCAGCGACTGATTGAAATCAACCACTGCCTTCACCTGTCCTAGGGCTTCAATTAAATGGGCGGCCCCAACGGCAAAACCCAGGCGAAAGCCGCCAAGGCACCAGCCTTTTGAGAAGGAAAAAAATTCAATTCCATTTGTGCGCCACCCCTCCGATCGCAATAGGGCAGGCGCTTCCCCTTCAAGGGCAAGATCAACATAGGGATTGTCGTGGGCAAGCACCGCCCCTTGCCGGTTTGCTATGGCCAGCGCTTCATCCAACCAGCCCTGGCAGCCAGTGGTGGCCGTTGGATTATGGGGATAGCCCAGCATTATTAATTTGAGCTGTTCTTGTTCACTGCTGGCTAGCCGCCCAAAGCAAGGGCGCCAGCCATCCTCTAGCCCCAGGGGCAGCAGCAGAGGTTCAGCACCCGCCAGCACCATCCCACCGCGATGGCTTGGGTAGCAGGGATCAAGCAACAGCGTGCGATCACCAGGGTTTACCAAAGCAAGGGGTAGATGGGCTGTGCCCTCCTGGGAACCCACCAGCAGCAGCACCTCCCGCTGCGGATCCACTTGCAACGCAAAGCGTTGCTGCACCCAACTGGCTACTGCTTCACAAAAGGGCAAGGTGCCCGCCTGCAAGCAATAGGCCGCACTGGCCGGCTCCATCAATTTGGTAGCAATGGCTGAAAGCACCTGGCTTGGAGGCTGCAGATCTGTGCTCCCCAAGGAGAGATCAAGCAGGGGATTCAGCTGGGCTGCAGTAGATGCCGCATAGGAACGTTTGCGCTGGTCCATGCGGGCAAAAAGGCCCGAGCCAAGGCGTTTAAGCCGCTCAGAGATGGGCATCCACAAAAGCCTGCAGCTGGGGTTTTGCCATGGCCCCTTCCCAACGGGCCACTTCAACACCAGCTTTAAAAAGGATCAGGGTTGGTAAACCTTTTATTTGTAATTGATCGCGAACAACTGGGTTGGGATCGGCCTCAAGTTTTCCAACCCGTAAGCCTTCCCCATAGGTACTTGCTGCCCATTCCATCAATGGAGCCATCAAGCGGCAGGGGCCACACCAGGCGGCCCACACATCAACTAAAACAAGCGCTTCGGCATTTAGAACCTCAGCTTGAAAATTGGCATCAGTTAGTTGATGAACAGTCATGGAAAAAGTAGGGATGAAAGTTGCGGAGGATATTTAAAGATTGTCGATTGAACGCTTCAGCTTCTCCAATTCGTCGTCTACCTCAGCGGCCTGGGCTGGCAAAAGCTCAGGTTTTTTGCTGTCGTCTGGCAGGGCAAGGGGTGTGGGGCTAAGGCTTGCCTTGAGAGCCGCCAATTCTTGATCAACATCACCGCCGGCTTCCAGGGCTTGAAAACGACTATCGAGGTCTGCACCTGCTAATTCTGCCGCCGCCTGGCCGCGGGCCTCTAAAGACAACACTTTTTCTTCCATGCGATCAAAAGCCGCCATGGCCGAATCGGTATTTAAACCACCAACGGCCCCCTGCAACTGAGCTTGGGCCTGGGCTGCTTGGGCCCGGGCCTTAAGCATGTCTTTTTTGGTGCGCGCCTCGGCAATCTTGCCTTCAAGGGAAAGCAAATTCTTTTTTAGATTTTCCACCTGCCCCGCCTGGGTGGAGAGCTGGCTATTTAATGCAGTTGCGGTTTCTTGATAGGTTTTACGGCGGCTGAGCGCTTCTTTAGCAAGTTCCTCTTCCCCTTTCTTAAGGGCGAGAGTTGCTCTTTCATACCAGGTTTTAGCTTGACTTTCAGCCTGCTGGGCTTGGTTTTCAATCCGCTTCTGGCTAGCGATAGCCGAAGCCACCGCCTGGCGCAATTTGATCAAATCCGACTGCATATCAGCAACGGATTGATCAAGAATTTTGGCTGGATCCTCGGCTCGGCCCACCAAATCATTGAGATTGGAGCGAAGCAAACGGCTTAGACGGTCGAAGAAGCCCATGGGGGCAGCACATCGGCAGCAACACAACGACCCTAGCCTTTTCTGATGCCTAATTACTTACAACCGCCCCGGCCCCAACCAGCAAAGGCCCTTGCTAATTGCCTAAAGGAACTGGAAGCAAACTGGCATGGCCAGGCACCCATGGCAGCGCTTTGGCAGGCATGGCCGCAAATTGCAGGGGCTGAACTGGCCGCCCACTGCAGGCCACTACGGATACAAGGCTCGGTGCTCTGGATTGGCGTAGAGCAAGCCCATTGGTTATTGGCACTGAGATATGCCAAACACCAATTATTGGGTGCCTTGCGGGGTGCGGGTTTTCCGTTGCAAAGGCTCGAACTAGAACAGAGGGTTCAACCTCCCCTGGCTGATTTAGCAAGTGGAGATAGTGCAGCTAGTTGGGCTAATCACCCAAGCCGCGTTGATGTGCACGGCATTGCTGCCTGCCCCCGCTGCGAGATTCCCACACCCGCCGGTGAAATAAAGCGCTGGGGTTGCTGCTCCCTATGCCTCAGGCAAAACGAACAAATAAATATCTAAAAACAACTAAAACAACTAAGTTGTTGGCGATCTGATTGGCTTCAGGGCATCAAAGGCGCGGTCGATCACATCGGTGAGCAGGGTGATAACACGCTTTTCCCTCAGCACTAAATTCGCGCTTAGGGTTTCGCCTGATTTAAGGGCATAGGAACGTCCATTTTTTTCTAACTTTTGTTGGTCAAGCTTAATTAGAACAGGAAAACGAGGCTGGGGATTCTGTTCGTCTGGAGGCAATGAATCAGTGGATATGCGCTTAACACGGCCCTTGATCGAGCCAAATTCAGTGAACGGATAGGAGTCAAGCCTCACTTCGGAGAACTGGCCAACTTTAACGAAACCAATATCTTTACTAGTAACATAAACTTTAGCCTGCAATTTATCAAGGGGAACAATTTTCAGAAGCGGCTCATTAGGGGCTACTGCATAACCTTTACTGGTGGGTGTGAGATCGAACACTTGGCCGCGCACAGGCGATTTTAGCAATTCGGTTTGGAGTTGCTCCTTAACCTCAACCCTTTGCCTTTCCAGATCGGATAGTTGACGATCGCTTTCCTTGCGCTGCTTAAGTAAATCGGAGCTCACCTCATCTAATTCAGCATCAGTTTGCCGAATTGCAGCTTCAGTTTGAGCAATCTGAGAACGCATTTGCTGGCCCTTGTCTTTCTCTTGCATATACTGAACTAAACCCATCCCCCCCTGCTTAGTTAAATAATCTAGGCGCCGTAAAATATCTTCCTGATTGAGTAAAGACAGCTTCTCGCTATCACGTTTTGAAATTAAACTTTGACGTTTTGCCTGGAGATTTTCCAAGCGGGCCCTACTGGCATTTGCCTGCTCCGAAATCCTTTGTTGCTCGATTAATAGCTGCCTACTTACATTGCTTTTTTGGGCCTGTGATTTATCAGTATCAAAGCGAATTAGTGGCTGCCCTGGTTCAACAACCTGACCCTCCTTCACAAAAATCTCCTCAACCACAGCACTTTGAACAGCCTTGATCGGCTTTACAGCGCCGGCCGGTTCAAGGTCGCCCTGGGCCACCACCACCTCATCAATTTTTGCCAGCAGAGCAAACAAAAAGGCAAAACTAGCTGTGCCGATCAAAGCCCACACAACCGCCTTGCTCCAGCGGGGCGAGGGCCGCAGCCTTATTTCCTGAAGGTCAGAAGGATCACGACGAACTAAATTGCTCATACCAAGGCAGCCTCCTGCTGGCGGAATAAGGTGGCATATCGGCCACCAAGAGCCATTAAATCCCCATGGGGGCCCTGTTCCACCAGGGCACCATTATGGAGAACTAAAATATGATCAGCATGGCGCAAATTGCCCAGGCGATGGGTAATAAACAGCACGGTACGTCCGCGGTAAGCTTCGCTTAAATTACGGGTTAATCGTTGCTCAGTATCAACATCCAAAGCACTGGTTGCCTCGTCTAGCACAAGCAAACGCGGCTGCTTAAGAATCATTCGAGCTATAGCTAAACGCTGCCTTTGGCCGCCGGAAAGCCCGGACCCCCTTTCGCCCACGGAACTGCTATATCCAGCTGGAAGCTGTTGAATAAACTCATGGGCGCAGGCTATTTTTGCAGCATTAACTATCTCTTCAAAATCAGCATCTGGCCTTGTTAGGGCGATATTTTCCTGAATGGTGCCATCAAAAAGCAAACTGTCTTGAGGTACTACACCTATCTGGCGGCGCAGGGAATATAAATCAACCTTGGAGATATCGTTGCCGTCAAGGCGAATGGTTCCCTCCAGGGGATCGTAGAGACGAGTTAATAATTTAAGCAGTGTACTTTTTCCAGATCCACTGCTGCCAACAATGCCAACAAAACCGCCGGCTGGAATCTCAAAATCTATGTTTAATAGTTGCAGCTGGCCGCTGCTGGCAAAGCGGAAATTGACCCTTTCATAGGTGATGGCACCGCTGATTGGCGGCAGCGGTGGAAGATTTTCCCCGGCGATTTCAATCTCCTGGGGATGGTCAA
Organism: Synechococcus sp. Lanier; assembly: GCA_002151525.1. Classification (GTDB taxonomy): domain Bacteria; phylum Cyanobacteriota; class Cyanobacteriia; order PCC-6307; family Cyanobiaceae; genus Synechococcus_D. The sequence goes on along the minus strand of MWMJ01000009.1, from coordinate 24,656 downwards.
CAATATCTGAAAGCCGCTCGAGCGAAAGGGCTGTTTCTTGGAAATTCTGCCAAAGTGTGGCAAGCCTAAGCAAGGGGCTTGTTACGTAGCCAGATAAAATTCTAAATGCAATTAATTGCCCCAAAGTTAGCTTGCCTTGCAATACCAAGCCGGCACCAACCCACAACACCAGTAAGCCGGATAACTGTTCTAAAAAGTGAGAGGCAGAACCAGCTGCAGTGCTGGTGATTGTGTTGCGAAAACCCGCAGCGATCTGGCCACCATAGAGCTGCTGCCAACGCCAGCGGCTATGTAATTCCATGCCTTGGCCCTTAACTGTTTCCATGCCGCCAAGGGTTTCAACCAAATGGCTCTGAACTTGGGCATTGGATTCAGCTTGTTCCCGCAACTGTTTGCGAATTACAGGGGCGGCAGCTGCGGTTAAGCCAATGAAAAATGGGATAACCCCAAGGGCCCAAACAGTGAGGATTGGGCTATATAGCAACATAACTGCTATATAAATAACTGAAAAAATCGAATCCAACACAACCGTAAGCGCAGTGCCGGTGAGAAATCTGCGTATCTTTTCCAATTCATTCACCCGGCTGGAAACTTCACCCACGGGCCGCTTGGCAAAATAACTGAGTGGCAACCTCAGTAGATGATCAATAATAGTTGAACCTAAAGATATATCGATGCGATTGGTGGTGTCGCTAAATAAATAGGTGCGCAATGAACCCAAGATCGCCTCAGCAACAGCCATTGCCACCAGCAGCGAACCTAAAACATTTAAGCTTTTTAAATTCCCCTGAGATATCACAGCATCAATGATTTGTTGAATCAAAAGTGGATTCAACAAAGCAAACAGTTGCACAAAGAAACTGGCAACTAAAACCTGAATTAAGATGCCTCGATGTTGTTTAATTGCCGGCAGGAACCAACCCAAGCCAAATCTTTCTTTTGGTGTTGTGCTAGCCCGCTCGAGGGAGAGGATTGGCAAATTGCCCTTCTCATCTAGCAACTGACTGAATTCAGCTTCAGGCAGTTTTCTTTGGCCGCTGCGGGGATCGCCCAGCAAGAGGCCATTGGCATCGGCCTGCCAGATAACCACTGGGTGGCCAGCCTCCAAGGCAATTGCTGGCAATGGAATGCGGTTCACGGATTTAAGCGGCACTTCCAACATCGAGGCCCTTAAACCCAACAGATCAGCAACGGCTGCTAACTGCATCAAACCAAGGCCCTTGCCTTCAGCTCGCTGTAATTGATCGGCCAAAATCCTTCGAATTACATCCCTCCTAAAAGGAAGATCAAAACTGCGCGACAACATGCGCAATACCGCAAAGGGTTCCTCCAATTCCCCCTGCCCGGAAATATGGGGGAAGCTGCCATCGTCGCCAATGCGGCCATACCAATCCTGCAGGGCCTCCATTTGATTGAGTTGGGGCACCAGCTCGCTGCCCTCAATCCATTCCGGCTCTAAAACCTCCACGTGCACATCTACATGCTTAGCAACCAGTTCAGTGGTAACCGTGGGCTGAGCAGAGCCAGCCACACTGATTTGAGGTGGCCATGGTTCAGGCCTTGGAATTAAACGCAGCGGCAATCTTCCTTGCCGAGCAAGCACTAAACCGGCGGGAATGTTCTCACCCACCTCATGGTTTGGCAGGCAACCTGTGCTCAAGAGCCAGTTGCCTTCGGGCACAGCCTCCTGGGCACCAAGCAAAGTAAGGGCTGGTAAGGCATCTGCCTTTGCTGCCCAATCGCGCAGGGCACGGCCCCTGGGTAAATCGGCAATTTTGGATCCACTCAGCACGGCATAGCGCTCTGGCAGGCCGCCGTCTTTAAAAAACTCCAGCAATTCCTGATGGCGATTAACCAATTCAAGAAATTGCGCCGCCGGTAGCAACCAGCCTTTTGAAACCATCGATGCCGCCAATACTTGGCCGGAATCTCCCCTCATTAGGGGCAGCCAACCGGCGATGGCACCAGGCGCAAGCAATTCCAAGGTGAATGTTTCACCCCTTTGATCCTGGGCCAGCAGCCGCAGCTGCCCCTCCACAAGAATCAAGATTCCTGGTGGTAACTCATCAAAACCATGCAAACGGGAACCCGGCCTCAACACCAAAGGCTTAAGGGCTTGAGCAGCCTGGGCCTGCTCAACTGGGCTTAGAAAACTAAATGGCTTTGTGGAAGCCAGCAGATCAAGGGCAGCTGTAATCGACATCTGGGCTCAGCTGGCCTTCAATTAACTGCTTCATTATGGGTAGCAAGTGCATTTCTAACTTCATTTCGCAGCCAATTGTCTCCCTGTTCAAGGATCAAACGGCGCTGGAGTGCTTCGTCTAGCTGGGCACCTTTTCGCCCTTCCAGCCGCACAATGATCCACCAACCCTCCAATTGCTTTGGGGGCCATAGCTGACCCACCTGGCTTATCTCAAGCAACTTGCTGAGGGCTGGGTGGGGAGTGGAAAGCGGCACTGGGCCAATTTTGCCGCCACTGCGTTGTTCCGGGCCCTCTGAATATTGGGCGGCAAGATCTTCAAAGGTCACCTCCTGTTCCTGCAATTGCTGGTGCAATTCCGCTGCTAATTCGCCGTCACGCAAGCGCAGTAATGAATAGGTAACTTCGTCAAGTTCAGCCTTGCGGCGCAAAAATTCATGCTCAACCGTTGCTGAATACTGCTGCTCACACCACTGCTGCCAGCGCAATGGCAACTGGGCCATTGCCTCAAATTCGCCACTGCTAAGGCCCTGCAACTGCAAAAACACCTGCAATTGCTCTTGGTTTTGGATTTGGATCTGCTGGCACAAGCCCCCTAGAGCCTGCTGGGTTGATTCTGGGTTTGGAGTTGGGATTTCAGCTACCGCCTGCTCCATCAAGCGGTGGCGCCAGGCCGCTTCCAGCAAACCAGCCCTTGCCAGGTCTTTATTGCTGAAATTGGTATTGCTCAAATCCGTTGCAACCGTCATGCAATTGTTCATGAACTGCCCATTCATAGCTGGTTAATAGCGCTCTGGGTTAGGCAACTGCCAGGTGGATGGCACCCCGGCAGCCGCCAATCGGCCAGCCTGCTGCTGCAGAGCCGAGCGTTGCACCCTCCAGAGCTGATAAACGCCCTGGCTAGCCAGCACCGAACGGGGCACCAGCTGCCAAAAGGATTGGCTCGCGGTGGTTTTATCGATCACCAGCAATAGGGAGGCAGCTTGTTTTGTTTGTTTTGCTTCTTCTAACTGCAATCGCTCCCCCAAATTGCGCAGGCCTGAAGCTGGGCGTCCTTCATAGATCACCACTTGCTTTGTGTAGTAGTGCAGCGATGGTTTGTTTATACCCACCATCGCTAATGCTTCACCTGGACGCATTTGTTTTTGCACCGCCGCCGCAATCACCCGCACAGGCCGTTGCCGAATTTGATCAATTAGTTCTGCCGTTGGCACCAAACCAAACAATGGCCAAACCACAAGGGGCAATTGAAAACCCAGCAGCCAAGGGAAATTAACAAAATAATTCCTTTGGCTTAAGCCGCCCACCAGGGCTGCAACCAGAAAACAAAACCCACTGCGCTGCACCGCACCTATTGCCAATAGTTGGGAGGAAAGGCCAGGCATTTCCGGATCGTTGATAGTGGGCACCCAAAGGGGGGCAAGTAAAAAGCCAATTCCCATCAATGCCGCGATTGCAATGGAACACCAGCGGGCACGGCTAAGCAGCCGTTCAGGCCCCATGGCCAGGGCAATTAAAAGGGCCATTGCAGGGATCCCAGGCAGAAGGTAGCTGGCCAACTTCGTAGCCGAAATGCTGAAAATCAGCAGCACCGTCAACAACCAACAAGCTGCAAAACGGCGCAAGCTGTTTGGCGGTGCAACAGTTTTTGCTGCCATCGCAAGTTCATGGCCAAAACCAAGCAAAAGCATGGGGGTGGCGGGCAAACTGGCAATCACCAAAACCACCCCAAAAAACCACCAGGGGCCTGCGTGGTGATTCACCACTTCACTAAAACGCTTCAGGTTGTGGTAACCAAAAAAACTGTCTAGGAAAGGTTTTCCCTCCCGCCATAGCTCCAGCAGATACCAGGGAGCGGCAACACAAAAACTAAGTAGCAACCCCCGGCCAGGAGCTAATGCCCTCAGCAACCGGCCCAAATCCCGCTGCCAAAGGCCAAACATCAGCAGGCTTGCGCCGGCTAGAACCAAGGCCACTGGCCCCTTGCTAAGGATTGCAAGCCCCATAAAAAACCAGCTGCCCCATGGCCACTGCCTTGATTCAGCCCCATAGGCCCGCCAAAAACCGAGCATTGCAATGCCAAAACAGGCAGTGAGCAGGGGGTCACTAACGGAAACCCGTCCCCAAAGCAGCACCAACGGCGAAAGGCCAAAGGCAAGGGCTGCCGTAAGCGCCTTGGCGAAGCCAGCCCGGGGCTCCTGTTTAAAAACCGTTGCCGCCAATGCAGCCATCAGTGCCAGCACCGAAAGGGCGGATGGCAGATTTGCCGCCAAGCTGCCTAGGGGATCCCAATGGCGGGGCAACAGACTTAGGCCACCAATTAACCAATAGATCAAAACTGGCTTATCAAAGCGGGGATGGCCATTTACCCGAGGGGTAAGCCAATCGCCGCTGTCGGCCATGGCTCCCCCTGCCGCAGCAAATAGGGCAGGGGTTTCATCCAATTGGCCAACGGCACCTAAGCGCCAAAGAAATAGCAGGGCCCCCAGGGCAATGGTTAAACCCAGCAGCCAGGCGAGCCGGTGGGATTGTTGCAAGGGTTTAAACATGCAAGCCTATGAATCGCGATGGTTTGCAGGCACTAATTCACAATTAACGCCTAATCTTTTAAGGGCCTGCTCTAATAAACGTCCTGGCACCTGATAGATGGAGGGTGTTAACTGGGGAGCTGATTTACAATCGAGATAGGCCGCCATTTCACCCGGGGCTGCACCTAAATAACGGGCTAAGGCCACTTGAATATCAAAAATTGGCGCATTTGGGCGCATTCCTCTTATTTCCAACATCCAACAACGTTTTTTCAATTGTCCTGCCTCTACTTGGCGCAAGGCGCTCAAACCCGCCAAAACCACCAAGCGATCACCCGGCTGCAAGATTCGCTCCGGATTTGGCAAAGCGATTGGTTTGATTGCCCCAAAACCGATCAGCACCAATGGGATAAGTCCATAGCCACCGGCCACCGTGCCAAGGTTTAGTCCATTGAGTGTGTCGCTTGAAGTTATTTTGTAATCGGTTATCAATAGATTCTCCTCCGCCAATCGCAACACCCCCCGAACCCGTTCGCCCAGGGCGGTTGCCACCACAGCATCAGCTGCCACTTCAAGGGGGTTGATCACCTGCATGCCCTCAAATAGGGCATTGAAATTGCTGGATTGTGAAAGGGAGTGGGATTGCACAGCAAGGCGCACATCTGGCCATTTCTGTTGCAATTCAAGGGCAACACTCAGATTTGCCATTAGGTCTTCGGAGAGAACACCCACCGCTTGGCAATGGCAATGGCGCAGGGCTTTTAAAGCCCGATCCAAACTTTCATAGGCCTCAGCCTGGAATTTTTCTTCCACCCCTGTGCTCTGCACTTGCACCACTTGAAATTTCTGCAATCGCAGTTGTTGCCTTAGCCGGCTTGCAAGTAAACCACCATCAAGCAGCAACACATAGGGCGTAGCTGCACCGAGCGGTTTTGGTTCCTGGCTGCCAATACGGGCCGCCAGCAAACGATCCAATATCAAAGCCACCAGCCAAGCGGTTAGCAATGTGCCGCCAAGGGCATAGATCAAAGCCAATGCTGCAAGGGGGAAATGGGCTGGTGTTAATTCGGAATTAGCGCCATTAATAATGAAGCTAAATGCATCAAGATATTCACCCTTAAGCAAGGCGAGCGTAAGCATTAGTCCCCGCAAAGGAGAACCAGCACCAAATAAAAAGCTACCAATTAATAACAACAGTAACAGGCTTATTAGCCCCCAAGCAAGCAATGAATTACGGCGTTGCTGTAAACGCAACAAGGCATCGCAAACACCCTCCCCAAGCAAACGCAATTGGGTCCACCAAATGCTTAAACGTTTGTGGCGGTAGCGGGGGCGAGTTTTTAGGGTGCTGGCCAGTTCCAACAACAGCAAACGATCGCCAGCTGCTGGTTTGGTATCAAGGTTCCACCAACCACTTGCTGCCGGGCCCGCGGGCGCTTCGCCGGCGGGGAACCACTGCACCAACCGCTGCATACGACCCAATTGATCAAATAGATCACGGCTGGCGGCCTGCTGCTGCACAACGCTGCGCACCACAAACAACTCCCCCTCCACATCAAATGCCGCCTCTGTGCCATCGGGCCTTAAGGCATTGGCAAATACCCCAGCGGTGAGCAATTGGGGATCAACGATCACCAACCCAGGTAGGCGAGCTTGCAATTGATTTTCAAGGCCGCTGCTGCCTTTGCTTGAACGCACCACAAGTTGGGCTTTTGGATTAAGCAACCGCACCTGTAAAGCAGCTTCCAGGTTCACTCCACTGTCTTGGCTGAGCAGCAAAACAGCCCTTGCCGAGGCAACCCCTGCTTCGAGCAGTGATTCGGGGTTGCGCATATCTCCGATAAATGTGACCTCTGCCAATGCCCTTCCCAGGGCCAGATCAGTCCACTTGGGTGATTTGCGATCAAGGCAGCGAATCGGCAAGTTGAAAGCCATGAGGCTGCCAAGACATGCCTGGCCAAGGGCCCCAAGGCCACAAACCAAGATGCCTTCATTGGCGGAATCAACAAGCTGATTGTTAATTGGATCCAAGCGGGGATCAAGAAATTCAATTTACTGGTGTTGTGTTAACCAATTCTCCAAGCGCAAGGCAAATGCCTCCAGGCTGAAGCGCTCTTTTGCCTTTGCCCTGCATGCCTGGCGATCTAAAGCCAACACCCTTGGCAACCACTCAACAAGGGCTTTGGTGCAATCGGGCTCCACCAAAGCACCGCTAATGCCTGGATCAATCAATTCAGCTGGCCCGCCGCGCCGATAGGCCAGCACTGGCACACCGCAGGCCATGGCCTCCACCACCACATTGCCAAAGGCTTCATTCCACTTTGGGGTGTTTAACAAAACGGCGCAGTGGCCCAATTCTGCTTGGAACTGGGCGGTGTTCAGAAAACCTCTCCACTGCAGAGTGCCCTCAGGCACACTTGCTTCCACCGCTTCTGCATAGGCGTGATCTTCCTTTAATCCCCACACCGCCAGGGGCCACCCCCATTGCTGGGCAACCTGGGCAGCATCCTCCAAACCTTTTTCTGGGGCAACTCTGCCAGCCCAACCCAACAGCTTTTGCGGCGTTGCTTGAAATTGGTATTGGCTGAAATCAAACCCATTTGCCAACAGTTGGGGGGCAGCTGGTAAGTCGAAATCCGCGGCTTGGGCGGCAGTATGAAAAGCAATTCTTTTTGGAAAGCGGGCAGCAGTTGTGGCAATCAGTTGGTCCATCGCCTCGCCCACACTGCCCATGCTCACCAAATGGAAAAGCGGTGTGCGGCAATGGGGCGTTAGCCAAAGGGGTAGCCAGTCGTAGGCAAGGTTGAGCAGCAGATCAAAACGATCCTGTTCCTGAAGGGCCCGATCCCAAAAACGAGCTAACAGTGAATTGGCTGGTATTTGCACGGCTGCTTGGCGCGGTTGGTGTTGCCAACTGGCCTGGGGGACCCCGGGCTCCAGCCAGAGCTGATCCAGCAAACCAGCCTCCAATTCACTGCCGCTGGCGGCCACCAAGGCCATTTGATGGCCGCGAGCTTTTAAACCCTTCAGCACGGCCAAAAGAGTTAGCTCCACACCACCACCCAAACCCTTGCCCAGGGGGCCCATGGGGGTGCTAACAATCAAAATTTTCATTGAATTAGCCCCTTCTGCGGCTGCCAAATATCCCTACGTCGATTAATTAAAAGCACTGAACTAAGCGCTAGGGCCACACCTAGCCATTGCAATAAACGCAGATTTTCATCCAGCCAAAACACACTGCTGGCCAAGGCAAAAACAGGGGTTAAAAACGTGAGGGAGGTAAAGCCGGTGAGGTCGCCTTGGTTGGCAAACCAAAAGAACAAGCCGTAGGCCAAGGCACTACCAAGCAGGCTGGCATAGGCCATCAAACCCCATTCGGCAAGGCTTAGCTGGGGAAAAGTTCTGGGGGTGTTAACCAGGCTCATGGCCAGTAGCGGTAGGCCGCCCAATAGGAGATGCCAACCGGTTACTGCCAATGGATCGCTGTGGCGACAGGCCCAACGGCAAAGCAACGTGCCCACGGCCATGGCCGCTGCGGCCAACAACATCAACAACTCACCCCGTTGGGGCAAGGCCAAGCCAAGCACCGGGGGCCCCTCAAGCAACCAATGCTGCAGCACCCCAGCCGGCAACCCGAGGCAAAGGATGCCGCCAAAACCTAGCAACAGGCCCATCCAACCCACTGGATTGATCAATTCAGCTAGAAAAAAACGAGCCAGGAGAGCCACCATTAGGGGCTGGGAATCGATCAACACCGAACCAAGCCCAGCTCCTATTTGTTGCAACCCCTGCGCCAATAGGCCCTGAAATAGGGAGCCATCCACTAGGGCAAAAACTAAAAACCAGCCAAGATCGCGTTTATCTATCCCTAAGGGACGCGCCAAAAATCGAGCGGCAAGCAGGATCATCAAGCCAGCTGGCAGCATCCGCAACCAGGCCAGTTGCAATGGGGAAAGCTGCTCAAGCAGGGGTTTCATCGCCGCCATCGCCGTACCCCAAAGGGCAAAGGGGAGCACCATGGCAAGCCAACGCAACCAAAAGGGCACGGCAGCGCTTCAGCAGGCTTGAGCCTAAAGACCCGGGCCTGCATAGGATCCGCCTATGATCTGTTTGAATGCGGCACCCATGATTTGGCCCCTGCGTCGTTTACGTCGCAAACGTATTGCTCGCATCTGCCTTGAAGGGCCCATCGCCGGCGGCGCCCGCAAAAGGGTGCTGAAGGCCATTCGCCAGGTGGAGGAGCAAAAGTTTCCGGTGCTGCTGCTGCGCATCGATAGCCCCGGTGGCACGGTGGGCGACAGCCAAGAAATTCATCAGGCCTTGATGCGATTGAGGCAAAAAGGCTGTCAAATTGTTGCTAGCTACGGCAATATTTCAGCTTCCGGCGGCGTTTATGTGGGCAGTGCCGCCAATCGGGTGGTGGCAAATCCAGGCACAATCACCGGCTCAATTGGAGTGATTTTGCGGGGCAACAACCTAGAAAAGCTGTTGAAACGCCTTGGCGTGCGCTTTGAAACAGTAAAAAGCGGTGAATTTAAAGACATCCTCTCTCCTGATAAACCACTTTCCGATGGCGAGCGGGAAATATTGCAAGCCTTGATCGATAGCAGCTACGGGCAATTTGTAACTGCTGTTGCAGAGGGCCGCGGCCTAAGTGAAGAAAGTGTTCGAGCCTTTGCTGATGGCAGGGTATTCAGTGGCGCCCAAGCTTTGCAATTGGGGTTGGTAGACCTACTTGGCGATGAAGAAACAGCTCGGCTTGAGGCGGCGCGGCTCGCAAATTTAGATCCAAACAACAGTTCACCCGTAACACTTGGCAAGCAAAAACAAGGGGTATTACAAAAGCTGAGGCAACAATTACAACTTGAATTAGGCCTGGGGGGGCAACCACTCTGGCTCTATCAACCATGAACGATCCAGCCGTTAGCTTGCGGGCTTTGCGGGGGGCCACCACCGCCGCGGCCAATAACGCCGCCGCCATGGAGGAGGCAGTTGCTGAATTGCTTGATGAGTTGATGCAGCGCAATGGCTTAGGTGGCGCTGAAGTTTTGAGCGCCATATTTTCGGTAACTAAAGATTTAGATGCTCTTTTCCCCGCCTCAGTGGCAAGGCGAAGGCAGGGATGGGATGGCGTAGCCCTGCTTGATTGCCAGCAAATGGCTGTGGCAGGGGATCTACCCCGCTGCATCCGAGTGTTGGTGCAGGCCTGGTTACCCCAGGGTCAAGAGGCCCAACATGCTTACTTGCGGGAAAGCCAACGCTTGCGGCCAGACAGATCTTGTAATCAATAGGTGTTGAAATTGCTGACAGCTCTCGGGCCGGCCTAGGGGAACCCATAACAAGAAGCGTGTTTATGAGAATCAAATAATCAATAGAGACAAAGCAATGCTCAAATCATTTCGTCCTTTGGCTTACCTAGCTGCTGCAGCACTGCTAGGGGCAACTGGCCTTGGCTTGGCATCGCGCCAAACAGTGAAAGCCCAGGGTTCCGTTGGCACACCATCAATTTTGGAATTCCGTTGGGATGGCAATAAGGATTTCAAAAAGCTTTATTACTATGTTTCCAACACAGAACGCACCCAATGGGGTGAATATTTTTTAGTTTTGAGGGCTAAAGATCGCAAAGCAGCAATCCTTAAACTATCTATTACAATTCCAAGTTACTTTAATACAAATATCGATCCTAAAAATGTTAAACTGTGCTACACAACCGTAGGCGGCTATTCCAAACGCACCAAATGCGAAGAAACAATTCCTGCGGAAATACAACTAACTGATAACGCCAAACGCATTGATATCTTCCCAACAACTCCAGTGCCACCCGATAAAGCAATCGCCGTTGTTTTCAGCGTATCCAACCCTGTTAATGGTGGAATGTTCCAATTCAATGCCCTTGCCCAAGCCCCTGGAGATATCCCAATGGCCGGGTATTTGGGCAGCTGGGTGATTGAAGTTACCAACTAGGCAAGCTTGCTGGTAAACTTAGAAATTGGCCCATAGCCCAGCCCAGTCCCATGACCAAGCGCACCCTTGAAGGAACCAGCCGTAAGCGTAAGCGCGTATCTGGCTTCCGAGTGCGCATGCGCACCCACACCGGCAGGCGCCTGATCCGCACCCGCCGCAAGCGTGGTCGCACCCGCTTAGCGGTGTGATCCAGTTGGGTTTAAGCCTTTAAATTCAAATTTTTGGTTGGTGAATTAAGGTGGTTCTCCCGCAAAGGCACCGCCTCAGGGGCAAGAATCTTTTTGATTACATCTATAAACAAAGCCGCCGTTATTACGGGGGTTCTTTATTGGTTTTAAGGGTGGCTGCTGCCAAACCCAATCTTCTAAAAGCAGATGAAGCCTCCAGCGCAATGGAGTTGCGCCTTGCTGTTGTGATCAGCAGCAAAGTTAGTAAGCGGGCTGTGCAACGCAACCGGCTTAGGCGCCAATTTCATCAGAGTTTTGTGGATTTGTGCCACCGCTGGGAAAAGCCGGAAACCCCCTGCCTTCGGCCTCATAGTTGGCTGCTGTTAAGCCTCAAACCAGCGGCGGGTTCCGCCACTTGCAACGATCTACTGAGAGAATGGCTAGCAGTGTTGCAACAGGCAGGCTTTTTAGATGACAACAACACCCCCCATCACCCTTCAGGAGGAACTCTTCTATGAAGGCGGGCCAGCCAAAGGGGACCTGATTTTGAACTTGGTTTTTGGAATTACCTTGATTGGCCTGCCCTTTGCGGTGGGGGCCATCGTGCGGGCCCTATGGCTGAGGTTTCGGATCACTAGCCGCCGAGTATCGGTTACTGGTGGCTGGCTGGGTAGGGACCGCAGCCAGGTTACCTACAGCCAAATTAAAGAAGTGCGCGCTGTGGCCAGGGGCTTTGGTGCCTGGGGGGACATGTGCCTTCTTCTCAACGATGGAGCGCGGCTGGAAATGCGCGCCGTTCCTAGGTTTAGGGAGGTTGAAGCATTTATCAAAGAACGCATGGATAGCCAAAGCCGCAGCAGCACTCCCCCCAGCGGTTTTGCCGTAGCCAGCTGAAGCTGAGCCCGCGCTCGGGCACACTCACACCACATACATTCCCACCGCCCTTAATCGCCTGTGATCGGTTACATCTCCGACAACCTGCTGCTGCCAATCCTTGATTTCTTCTATGGACTAGTGCCCAGCTACGGCCTTGCCATCATTGCCCTCACGGTGGTGATTCGCCTGGCCCTATTCCCTTTGAGTGCTGGTTCGATTCGTAATGCCCGCCGCATGCGCATCGCCCAACCTGTGATGCAAAAGCGCCAGGCGGAAATCCGCGCCAAATTCGCCAGCAATCCCCAAAAGCAGCAGGAGGAACTGGGCAAATTAATGAAGGAATTCGGCAGTCCCCTGGCGGGGTGCCTGCCCCTAGTGGTGCAGATGCCGATTTTGTTTGCCCTGTTTGCCACCCTGCGGGGATCACCCTTTGCCGATGTGCCTTACACCTTCAATGTGAAGGTGGTTCCAGCTGATCAGGTGGCTTCCGTAGAGGCCAAACCATTTGCCAGCGCCAGCCATTCGATTTTCATCACCGAAACAAACCACATTCCCGTGGTAGCTGCCCTACCGGGTGGCAATCGCCTTGGCGTTGGCGAACAGGCCAAGGTTTTATTGCAAACCAAAGACGGCAGTGAAAGCCTTGAGGCGGTGGAGCAGAGGCTCACACCAACGATCGACATGAGCCCCCAATGGAAGCTCACAAAAGGCGATGGCGTGGTTTCCCTGGCGGCGGATGGCAGCTTGAAAGCGCTCAGCCCCGGTGATGCCACCGTTGAGGTGAAAATCCCCGGTTTAGCTGCCCGCAGCGGTTTCCTCTTTATCAAGGCCCTTGGCCAGGTTGGGATTCGCACCGATGGCCAAGTGAATTGGGATATTGCAGGGCTTGTGGCTGGTTTTGGCATCACCCTTTTCCTTTCCCAAATCCTTTCCGGCTGGGGGATGCCGGCTAACCCGCAACAGGCCACCGCCAACAAGATCACACCAGTGATGATCACGGGCATGTTTTTGTTTTTCCCCCTGCCCGCTGGGGTGCTGCTTTATATGGTGATCGCCAATATTTTTCAAGCGTTCCAAACCTTTGTGCTTATCCGTGAACCCCTGCCTGAAAATCTGCAGGCAATTCTCGATCAACAGATGTCTCAGCAAACGGTAACGGCAAGTGCCACTGCGATTTCATCGGAGCGCTTGCCATTTGAACCAAAAGGGAAGCGCTAATGAAGCCGATCCCATTGCGGGAACTGCGTTTGCTAGGGGTGGCAAAACGCTGGCAAATCGATTATCCCCTTAGTCAGCTCGATAGCCTTGAACCGGTTAAAGGCTGGGTGCAAGCTCAATTGAGTGGTTCTGAACTGCTGGTGAGTGGCTCTGGCTCCACCTTGGTGGAACTCTGCTGTGATCGCTGCTTAAAAACTTTTAGTTATCGGCTTAAGGCCCACGCCGAAGAATTAATTGCTGTTGGCTCAAATTTAGACAGTAGCTTGAATGCTGAATTTGATGGTGCTGTGGAAAGCCTTGATCCAGAAGCCAGTTTTGATGGCGATCAATGGTTATTTGAACAGCTAAGCCTGCAATTACCGCTTAAACGCCTTTGTGATTTCAACTGCAGCGGCATCATGATCAACCAAATCAACCATGAAACAAAGGCCGTTGACCCCCGCTGGGCGGCTTTAGGGGAGTTAAGCGAACAACCATGAGCGCCGCCTGGATCGCTCAACTTGATCTATTGATCCGCAGCCGCACGCCAATCCTGTGGATACGCCAGCAGGAGGAGGAGCGCCTGGTGCGTTTACTGCAACAGGTTGCCCAAGGTTTGGAGCAACGGCCCTTGCTGCGTTGGGATTTTGTTGCTGGTTTACATGGTTTACCAAACCACGCTGGTGCCGCCGCCCGCCAACCCCTAGCGGCCCTAGACAGCCTTGATCTATTGCCATCAGGTAACCCAGGCCTGTTGCTGCTGCTTGATTTCCATCGCTTTGTAGACGACAGCGCCATCTGCAGGCGCCTGCGCAACCTGGCGGTGGAGCTATGCCAACAACCGCGCACCTTGGTAATTGCCGCTCCCGATCTGCAATTGCCGCGGGAATTGGAGGCCACCGTAACGGTGTTGGAATTGCCATTGCCGGATGCAACTGAAATTCGTGCCCTCCTTGGCGGCATTGGCATCGCAGCTGGCAGCCCCCTCGAGCCCCAAGCCCTGGAACTACTGGTGCGCAGCTGCAGGGGACTGCCGGAGCAAAGAATTAGGCAATTGGCGGCTAGGGCATTAGCCCGCCACGGCCGACTAGATGCCGCCGACCTAAGCGATGTATTGGAAGAAAAAAGACTCGCCCTAGCCCGCAGCGATCTACTTGAATACTGCCCCGCCGATGCTGATCCCAGTGAAATTGGCGGTTTAGATCAATTAAAACTTTGGCTGGAGAGGCGCCGGCTTGCTTTCACAGCAGAAGCACAAAGCTATGGGCTTCCCAATCCCAGGGGGGTGCTGCTGGTGGGTCCCCAAGGCACTGGTAAGTCGTTAACGGCAAAAGCAATTGCCCACAGTTGGGGAATGCCGCTGCTGCGCCTGGATCTAGGACGCCTATTTGCCGGCCTGGTGGGAGCCAGTGAAGCCCGCAGCCGCGACATGATCCGCACGGCGGAGGCCATGGCCCCTTGCATCCTTTGGATCGATGAAATCGATAAAGGTTTTAGTTTGGATGGCCGCAGTGATGGCGGCACAAGTCAGAGGGTTTTGGCAACCCTGCTCACTTGGATGGCAGAAAAAAGCAGCCCCGTTTTTGTTGTGGCAACTGCAAATGCAATCGATAAATTGCCGCCGGAACTATTGCGAAAGGGCCGTTTCGATGAGCTGTTTGTTTTAAACCTGCCTGAAGCCGAGGAAAGGCGTCAAATCCTCAACCTGCACCTGCGCAGACGCCGGCCCCAACACCTGATCCCACTCGACACGCTCGTGGATCGCTGCGTTGGCTTCTCAGGTGCCGAATTGGAACAGGTGGTTCTTGAGGCAATGTTGGTGGCGTTTAGCGAAGGGCGAGAATTTGGCGAAGCGGATCTGATCGCTGCTGCCGCTGATCTGGTGCCCCTAAGCCGCACTGCTCGAGAGCCGCTGGAAAGGCTGCAGCAATGGGCAAGAGAAGGCAGAGCCAGGCCAGCTTGCTAGGGCGCAAATATATAAACTCAGATGTATTTACATTGCGGAGAGTAAAGAAGCAAGGCTTTTGTCAAGTGTTCCCTGGCACTTCTGCCTACGGTCTTTTTATTAACATTCACCGGCAGGCTGCGATGAAGCTGAATCTTCCCCCAAACCGCGCTGAACTCACCAATCAACTGGCCATTGCTGCCCTTGGTGCTGGCGTGATCACCAGCTTGGCCGTAGCCCAAGGTCAATCACCGATCACAGCCCTCGGTATCACATTATTTTCTGCAGTTGCTGCAGTAGCTGTGGGTCAGGTGCTCTGAAGCATTGAGCCTCACCCTGCGGCAGCAAATGCCTGCCCTCACTGGCAAGCATTATTTCAATTACGGCGGCCAAGGCCCACTACCAAATGACTCCTTGGCGGCCATGGTGGCCTGCTGGCAAAAATTACAGCAACTGGGTCCCTTTGGCCGTGATGTGTGGCCCTGGCTAAACCTTGAACTTTCCGCCTTACGCAAGGCCCTGAGCCAATTATGTGGGGTGCCACCCCAGCGGATAACACTCACGGAAAATGTGAGCAGCGGCTGCGTTTTACCCCTATGGGGCCTGCCCTTTGAAGCTGGTGATCGCCTCCTAATTAGCAACGCAGAACACCCCGGTGTGGTGGCTGCCTGCCGTGAACTTGCTAGGCGCCAGGGTTTGGCCATTGATTTTTTTCCTGTGCAACAGGTGCGCAGCGATAGCGAGCTGCTGGAGGCGCTGAACCAAGGATTGCAAGCCCGCACCCGCTTGGTGGTGTTATCCCATCTGCTTTGGAATACGGGAGTTGTGATGCCAATTGCGGCGGTAGCGCAACAGCTGCAAGCAAAGCAAAACCAGCCTTGGTTGTTGGTTGATGCCGCCCAATCGGTGGGCAGCCTTGAACTAGGTGATGCGGCGGCCCAAGCTGATATCTACGCATTTACAGGCCACAAATGGTGTTGCGGGCCTGAAGGTTTGGGGGCAGTGGTGCTCTCAGAGCGGGTTTTAGCAGAAGCAAACCCCACACTGATCGGTTGGCGCAGCCTGAGCAATGAAAGCGAAGGCAGCAGCAGCTGGCATAAAGATGGCAGACGTTTTGAAGTGGCCACAAGCTGTGTTCCCCTCGGGGCTGGCCTGCGGAGATCTCTGCAACTACTAGAAAACTTCGCTGATGCAGGCCAGCGCCATGGCCGCATCTGCGAGCTGAGCAGCAGGCTATGGCATGGCTTAACCACAATTGAGGGAGTGGAGCCGTTGCTGGAGGCGGGGCCACCCCAAAGCGGCCTCGTGAGCTTTCGAATGCACAACCAAAAGCCAGCGGAGCTGGTGAACTATCTAGCTGATGCCGGCCTGCATTTACGCAGCCTGGATGATCCTGCCTGCCTAAGGGCCTGCACCCATATCACCAGCACCGAGGCTGAAATCGATCTTTTGCTAGAGCACCTAGCGAACATCAGCAAAGGCGGATGAGGTACTAAGGTTGCGCCACTTGGGGGAACTCCCATGTTGTACGAGGCGCAGGCCAGTTTTCTGCACCCGCTCTCGGTGGTTGAGCCGAGTGATGATCCAGAGGTGCTCTTATTTAATGCATTTGCCCTGGGCGAGGAGATGGTTATTGCGGCTTTGAGCCCCGAGCGACCAGATGCCAATTTCCGTGTGGTGCGGATCTTGTTTGAAACCGGATTGCCCACTAGCCACATCCAAGAAATGTTTGCAGAAACCCGCTCTGGTAACAAGCAGGCACTTCTACGGCTCATTGAATACGTAGCGGATGCATTGGTGGATGAAAGTGATGCTCGAGAAATTGAAACTGCTAATTAACTAATTAGTTAGCAGTAGCTTGCTGAGCAATAAACCGGGCAGCTTCTTCCCTATCGCTGAAATGACTTTTTTCAGTGCCGATAATTTGATAATCCTCATGGCCCTTGCCGGCAATTAGCACTAAATCACCAGCGCCACCAAGGGCGATCGCCTTTTGTATTGCCAAGCGACGATCAGGCTCCACAATCATGTTGCTGTCAGCTGGCATGCCCGCCAACACGTCGTTGAGTATTTGCTGGGGATCTTCCGTACGAGGATTATCTGAAGTGAGTACCACTTGATCAGCAAGGCGAGCTGCAATTTCACCCATTAAGGGGCGTTTTCCACGGTCGCGATCACCGCCGCAACCAAATAAACAAATCAAACGGCCTTGCGCAAAAGGTTTACATGCACCTAAAGCATTTGCCAAACCATCTGGTGTGTGGGCGTAGTCAACCAAAACAGCCGGCTGGCTTGGGCCATGGGGCACCCGTTCCATCCGGCCAGGTACGCCCTGAAAACTGTGCAAACCCTGGAGCAGTAATTCCAATTCAGCCCCCTGTTGCAGCAACACACCAACCGCCTGCAGCAGGTTCATCAGATTGAAACGGCCCACCAGCGGTGATTGAAAAGCGGCGGCACCTTTAGGGCTATGGATCACACCTGCAACACCAGCTGCGCTGAATTGCAAAGCGTCCATAAATAATTCAGCGCTGGGATCCAGCAAGGAACTACGCCAACATTTGGCGGCTAAACGTGCTGCCAGGCGTTTGCCATGGGGATCATCGCTATTAATTACCGCCATACCTTTTAGGTAAATAGGTTCAAATAGCATTGCCTTGGCTTCGTAATAGGCCTCTAGGGATGGGTGGTAATCAAGATGATCCTGGCTGAGGTTTGTGAAAACAGCGCCGCTAAAGTTGCATCCGGCTACGCGCTGTTGATGCAAGGCATGGGAACTCACCTCCATGGCAGCTAGTTGAACACCAGTGGCGAGAGCTGCTGCCAACTGGGCCTGCAACTGATCAGCAAATGGTGTGGTGTGGGTGGCGGTGATATTGCAACCGGGCCAGCGGTTTGCCAAGGTGCCAAACAAGGCAGTGCTCAAACCAGCTTTAGCGGCCAGGTGTTCGATCAAAAAGGTGGTGGTGGTTTTGCCATTGGTGCCAGTTACACCAATCAAATGCAGGTGGCTGCTGGGCTCAGCCCAGAAAGCGGCAGCGATCCTGCCCGCCACTTCAGCCACCGGATCTGCCACCACTAAAACGGGATCACCGGGGGCAGGGGGATCAGCCTGGGCTGCGGCAGGGCCAATAACTGTGGCGGTGGCACCTGATTGCAATGCCGCCCGCCAAAAACTGCCGCCATCAACTTTGGCGCCGGGTAAACCAATAAATAAGGTGCCAGCACCCACCCGGCGGGAATCGCAAGTTACATCGCAAATCAAGGGGTTAGGTAATAGGGCGGGCACACTGAGGCCGGCATCTCTCAACAGCTGGTGCAACCTGCCTAGGGGGGGGGCCTCAGCCATGGCTAGGAACTAAAACTTTTAGTGGCTTTAGGCTAATTCTTGGCTTGCTATTTGTTTTTGCAGCCATTGGGCTAAGCGATCCCCCTGCAGCCTGGGGGGCACCCTGGCGAGCAACTCGCCGTTGTGGCTTAAAAGCGGCACATCCAAACCATATTTGGCCTGAAGATTGGGATTGGAATCCACATCAAGCAGCTCCAACTCAGGCGGATTGGCCAATTCCCGCAGGCGTTCTTCCAGGCCAACGCAAAGGCAACAACCCTGGCGGGTGAATAACAGCAATTTCATTCCGGCACCGGATCAAAACCACCGGCACTAAAGGGATGACAGCGCAAAAAGCGACGCAAACTAAGCCAACAACCACGCCAGGGGCCATGGCGTTCGATCGCTTCCCGGGCATAGCCACTGCAACTGGGTACAAAACGACAGCGGGGTGGGCCGAGCAGGGGGGAGATCAGCCTTTGATAGAAGCTGATTAATGCCAGGAGCAACCAACTGATGGGGTGCCGGCTTGGGGCTAAACTATTGGATTGGTTAGCTGTTTCCTTGCACACTTAGGTGAGGCAATGGTTGGTCAATTTCCATCCTGACGGTTTTTTCATTTATGTCTCGTTACCGCGGTGCTCGATTAAGGGTGACGCGGCGCTTGGGGGACCTTCCCGGTCTCACCCGTAAGTCTGCTAAGCGGGCTTATCCACCAGGTCAGCACGGCCAAGCCCGTCGCAAGCGCTCCGAATACGCCATCCGCCTAGAAGAAAAGCAAAAGCTGCGCTTCAACTACGGCATTTCCGAACGGCAGCTCGTTCGCTACGTGAAGAAGGCCCGGGCCCAAGAGGGTTCAACGGGTACCAATCTTCTAAAGCTGCTGGAAGGTCGCCTCGATAATGTTTGTTTCCGCCTTGGCCTTGGGCCCACAATCCCCGGTGCCCGCCAATTGGTGAACCACGGCCACATAACCGTTAATGGACGGGTGGTTGATATTCCCAGTTATCAATGCCGGGCCGGTGATGTGGTGGCAGTGCGTGAAACAAAACCAAGCAAACAGCTGGCAGAAAACAACCTTGCTTTCCCTGGCCTTGCAAATATTCCACCTCACCTGGAATTTGAAAAAACCAAAATGGTGGCCAAGGTAACTGGTAGATGTGAGAGGGAATGGGTAGCCCTTGAAATAAACGAACTACTTGTGGTGGAATTCTATTCACGCAAGGTTTAATTACCAGATATCAAACCTGTTCCGCTCCCAAAACCCTTGCAAACCCCGCTAAGGCGGGGTTTTTTCATAGCTGCCATTTCGTGTGTACATTAATGTGTTAAGGCTTGCCTGAAGTGATGCCCGGCTGATATGAATCGAAAGCAACCCTCCTTAGCTTCTGAAGATAACAACGGAGCGAGGGTTCCATTGGAGGAATTTAAAAAACTATTTTTCATTGGTGAAGCCAGGTTTTTGCTTGCCTGCCTCTCAAAAGAATTTGATCCCTCATTTATTGTTGTTGGCAAAAGCAATTTCGAGTTTGTTACTGCATACAAGGCGATTAAACGAACTAAGGATTATCGTGGTGTCGCAAAATCGTCTGCCCAGGCCATTGATTTGCTAGCCGAAGTTAAACCTGGATTTGTTTTTATTCATGAGAGAGGCGAGCAGCTTGAATTTGCAGAATTAGTTCAACATATCGCTCAATCATGCCCAAACATAAGGTCTTATGTAATAATTGATTCCTTGAAAGTGTTAGAAGATTACACAAAAATTGATCCTGATGTAATCGTAGCAGACGCAGACATTTTCTTGCCAAACAATCCTATAGTACAAGGCTTAATGGCTATGGTTGCCCGTACCACATACCGCAGCCCTTCGGTTGAGAGCTATCTCAATCAAATCCCGCCCATTGCTCAATCATCTTCCGCCCGTATTGTATTGAGCCTGCGGGAACAGCAGTTGCTTGAGGCCTATGTTTTAGGGCTTAGCAATCGCGAAGTGGCCGAACAATTAAATCTTTCTGTGCGAAGTGTTCAAACCTATAGCGGCCAGCTTCTTGCTCGTTTGGGAGTGAATAATCGCCAGAAAGCATTGATCCAGATTGCCAAAATGGGCATATCAGTAACTACTAGATTTTTAAAAGGCGATCTTAGATAACTGTAAGTTCAAACACTGCTTATTGTTTATAGACAATGGTCTATAGACGATAAGCTGAAGTGCTTAATAGTATTTAGTGCCTTTAGGTTCAAAGAGATGCTTGCATGTTTTCGTGTTATTGAAGGCAGCATGCCCATGCATGAGGGCCACGACCACAGTGCTGATACCGGTGCCACCAGTACTGCCATAGCCCCCAGTACTGCAATGGAATTTGTTACTGTTGGCAATCCCGGCAATGCAGATGCTCCTGCTGATGCTTCAGGGGTGAGATATGGAGGCGTAAGTTATGAATATCGAATTGGTAAATATGAAGTAACTTATGGCCAGTATCTTGAATTTCTTAACGCGAAAGCCAAGAGTGATCCAACGGGTCTTTATGACCCAGACATGACCAATGATCAAATTGCCAACGGAATTCAGAGAAACGGCAGCTCTGGGTCATATACCTATTCGCTTCTGAACCAGCGTTCTGCAAATCTTCCTGTAGCTTTTGTAAATTTTACTGATGCTGCTCGCTTTGCGAATTGGGTTAATAATGGCAAAGGAGATGCCAGCACTGAGAATGGTGCGTATCTAATAACAACTGCGAATGTAAAAGGTGCAACTAGGACAAATGGCGTAAATATCTATGAGATTGCGGGCAATTCGCCAATTCTCAAAGGCGATCAAATAGAGGTTAGTGGTTTGTTGGGGATCGGCTTTGCCATACGTAGCCAGGTTGAAAAAGTGGAATACAAAGGTGGTTCAACATTTATTTCTGTCAGCAACAGCTACCCAGATGATGTAGCCACAGGCCAAGGCGTTATTGTATCTATCCCATCAACCCGTTCAACATTAGCTAAAGTTTGGATCCCAAATGAAGACGAATGGACTAAGGCTGCTTACTATAATCCTAATCTTAATAATGGAGCTGGCGGATATTACAAATGGGCAACTCAAAGTAATGATTATCCCGGAAATAGTTTTGAACCAATTGCGAACCAAGCAAATATTCCCAGTTCCGATGGCTCCAAGCTTGCCAATACCACTAGTAGTCGAGATATAACAGCTATTTCTGGCCCCAGCCTATTAACACCTGTTGGTACTTTTAGTAAGAGCCCAAGTTACTATGGCACGTATGATCAAGATGGAAATTTAACGGAATGGACCGATACGGTTTATGACGCAACTGCAGTATTCGGAAGTTATAATCGTTCGCCTAATGCTACGCGATCCAAGCATGGAGCAATGTATTACTCAGGTGTTGCAGGTAGCACCCGTAGAGATGATATCCTTATGCCCAATGATAAAGCATACGGAACAGGTTTCCGTTTGGCTGCTGCAAGCTTAGGTTCAAGCTTGGTGGTAAGTTCAGAACCAGCCTGTGATTGCTGTGGTAATTCTATCGATGACGATTGTACTACTAATCATTCTTCCGATAGCACTAAAGCTACAACAGCTAGCACAACTGTTCGGTCTAAGCTGGCTGGTCCGGCGATATTTGGTGGAACAATTCAATCTACTCAGGAGGTCTGGGCAGTTGATTACCCCGCTAGGGGGAAGGCCAAAATAACTTTAAATGCTGATCAAACCTACATTGATTATGAGTTTAAGGTAAAGGGCCTTGATTTTGGAATTATTGCTGGCACAGGGCCTATAACTGCTTACACCGGCGATGATGTTAATGGAATGCACATCCATCATGCGAAAATAGGAGCTGTTGGGGATCCCGCCCTTGGAATTATAAGCCCTAACCAAGATCTTAATAGCGTGTTTGGCCATCAAACAATCACTCAAGATAATGTTTATTCCTATGATAAAATTTCGGGAGAGTGGACGATTACAGGCAGATGGTCAAAAGATGACCCTAGTTCAGTGGGTTTTGATTACAACTTGGATAATTATTTATTTCAAGGTCTAGACTATATAAATATTCACAATGAAGATGTTGTACTTGGTGTAATCAGGGGTCAGCTTCTTCCCATGAATGATGTGGCCCAGGCTGGTCCACCTCTGTTGAATCAACGTTTTGTTAATTCCATCTCAGGAAAGCATTTTTATTCGTCTAACAGCAAAGAGATAGACAGCCTTACGAGCAATGGTTGGAAGCAGGAAGGGTTTTCCTGGAATCTTTATCCAGTGGCTAGCGGTGAATCTGATCTCGTGCCAGATGCGATTGAAGGTCAGGTGAAATATGAATTTGCGAATATTTACAATGATGTCTCGCTAGATCCCTTGTTAAATGTGCATCGCCTTTACAACTCTAAATCGGGAAATCACTTCTTTACTACAAATGATCAGGAGTTGGTCACTGCCCAGCGAGCAGGTTACAGCTATGAAGGGGTGGTTGGTAGGGCCTATTCACCATCGGTGGCAGCAAGTAATGGATTTACTGTGGTACAGCGTTTTTATAATGGTCGAACCGGTGAACATTTCTACACCAGTAGTTCTACTGAGGCCGCATCTTTAGGCAGCCTAGGCTATTCAGCTGAAGGTGCTGCCTGGGCATCCTGATAAATGGGCTGCCAGAGATTAACTTAGTTTTAATACTCTGGCGGCATTGGCTGAGCACACTTTGATGCGTTGTACCTCATTTATGTTTGCATTTTCAATCCAGTTGGCAGAAACCTGAATGTCTTCGTAGGGATAATCAACGGAGAACATCACAGCTTCATCGCCCATGGCTTCTAAGGCGCAGCGTAGGGCTGCATCCGCACAAACCCCTGAAGTTGTAATCACTACTTTTTGTTTTATCGTTTCAGATGGCGGTTGGCTTAGGGCTCTGCCAACGGTGGTCACTGCGGCGCGACTATCTAATCGCCAAAGCATGTAAGGCAAGGTTTCTCCCATGTGGCCAAGGATTACACGAGCCTGGGGATAGCGATCAAAAAGACCGGCAAACACCAGTCTCAGTAGATGGCTGGAGGTGTCGCAGGTCCAGCTCCATACTGCCCCTTCCAATTCCGGATGGCCGCGGAAAACCTGGGGGTGATCCGCAGGCAAACCTGGATGTAGGTAAAGCGGCACATCAAGCTGTTCGAGTGTTTGCCAAAATCGGCTGAACTGGGGCTCGTCTAGATAGGCACCGTTTGTGCTGCCATTTATTAGAGCTCCAACAAAACCAAGTTCCTCAACACAGCGCTTCAATTCATCGCAAGCAGTGTCAACATCCTGTAACGCCAAACAGGCAAATCCGCGAAAGCGTTCTGGGGAAAATTTAATGTGCTTTTGCAGGCAGTCATTGGCCCAACGGGCCAGCTCAATTGCATCTGCTGCAGCTTTAATTGATTGCACACCAGGGGCTGTTTGGGAGAGGACCTGTATTGAGATTCCGGCGCTATCCATTGCTTTTAGCCTCTGCTCCGATACTTCCGGTAGGGCTAGCTCAATTTTGTGCAGCACCTCGGGGTCAAAAAAAGCCACATCCTTAATTGAAGGCTCAAGGCCTGGGGCGCAGAAGTGCTCTTCAAGGGCAATCTTGTTGGTGATCGTTTGCATTTGCTATGGCTCAAAAAATCAGTCCTGTGATTATCACCATAATTTGGATAATCGGGGTACTTAATTGGCCAGATGCTTGGCGTTATTGTTATTATGTAATCAAACAATAGATAGAATGTAGCAATCCATCCAATGCGGCAACCCTGCAGATTTTGACTTGATCGGATTTTGAGCGTTATCCGTTTATTAGGTTTTCAAGGGCTGCAGTCACATCTGGCTGGCGCATTAAGGCTTCACCCACCAGCACCGAATCGGCACCCGTGTGTTGCACTTGGTCGAGATCTGCGCGGCTGAATAGGCCTGATTCGCTCACCAGCAGTGCCCCAGTGGCGCGGATCTGGGGGCCGTAGGTGGCCATGAGCTTCTCTGTGGTGGCGAGATCGGTTTGAAAAGTGCTTAGGTCGCGGTTGTTGATGCCGATCAGAGTGTGGGTGGCCGCTTGGGGCTCCTGCCAAGTGGGCAAGGCCAACACCCGTTCTAGTTCTGCGGCGTCGTGGACCTCAATCAACACCGCTAGGCCAAGGCTGCGGGCCACTTTGAGCATATAAACAAAGTCTTGGTCGGTGAGGATCGCCGCAATCAGGAGGGCGGCGTCGGCGCCGGCGGCTCGGGCTTGGTAGAGCTGATAGGGGCTGAGGATGAATTCCTTGCAGAGCAGCGGCAGATCAACGGCCTGGCGCACGTCTACCAGCAGCTCAAAACCACCCTGGAAAAACTGTTTGTCCGTAAGCACCGATAGGCAGCTGGCACCGCCGGCGGCATAGCCCTTGGCGATCGCCACCGCATCGAAATCGGCGCGGATAACCCCCTTGCTGGGGCTGGCCT
>MWMJ01000008.1:0-35417 GCA_002151525.1 Synechococcus sp. Lanier | reverse complement strand
TCGCGCCCACCGCTCCGGGGGCGCAAAACACAGCCGGTCCCAGCAAACGGCGTTGGGCTTCGGCAAAGCCTGCCGTGAATTGGGGGCCATGGCCTGCTAATTGCAACACCGGTTTTCCTAACCCCACCGCCTGTTCCGTGGCGGTGCCAGCCATCGATAGGGCAACGCTGCATTCAGCAAGCACTTGATTGAATTTGCCCCAACACAGTTCGAGTGCTAGCCCTTGCCATTGCAAAAACTTGCCATTGCATCTCCAGCCCCGGCCCGTAGCCAATTGCGCCACGGCTGTGGCATCAAGTTCTGCCACAAGGGCCGCTTGGAAGCACCAGTTGCAAGCCCTGCTTGGCAATAGCTCCAGCAGCTTCAACATCAATTCCAAGTTATTGAGCGCCTCCGGCAAACGACTGCCCGGCAATAGGGCCAGCTGCTTCTTGTTGATTGATGCACTGGCATTAGCCAAAACCTTTTCCATGAATGGATTACCAAGGAATTGCACACTTCTGCCCAATTGCTGGCTGAGATCAATAGCAGTGAGTTCATCACGGCTGAACACTGCTTTAAAACGTTTGCTTGCTAAGCAGGCACCACAGGGCCAAGGCAGCCGCAACCTGCCTTCGTAGTGGCTTGAATAGGCAACTAAATAGGTGAAAACTGGTTTACCCAAAAGCCAACAAAGCAGCACCGGGATCACATCACCCACCACCACCAGGCCATCGGCCCGCCGCGATTCCTGCCATAGCCGCAGGCTGCGTTTAAGCAAATAAAACACCTGCCCCTGCAAAATTTCTGCCCACCTGCCGGCGGCGCTTGTGTAACCCAAGCCGCCGGTGCTGTAGCTGCGGGTGCTGCCCAGCACCGCAATTCCTGCCGTTAGGTAGGGGGCACCATCACCCACCAAGGGCAAAGCTGCCACCTCTGCACCTTGCTGCTGCAGGGCTTGGGCCAGGAGGGCGCCGCTGAGATCTTCCCCATGGCCATTGCTTACCAGCAGCAGGCGCATCTCAAGCAGCCAGCCAGGCTTTTACTTTTTCTAGGGCAGGCCAGCCTGGTTTGCGCTGTAAGCCATCGGCGATGGAAGCCTCCAGTTCGCGGCTTAATTCAGGCGAAAAGGCCATCACCCGCTTCACTAATTCAATATGTTCCCGCACCCCTTTGGCGCCGTTTTCCAGCATGGCAAGGCTGAGGTTGATGCGGGCTTGGGGATCTTGTGGATTGATTTTTACAGCGGTTTTAGCTGAATGAAGCGCATCTTCCACCTCCGCATTTAGCAGTTGCAGCCAGGCAAGACAGGTCCAGCCGGCTGCTTGCCGGGGGGCCTGCTGGGTGATTTCTTTAAAGCTTGCGATCACTTGCGGCAGAGGCGCACCGTTTTGGTAGCTGCTGAGCGCCTGCTCAAAAGTGGAAGCTCCATTAGTTGCGTTCATGGATCACCCGGCAATTCTTCACTGTTCTAAACGGCAAATGAACTGCCGCAGCCGCAGGTTTGGGTGGCATTGGGATTGCTGAAATTAAAACCACCACCGATCAAAGCTGAGGAAAAATCCAGTTGCATCCCGTAGATATAGAGCAGGCTTTTGGGATCGCAGATCACTGTGAAGGCAGGTGCACCGGCTGGTTCATAGAGGTAGCTTTCGTCATCGGCTTGCTTTTCGGCGGCAGAGATGAAATCCATGGTGTAGCTCATGCCACTGCAGCCGCCTGAGCGCACCCCCACCCGCAAAACCTGGTCGCCCCCCTGTTGTTGCATCAAGGCAGCCAGCTGCTTCATGGCTGCTGCGGTGATCAAAATGCCCTTGCCATCAACACCTGTGTGGGTTTGGGGGCTGGCTAGCTCAGTTGCCATGCGGATTTGTTGGTTATGTTGTTGATAACTCTAGGCAAAGCCACCAACAGGGGGCAGCTTTGCTCCATAGAGTTAGGCAACTGCAGGAGTAGTTGGTGCGGGTTGCCATCGTGGGGTCGGGGTTGGCGGGGCTTTCAGCGGCCGTTGATCTGGTGGATGCCGGCCATCAGGTGGATATTTATGAAGCTCGGCCATTTATGGGCGGCAAGGTGGGCAGCTGGGTTGATCCAGATGGCAACCACATTGAAATGGGCCTGCATGTGTTCTTTTTTAATTACGCCAATCTTTTTGCTTTGCTACGCAAAGTTGATGCTTTCGATAATCTATTACCAAAAGACCACACCCATTTATTTGTTAATCGCGGCGCAGATTTAAGGGAATTAGATTTTCGTTTTGCTTTGGGGGCACCATTTAATGGGCTAAAGGCATTTTTCACAACGCCTCAATTAAATTGGCTCGATAAACTACGCAATGCCCTCGCTTTAGGCACCAGCCCAATTGTGCAAGGTTTAGTTGACTATGAGGGGGCAATGCGAACGATCCGCGAGTTGGATCGAGTTAGTTTTAAGCAGTGGTTTGTGGGCCATGGCGGCAGTGAAGAAAGCATCAAAAGAATGTGGAATCCAATTGCCTATGCCCTCGGTTTCATCGATTGCCAGGCGATATCAGCCCGCTGCATGCTCACTATCTTTTTGATGTTTGCAACTAAAACAGAAGCATCAAAATTGAATTTGCTCAAGGGCTCACCCCATCGCTGGTTAACGGGGCCAATCCTTGATTACATCACCGCCCGCGGCGGCAAATTGCATCTACGCCATCGGGTAATTGAAGTGCAATTTGATCAAACAAGCTCCCCGCATAACCCCGAACCAATAACAGCGGTAAGCGGCATACAACTCAATACACCTAGTGGTGACATCAGCGTGCAGGCCGATGCCTACCTAGCCGCTTGTGATGTGCCGGGCATTCAAAAATTAATACCGTCGGCTTGGCGTAAATGGCCCATGTTTGAGCGTATCTATAAGCTGGAGGCAGTGCCAGTTGCCACGGTGCAATTGCGATACAACGGTTGGATAACTGAATTGGGTGATGGAGCGGAAGCCGCTGCAAAACGCAGCGATCTTGCCAAGCCATCGGGGCTGAATAATTTGCTTTATACAGCTGATGCTGATTTCAGTTGCTTTGCTGATTTAGCCCTTGCCAGCCCAGAGGACTATCGCAAGCCTGGTTTGGGTTCGTTGCTTCAATGTGTATTAACCCCCGGCGATCCTTGGATCCCCAAAAAAATAGAAGATATCGTTGCCCACACCGATAACCAAGTGCGCCAATTGTTTCCCTCGGCAGCACCTTTGCAATTGGTGTGGAGCAATGTGGTGAAGCTAGCCCAATCCCTATATCGGGAAGCGCCTGGAATGGATCCCTACCGGCCTGATCAGCAAACTCCAGTGGCTAACTTCTTTTTAGCGGGCAGCTACACCAAGCAGGATTACATCGATTCCATGGAAGGGGCCACCATGAGTGGCAGATTGGCAGCAGCAAAAATTCTTGGCCGCTAGGCCAACCACAAGCAAACCACCTATCCCCTTACGGAGATCCCATGGGCCGTTGGCTCGAGCACAGTGTTACCACCAGCATCAGGGCCCCCGTTGATCAGGTGTGGATTTTATGGAGCAACCTGGAGGCAATGCCCCTCTGGATGCGTTGGATTGAATCGGTGCAAACCCTCGATGATCCAAACCTCACTGAATGGACCCTGGCGGCCCAAGGTTTTCGTTTTCAATGGAAGGCACGCATCACCAATCGGGTGGAAGCCCAGCAATTGAATTGGGAATCTGTGAAGGGATTACCAACAAAGGGTGCTGTTCGTTTTTATCCCGAAGGCCCCGCACTTACGGCCGTGAAATTAACCGTTAGCTATGAATTGCCAGGGGTGCTGGCGCCCTTGATGGATTCAGCCATGTTAGGAGGTTTAGTTAGTAAGGAATTACAGGCAAATTTGGATCGCTTTCGTGATTTAGTGGAAGAAAGGGCTGGCGCTAGATAAGGTGCCGGCAGTTGCCAAAACTAAAGCTGAAACGCTCATCGCCGTTTGCTGCATTGTTTTGCCTGGCTGCCTTAGCTGGCTGCATTAATAATTCCCGCACTGATAGATCAATTACTTCGTATAAAGATCCTCTGCCCCCTTTGCCTCAAGCACCGCTGCCAGATCCACGCTTTACTGCACTACCAAAAACCGCCGAAGTTTTAGCTGCATTGCCGAGTGGCCGGATTGATCCATTTGCGCCACCGGCATTGTTAATAGATAAAAGTAAAAACAGCAAAGCTCCGCTTAAGCCCCCCAGTTTGCAATTCACTGGTGTTGCCTTAACCAATCGGGGCAGCCCCCAGGCTTTTGTTGCCTTTAATAATGAGAGTGGTGCTGTTAGCCCCGGTGATCAAGGTGGCGCTGCTGTTCCTTGGTTACCGCCTGGGTGGCGCGTAATCAGCATCAACGTGCAGCAGGGCCAATTGCTTTTAGGTAATGGGCCTCAACGCTTTCCCTTCCAACTTTGATAAGGCGCTCCGGCAGGCTTCCACTAAACCTTCGAGGTCGTGGGGATCGGCCTCACCATCCACCCGGCCCAATAATTCCCTGCAGGCATTGCTGGTTTGGGGGCCAATTGATATCACCGCTAAGGGTTCAAGTAAAGCCAGCCAACTGCTGCCTAAAGCCTGTTGCAACAAGCTCACGCTATGGCGCACGGTTTTAGCACTGCTAAAGCAAATCGCTTGGGCCTTGCCCTCCAATAGGGCAGCGCTTGTGGCCGCTGGCATGGAGCTGGGGCAGCGGGATTCATAGGCGGCCACCTCCAACACCCTGGCGCCAGCTTCGCCAAAGGCTTCCGCCAAGATGCTGCGGCCACCGCTTTGCACCCGCGGCAGCAGGATCCTTTGGCCCCAAACACCCACAGGAAAATTTTCCAGCAAGCTATCTGCCACAAAATCGGGGGGCACAAAATCAGCTGCTGCACCGATCTGTTCCATAACAGCGGCCGTTTTACGGCCCACGGCCGCCAGCCGCACCCCAGGGGGGCGGCTGGCAAGGGATTTGCCCTGATGCTGCAACCTGGCCTCTAGTGCTTCCACACCATTGGCGCTGGAAAATACACACCAATGGAAACTATCTAGTTCCGCTAAGGCATCATCCAATGGGCCTAATTCGTCTGGGGGGCCAATAACTAGGGCCGGTAGATCCAACACTTGGGCGCCAGCTGCTTCAAATAGGGCGCGGGAGCCACCCAGCTGTTGTTCAGCCCGGGTTAGCACCACCGTGGCCTTCAATTCAGGCCGCATCCAATTTCACCAGTTCACCAGCTTTGGCAGCCAGTTCCCTTGCTTCCTCTTGCCTGCCTTGGCTAAGCAATAGGCCTATCGCTGTTAGAAAGCTTTGGCGGGCAGTTTCAAAATTGCCGCCTAGTAGCTGGGCAGCTCCAAGGTTTTGATGGATTTCTGGGTTGTTTGGCGCCAACTCAAGGGCAGTTTCGTAGGCCTCTAGGGCGCCGGCGATGTTGTTTGCTTTGCGGCGAATTAAGCCGAGGTTGTACCAACCAAGTGCCACCTCCGGTGCCTGACGGGTGGCGGCCTCGGTGTGGCTGGCAGCCTCTTCTAATTTGTTTTGACGCAACATTAACGCCCCCAAGTTGAGGCGAGCACCAATGCTGAGCCGGGGATTCAAAGGTTCGTTTAGGGCGGCGCGGTAATGCTGTTCCGCTCTGGGTAAATCGCTTTGGGAGTAGGCAATACCCAGGTGCAGTTGCAGCTCATAACGCTCTGAACACTGCCCCTCGTTGCAGTGCGCTAAGCCCTGCTGCAGCAGGGCAATGCCCCGCTCGATGGCGCCGCTTTCAATTTCTAATCCGCCCAATTTGGCGCAGGCATAGGGATCGCCTGGGTGGGCGGCCAGTTCCGCTTCCATGGCCTGCCGTAGCCGTTCTGCCTTGTGGCCTGCCACCAGGTTTTCCAATTGGTAACCGCTGTGCACAAGCGCTGGTTCAGGGCAATCCACCACCCGCCATTGAGGTTCTGTTTGCAGGAGCTTTTCAACGCTGTCGTCGATCGAGGCGTGATAGGCCCGATTCCAGTTCAGGGCGGGATGGCGTTTAAACAACCTGCTCACTGAGGAATAGGGGGATTGGGCTGCCCCTGCCTCAAAGCGCAGCAGATTTATCACCAACACATCCGGTTGGGCCATCAGCGCCTGCAAAGGTGCTTTGGCATCGCTCAGTAGAAATTCATCGGCATCCAACACCAACACCCAATCGCCTTGCACTAATTCCAGGGCCCGGTTGCGGGCAGGGGCAAAATCCCCTGGCCATTCGATTGTTTCCACCCTTGCGCCAGCTTCACTGGCAATCGATTTGGTGTTGTCGGTGGAGCCTGTGTCCAACACCAGCAGTTCATCGCAAAAGCCCGCCACACTGGCTAAACAGCGGCCGATTTGCGCCTCTTCATTACGGGCGATCATCGAGAGGCTGAGCATGGCCGCAGTTGCCCAATGGGTGCCCGCAAACCTTAATACCCCCTAATTCGTGAAGCCCCCCTCATGGCGGGCGGCCCCTAGGCCAAGGGCCTCCAGGGCCAAAGCTTGCGCCCCTGGCATTTGAGCCGGGCTATAGGCAGCGGGCAGATTTTTGGGTAGCAGTTGCTGCAGTTCTTGCCATAGGTAGGGGCTGCCATACACCACTAGCCCCGCCAGTTTTTGTTGCTTCAGAAGGGTTTGCACCACTTCAGCCCAGTAGCCATCAGCGCCAGCGCTGCCGCGAAATGGGTTGCCCCGCACAAACAGCTGCAGCAGCACTGGGCCTGGCGCTAGGGAATCAAGCTTTAAGGCTTGGCTGCGGCCATCGATCAAGGTGGTTTTAAAGCCAGCCGCCTCAGGCCTCAGCAGGGCAGGTGCTGCCAGGGGTAAGGGGGCACAGGCGAGGCTGCTGTCTACCCGAATCAGATTTACGCCAGGCCCTTGAAGCCCCTTGCTGCCCTGCTGCTGCAGGCTTAATTGCAATAGCTCTTGGGCTAGGGCCCCGTGGGGTGCCTGTAATTGAGCCAGGCTTGCCAAAGCCTTCGCTGCATCGATGTCTGTTGGGCGGCAGCGCCCTAAGGCAGATTGGCGCCTTTGAATGCTTTGCTCAAGCCGTTCTTCGCTCCAACGGCCCGATATGCAGCCCTGCTCAAGGGCATCAAGGGCAGCAGCAGCATCAGCTGGCATCAAGATCAAATCAGCGCCTGCTTCAAAGGCCAGGGCTGCCGCTTCACCAGGGCCGTAGTGGTTGGTGATCGCTTCCATCACCAATGCATCGGTAACGATCAAACCGTTAAAAGCCAATTCCTGCCGCAATAATTGGCTTAACACTGCCCCTGAGAGGGTGGCGGGACGCTCGCGATCGAGGGCTGGCAGTTGCAGGTGGGCCGTCATCACGCTGGCAACATCGGCGTCGATGGCAGCTCGAAATGGCACAAATTCCAATTGATCCAGGCGATCGCGGCTGTGCAGTAATTGCGGCAACTGCAGGTGGGAATCCTGGTTGGTGTCCCCATGGCCAGGGAAATGTTTGGCGCAACCGAGCACCCCTTCCCCCTCTAGCCCCTGCAAAAAAGCACAGCTAAGGGCTGCTGCTGCGGCA
Source organism: Synechococcus sp. Lanier (assembly GCA_002151525.1). Taxonomy (GTDB): domain Bacteria; phylum Cyanobacteriota; class Cyanobacteriia; order PCC-6307; family Cyanobiaceae; genus Synechococcus_D. The sequence goes on along the minus strand of MWMJ01000008.1, from coordinate 27,914 downwards.
GCTGTTTCCCCCCAGGCACGCACATTGATAACAGGATTAGCTGGGTTGTTATTCACATCACAAACGGGCGCTAGCACCCAATTGAGCCCGATGATTTGCGCCTCGCGGCCGGTGCAGCGTCCGTAGGCCCGGGCTAGGGCTTCGGCCCGTTTGGGTTCCGCCTGCCATAGGGGCGCTAAGGCCAGAGGAGGCACCAGCCAAGTGGCGCCTTCAAAGCGTTGGCCAACCCCCTCTTCCACATCGGCGCAAAGCAATAAACGGTTTTGCGCCTCTGATCCAGCCCATTGCTGTAACTCGCGGCAGCGCAGGGCTAAATCGGCGCTGCTGCCGCCGAGCAAGATCACCCCACCAACCCCTTGGCTGAGCCAATGTTGCAATTCGGCATTGGCAAGTTCCCAGCGGGGATAGCGCCTTTGGCTATCGCTGCTGAAACCACTCGCCCTTAACACCAATAGCTGGGCCAGCTTGCGGCGCAGGTTCATGGCTCCTTTTGTTCTTGGCGGGCCTCAGCTAAACGATTTAGTAAACCCAAAACCTCCACCCCCTCGGCCAGGCCTTTGTCGTGGTGGAACACCAGTTCAGGGGTGCGGCGCATATTCAACCTGCGGCTTAATTCACCGCGCAGATATGGAGCAGCAGAGCGCAAACCCTCCATGGCTTCCTCCTGCTCATTTTTGCTGCCGTAGATGCTCACTGAAACCTTGCAATGCTGCAAATCACCGGCCACCACCACCGTGGTGATACTCACCATGCCCTGGGAAACCCGTTCATCGCGCACACCAGTGCGCAGCAGTTCACTCATTTCCCTACGGATTAGGGAAGCAACCCGTTCCACCCGCCGTCCCTGGGCCATCTCTATGCCCCTGGTACTGGTGTAACCATCGCATGCAGCACTAAGGCAAGGCTGATGCCACCGCTCACCACAGCCCCCACCAAAGCAATTGCTGTTACGGGGTTACTGGTGCGGGCAAGCAGAGGGGCGAATACTGAATCAGCAACGCCAAGCCCCAGGGCAATTAAATACCTGGGGTAGCGGGTTACGTTTACGAAAAAATCCTTCACGGCGCGCTCGGTAATGCAATGAAATCATTTCCAGTTTGCCGCTCCAACAGCAAGGTGGAAGAACTGGTGGCCTCGGCCCCTGGCCGCAGCCCTGATTGCGGTGGTGGATAACGGGCTTGCCACTGCTCCACGGTGATGTGGTTTTGATCGCGGCGGCTGAATTTGCTCAGAATTTCAACTCGGCTGAGGCGTGGCGGTAGCTCAGGCCGCCGCAGGGTTTGCAAACTCAATTCATCTGCCAAAAAAACCATCGGGCTAATGCTCTCGCTGCCACGCCCTTGGATGCTGGTTTCAAGCGATAAACCATCGCGCAAGCGCGTTAGTTGCCGGTTGGGATTGTTGGGGTCGTTTTCAACTGAAAGCAATTCATCCCCAAGGCTTAATTTGGCAACCGCTGTGGCATTGGCAGCCCTATTGCCCACCACCAAGCCATCGCTGCGGCGTTTAAAGCCAACGGTTGCTTGGTTGCCATCAGTGCTTGTGAGTAGCCAATTACCTTCAAGCCACTGGGGATATTCCAGATCCGTTTGACCTGGCCTTGTTAAGGGAGCCGGCAGCGACCAATTGGGCCAGGCCAGCAGCCTTTGCTCTAAAGCGCCCCCCAGCGGTAGCAATAGGGCCAAGATGAATGCCAATGGGCCGCTAAACATGTCTGATCCCTTGATTCGGGCCTTAGATCATTACGTGGTGCTTGATCCAATCGAGGGTGAGCAGATCCTTACGGCCGCCGAAACCCTTGCGTGGCTTGAATTGCAATTAAGCCGTTTGGAGCAGTTGCCCGAGGATTTAGCGGCGCTTCCCAATGGCACCGCCCAGGCAGAACGGTTGCTGGATACCGCCTGCGCCTTGGAGTTGAAGCCGGGATTCACGGTGCAGTGGTTTGCGGTGCGCCTGGAGGCTTGAGCACCCCTGGTAGAGCAGCAAATATTTTGCTTGCTAGCGCCTTGGGATCGCAGTTCCCCGCTGCGATTTGCAGGTCGGCCTGGGCATAGAGGTGTTTGCGCTCCTGCAGCAAATTAATTATTTGCTCTTTGTGGTTTGCCTGATGCAGCAGAGGGCGATCCCCGGGTTGGGCCTCTAGGCGCTCCAATAGCTGGGCTGGTTCCACCTGAAGCCACACCACCAAACCTTGGCGCAGGGCACCCCAATTGGTGGTGGTGGTTACCACTCCACCACCGGTTGCCACCACAAGCGAATGCCATTGGCTTATCTGTTGAAGCACCTCCCCTTCCAATTGGCGAAAGCCGCTTTCACCCTCTGTTTTGAATATTTCACTGATGGAGCAGCCGGCGGCGGCGGCAATCACCCCATCGGCATCGATAAAGCGATAGCCCAACAACTCTGCAAGGGCAGGGCCAACGCTGCTTTTACCGCAACCCATCATGCCGATTAGATAGATATTTATGCCTTGAAGTTGTTGTTTCAGTGGCAGGCTGGAATCCTTAGAATGCATGGGCTTTAGAGCCTTAACAGTGGCAGCACAGGTGAATGGGCATGCTGCCACGGCTGATCTTGCCCCCCACGGGCAGGGCAGGGCTTGTGTGATCACCCGTAGGGCCTGTTTCAGCGCTAGCCATCACTACTGGCTGCCGGAACTGGATGAGGTAGAAAATAACCGCCGCTTTGGCCCCTGCAGCCAGGCGCCAGGCCACGGACACAACTACGAACTAATTGTGTTTATGGAAGGTGTGCTGGATGCTGATGGCATGGTGCTCAACCTTTCCGAGGTGAAGCATGCAATTCGCGCAGAGGTAACGGATCCCTTGGATTTCCATTGCCTAAACAACACATGGCCCGAATTTGCTGTGGAGCAAAGGGCAGAGGCGGCCCTGCCCACCACCGAGTGGTTGCTTCATGCCATATGGCAACGCTTGCAACCCCTGCTCCCCCTCAAGGCCCTACGCCTTTACGAACAACCAACCCTTTGGGCCGATTATCTCGGTAATGCAATGGAAGCTTTTCTCACGATCCGCACCCATTTCTCCGCTGCCCATCGCTTAGCGCGGCCGGAGTTAAGCCAGCAAGAAAATGAACAGATTTACGGAAAATGCGCCAGGCCCCACGGCCATGGCCACAACTATTTTCTTGAAGTTACTGTGCGGGGACAGATCGATGCCCGCACTGGCATGGTTTGTGATTTAGCGGCATTGCAACAGCTGGTGCAGGATTTAGTTGTGGAACCTTTTGATCACACTTTTTTAAATAAAGATGTGCCGTTTTTTGCTGATTGTGTGCCTACAGCTGAAAATATTGCCCTGCATATATCCGATCGATTGAATCAACCAATTGCAGCGATTGGAGCGGCGCTGCATAAGATTCATTTGCAGGAAAGCCCAAACAATGCAGCTGTTATTTATGCAGAAGCGGCGCTGGTGTGAGCCTGCGCTTAGTGCTTGCCTTAAGCCTGGATGGACGCCTGGCGCCACCCCAGGGGGGAGCAGCCCAGTTGGGGGGCAGCGCTGATCGCAGATTATTGGAGGAAGCGCTGGCTTGGGCTGATTGCTGCTTGATCGGCGCTGGCAGCTTGAGGGCCCACCGCAGCAGCTGTGTAATTCACCAGCCTGATTTACTACAACAACGGTTGAGCCAGGCCAAACCAAGCCAGCCGCCGCTGATTGTGGTGAGCCGCAGTTGCACGCCGCTTGGCTTTGATCCCGATTGGCCTTTTTGGCAGCAACCCTTTAGCCGCTGGCTGCTGGCGCCATTTGAAACCAGTCCAGCGCCGCTGCCAGATGGCTTTGAACGCCTGTTGCGCCTGGGCCCGTGGGCTGGCCTAAAGCAGCAATTGGCGGCTGAGGGCTTTAAGCAAGTGCTGCTGTTGGGGGGAGCTCAGTTGGCTGCTGCCCTGTTGCAGGCGGATCAGGTGGATGAATTGCAGCTCACAATTTGCCCGCTCCTTTTGGGTGGTGATAAGTATTGGTTGCCAGCTGGATTTGAATTGCAACCCCAGCGCTGGCAATTGCTGGAACAGCGGCCCATCGCTGGAGGAGAGTTGTTAGTGAGATATCAGATTCAGCGAAGCGGAAATTGTTGATCCCAGCTGGGGCGGGCCGCATCCATTAATTTGCTGATACAAGTGGCGGCCACCTGCATACTCACGGGGCCGGGCTTACCAGTTAAGGCCTCCGTTGCCACCTGCAGCATGCTGCCATTGCGTTCAATCTCTTGTACTACGCAAACGCTGGCGGGCCTTGCGATATCGCTGCAAAGCCCCTGCAAGCCAGATAAACCATTTTCAGCTTTACCCAAAGCTTTTAAACATTCGCGGGTCATGTGGGCTTCCACTTGGGGACGCACAAGGCTGAGCAAACTACCGCCGCCAAAACCAGGCAACTGCATTAACAGAATTGGGATTTGCAAAACCATTAAAAACATTTTTACTATTCCCGATTGGGCGCAGCTTGCTCTGATCATCGCGCAATCCCGCAGGGAACGGCAATCTGATTAGCTTTTGCAGAAGCTCCTAGGCCAACCGTGACGCTGGATTCAGCATTGGAGGCCCGCTGGCACCGCCAACTGGCCGAAATACCCCAGCAGCAATGGGATCAGTTGGTGCAGCAATTTGAATTGCCCTTCTACCGCTGGCATTGGTTGGAGGCGCTGGAGCGCTCCGGCAGCATTGAATCCAAACAGGGTTGGCAGCCATGTCATCTGAGCCTGTGGCGTGCTGATGCACTCATTGCAGTAGCGCCCCTCTATCTCAAGGGCCATAGCTATGGCGAATTTGTGTTTGATCAATCCTTTGCCCAGCTGGCAGGTCAGCTGGGTTTGGCCTATTATCCAAAATTGGTGGGGATGAGCCCCGTTAGCCCCGTATTGGGTTATCGCTTCTTTTTTGCATCTGGGGAAAACCCCCAAGAATTAACAACGCTGTTGCTTGAATTAATCGATCGCTTTTGCGAACGCAATAAATTATTGAGTTGTAATTTTTTATATGTTGATCCAAATTGGCAGCCCTATGCAGAAGCTGCTGGTTGCAGCAGTTGGTTAAATCAACAAAGCCTTTGGAGCAACCCAGGCTACAAAGATTTTAATGGCTATTTGGCTAGCTTTAATGCTAATCAACGGCGTAATATCAAGCGGGAAAGGAAGACGGTGGCGGCTGCAGGTATTGTGATTACGCCATTAAGTGGTGATGCAATAACACTGCCCTTGCTGCAAAGAATGCATAGCTTTTATGAAGACCACTGCCGCCGATGGGGCATGTGGGGTAGTAAGTATTTAAGCGAAGATTTCTTTATATTAGCAGCGCAGCAATTAAGTAAATATCTGGTTTTATTTAGTGCCCATCCCCAAGAAGCTGATCCATATATGCCCCTGGCAATGAGCCTATGCGTGAGGGAGGGTAATAGTTTATGGGGACGTTATTGGGGCTCAGATCTAGAGCTTGAAAATTTACATTTTGAGGTTTGTTATTACGCGCCAATTGAATGGGCCATCGCTGAAGGTATTCAGCAGTTTGATCCAGGTGCCGGCGGTAGCCATAAACGCCGCCGTGGTTTTGTGGCACGGCCCCATGCCAGCTTGCACCGTTGGTATGAACCGCAATTTGCTGGGTTGATAAAACGCTGGCTGCCGCTTGCTAATGAGCAGCAGCTCCAGGAGGTGGAAGCGATTAATGCTGAATTGCCCTTTAGTGCTGGGGTAATACCGCTCCAGGGGCAGAATGGTCCGATATCGAGCAGTGGCCATGGCAACATTTAGCCCAGAGGAGCGCATTCGCTTAGATGCACAGCTATCCCAGCGAACGATTCAACTAGACCCTAATGGCTATGTGTTGATCAAGCTCGATCGCGAGAAGGGAGAACTAATCGTTGAATGGTTTAGCAATGGCATCAATGAACAGGGTTTAGCAACCAACCCTGAAACCGGCGAAGTATTGGCCTGCAAAGGCAGTGCCCCCAGGGAACCAATTAAAATATTTAGAGGCCGTAGTGCTAAAGAATTGGGTATTTCCTTAGCTGAAACAAACGAGCAACCATTTATTTCTAAATTAGACCATGCCCTATACATAGGCCGTGAGCTACAACGGGCGGAAGCCTGCTTGGAAAATGGTAATAATTATGTGCAGGATTAAACAGTTTGCAGCTCGCGATTGCTTTCACTGTTGGTTTCTGTTGCGCTAACAGCGGGCTCAAGCGGTAGAGCTGCCATTTGATCTTGGATTTCCTTAGTTACAACACCGCGATATTCTTGGAAGTGTTCATTGTGGGCAAGTACCACGAGGAATTGCTCAAGCAGTATTGGATTGCGCATGGCGATAATCGCAAGCGATTTCCAGAAGCGGAAGCGGGTATTGCGTTTGAAACCTTGGCGCCACACAACAATTGATAGTGCCCTTATGTCTGTGAAACTAGGCAAGCTGGATTGATCGGATTTTTCTGCCTTATAGAAAGCGTGCCAGCGGGGTTTGCCCATCTTTAGGTAATAGTGGGTAACACGATCTATATAGGCATTTGGTTCATAGAGTTGGCAAAATGCTTGTACGTATTCATTCGCAATTTCACGAATCGGCCGTGTGGGTACAAAATTCAATAGGTTGGTTTGGTTAACACCTTTAGCGTCTGCTTTTTCTTGGATTAAGCGCCCTTCTTTCTCAAGCCGATGCCATAGGCCTGTGTTTGGTAGGGCTTGCAACATGCCCATCATTGCCGCTGGTATGCCAGTGAGGCTCACAAAGCGCACAATGCGATCACCGGCGCCAGCCTCTTCACCATCAAAGCCAATGATGAAACCTGCCATCACGCGAATGCCATAGGAGGTGATGCGATCAACCGCTTCCTCAAGGGAACTGCGGGTGTTCTGATGCTTGCCAGCCACCGACAAACTCGCTTCATCTGGAGTTTCAATGCCAAGGAAAACCGATTCAAAGCGGCACTCGGCCATCAATTGCAGCAGCTCCTCATCAGCGGCGAGATCCACCGATGCTTCTGTTGCAAAACTGAAGGGGTAACCCCGTTCACTGAGCCATTCGCGCATGGCGGGCAGAAGCAACTTGGCATTGCGCTTGTTGCCGATGAAATTATCGTCTACTAAAAATATCGAACGTCGCCAGCCCAAATCGTATAGCGCTTGCAGTTCAGCTATTAATTGCTCAGGATTTTTGGTGCGTGGTTTGCGGCCATAAAGAACGATGATATCGCAAAATTCGCATTGAAATGGGCAGCCTCGAGAGAACTGCACACTCATGGAATCGTATGCATCAAGCTCAAGTAGATCAAAGCGTGGAACAGGGGTGGAAGTTACATCTGGTTTTTCGCCATTTGAACTAAACCTGCCGTTGGTATCACCCCGTTCAATTGCTTCGATAAACATCGGCAGGGTGATCTCCCCCTCATCAAGCACCTTGAAATCAGCCAGATTTAGTTCAGGAGCGTCTGGGGTGGAGCTGGCAAAAGGGCCTCCAACCGCTACGGGTAGGCCCCGCTCCTTTGCCTTGGCAATTTGAACCGCCATATCCGACTTCTGCACGATCATTCCAGAGATCACAACCAGCTCCGCCCAGTTCCACTCCTCTTCCGTTACCTCCCTCACATTGCGATCCACCAGCTTCATCTGCCATTGCTGCGGCAGTAGGGCAGCAACAGTTACCAAACCCAAAGGGGGCAAGAGCACCTTGCGATTAACCAACTCCAGGATCTTTTCGTAGCTCCAGAAGGTTTTTGGGAACTCTGGATATACAAACAGTGTGCGCATGGCAGCAACTAGCGCCTTAGTGGTGAAACCTTAGTCGGTTTGATCGCTCCGCAGCCCCGCTTCTGCTGTAATAGTTGCTTAATCGGGCTGTCGCCATGGGTATCGCCTTCTATTTTGGTTTTCTAGCTGCTGGTTTAACCGCTGCGGTGGTGCTCACTAAGCTGCTGAAGGGAATCAAGCTGATCTGAGCGCGGGGCTATTCGGCCAGCACTAGTTTTTGCTTGCCGTGGCGCCACAGTTCAGCCATCGCAAGCCCCAGGCCAATGGTTCCAAGCAGGGCGCAGCACCAGCTGAGGCCCAATTCCTCTGTTATGCCAGCTGCCAGCAGGCCACTGAGGCCGCCGCCGCCAAGAAATGCGATCTGGGCAAGCCCCGCCATGCGCCCCCGCAACTGAGGCGGTGCCCCCACTTGGCAGATCAAATTTGCACCCGATAGCAGCACTGCCGTGCCGGCGCCAATGGCGAAGGCCATCGCCAAGCTCCACAAGGGTTGGCCACCAATGGCAAGGCCGAGTTGTCCTAAGGCTGTTACCAAGCCGCAACTACCCAAAAGCAGCCCTGGCCTTTGGCTTAACCAGAGGCTATGGCGTTGCAGCACTAAGCCGCCGCTGATGCTGCCAGCAGCCAGGATGCTGGTGAACAAACCCAAATCCTGGGGGCTAGCACCCACCAATTTGAAGGCCATGTAGGGCGCTAACCCGGGGTGAAAAAATCCAACTAAACAAAACAATGCGGTGAAACCAAGCGCTTGCCTAAGTGGTTTGCCACAGCCGCGCCAGGCGGCGCCAAGGCTGGTTCCCATGGAGAGGCCACTACGTTTTTCCTGATCGCGGCGGGGGTGCAACAGCCACACCACCGTTGCTATGGGTAACAGGTAGGAGCTGGCATCAAGCAATAAAGCAAGGGAAGGGCCGGTGAAAGCCACCAGCCAGCCGCCAATCGGTGGCCCCACCAACTTGCCCACGTTGAACACCACAGAAAAACTTGTTAGGTATGCGCCAAGCTCTTGGGGGCTATCTACCAGTAGGGAGCAATATTTATTGCGGGCAGTGAGCTCATAGGCACTTGCTATGCCCACCACCAGGGTGCTCAGCAGTAGCAGCAAGGCTTGATTCAGGCCGCTGCTGATGGGGATGGCTATGGCGCCGAGGCTGCCGCCGGCCAATAGGCCCCACTGGGCCCACACCAGCACCTTTTCGCAGCCATGGCGATCGGTTACCACCCCTGCGGGGCCACTCACCAGCAAGGTTGGCAGTGATAGCAGAGCAAAATGCAGGGCCAGCACCAGCGGATTGCTGGTGCCATTCATCAACACCCAACCCTTTGCGGTGAGGCCGGCAAAGGAACCGGCGGTGCTAAGGCCTGATGCCCAAAGAAAAATTTGGCGTTGCTTACGAAGCGGCGGGTTTGATCTACCCATCAGGAACGCCTTGCGGCGTTCTTTTCGTTTTCCAGCATCGCTTCAATACCCACCACTTCACCCTCAAGGTCGTAAACGCTAGCGGCGGTAATGCGCACTGGCACCATGGTGCCCGGCGCGGCGCTAACGCCATTGCTGCCGGGGTGAATGCGCACTTCCCCATCCACATCAGGGGCAAACCTTAAGCAGCGGCCAATTAATTCACCGCTGGCTGGATTTTCCTGCTCGATCAACACATCAACGATGCGCCCCACCCAAGCGCTGTTGCATTCAGCGCTGATCTGCTGCTGGATTTCCATCAAACGGCCGCGACGCTCCTCGGCAATGGCAGCGGGCACTTGATCAGGGAGGCTGGCGGCGGCGGTGCCATCCTCCGGCGAGAAACAAAACACGCCCACATGATCGAAGCGTTGCTCTTCCACAAATTGCAGTAGGTGGTTGAAATGGGCTTCGGTTTCGCCGGGAAAGCCCACGATGAAAGTGGTGCGCAGCACCGCATCGGGTAGCTGCTGGCGGATGCGCCGCAGCAACTCGCCGTTTACCCCCGCCTGCCAGGGGCGGTTCATGGCCTTCAGCACCTCGGGATGGCTGTGCTGTAGGGGCAGATCGAGGTATGGCAACACATTTGCCACCTCGTGATAGGCGGCTAACACCTCAGGGGTAAGGCCGGTGGGGTAAGCGTAATGCACGCGGATCCAGGGGATTTCCACCTTGCCAAGGGCCCGCAGCAGTTCCGCCAGTTGCGGTTTGCCATAGAGATCAAGGCCATAGTTTGTGGTGATCTGGCTGATCAAGATCAGTTCTTTTACGCCTTGGGCCGCCAGTTGCTCAGCCTCGGCAACGATCGATTCAATTGTTCGTGAACGTTGATCACCGCGAAGTTTGGGAATGATGCAAAAGGCGCAGCGATAGTCGCAACCTTCAGCCACTTTGAGGTATGCAACTGCCTCGGAACTGGTGCGGTAGCGGGGTAGATGTTCATCGGCCACAAAGGTGGGCACGGCACTAACACGATTTACCCTTTCGCCTGCCTCCACCCGCTCGAGCACCTCAACAATGTGTTGGTAGTCGCCGGTGCCAACAATGGCGCGAGCTTCCGGCAACGACTCCAACAATTCCGCTTGGAAATGCTGGGCAAGGCAACCCGCAATCACGATTTGTTTGCCCTGTTCCGCCAGTTCCACCAAGGTGCGCACTGATTCCATGCGGGCATCTTGGATAAATGAACAGGTGTTAACCACCACCACATTGGCTTCTGCTTCGTCAGCGCTAACGCCATAGCCAGCCTCAGCAAGCAAACCAAGCATGTGCTCTGTATCAACGCGGTTCTTCTCGCAACCAAGGTGAGAGAAGGCAACTGTTGCTTTTTTGGTGATCAACCCTTCAGCGGCCATGGCAGCATCGGCCAATGTTTAAACCTAACCTGCAGCACATGGTGCGCCAGTTTTGGCAGCTTTGGTTGATGGGGTAATTGTTGCTAGTTCGCTGAAGTGTGATGGCCAACTTTTTAACCCGGTAGACCTCCAGCGGGTGCGGCAATTAAGGCAGGCTCTTAACGGCTACCCCCATTGAAGACGTTCACTGTCAAACTATCAAAATCAGCTAATTAGCCCTTTGACAACCACTCGCCAGCGCCCAGAGCCCGTATTGCACCGTTGGGTGAGGCCAGTGATGGGGGCCCTTGCCACCATTGGTGCCATCGACACGGCATCGATAAGTCTTTCCAGCTGGGGTGTAATTGGTGAACTCAGTTGCCCCGGAGCTGCTGGCGGTTGCAACAAGGTGCTGAATAGCGCTTGGGGCACGGTGGCGGGCCAACCGCTTGCCCTGTTTGGCTTTTTTGCCTATACCACCCTTGTTTTGCTATGCCTGTTGCCCTTGCTCCCGGCCCTGCAGCAATGGTTAAGTAGCCAATCGATATCAACTAAGGGTGGCCTCGGCGCCCGCCGCAGTGGCCGTAATCCAGATTTGTTTTGGCACCTAGGCTTTTTTATCAGCCTGGCAATGGCGGTGTTTAGCCTTGTATTAGTGGGGTTAATGCTATTTAAGATCCAAGCAATTTGCGCATTTTGTTTTTTATCTGCAGCACTTAGTATTGCCCTTTTAATTTTTCATTATTTCGGTAGGGAATGGCAGGATATTGGCCAGTTGATTTTTCGCTCGGTAATTGGCGCTTTATTAGTTGCTTTGATTGCATTGGCCTGGGCTGCTGCTGCCGATAGACCTGCTGTTTTAACCGAAAAAGGTGTTCCCCCAGTGGTAATTAAGCAGAGCAATCCAGCCAAGATTGCTTTGGCGGAACACCTAACTAATACGGGTGCAACGATGTATTCCGCCTATTGGTGTCCCCACTGCCGTGAACAAAAGGAGTTGTTTGGCAAACAAGCAACTGCCAAGCTGAATGTTGTTGAATGCGCTGTGGATGGCAAAAATTCCCAGGCGGCCCTGTGCGAAGCAAAAAAAATTGATGGTTTCCCCAGCTGGGAAATCAATGGCAAGCTTGATTCAGGTGTAAAAAAGCTTAGCCAATTGGCTGATTTAAGCGCCTATAAAGGTGATCGAGCTTTTTGAGGCTTTAGCTTTAATTAATTGCTAATTGCTTAGCCCACAGCAGCTGTGGAAAGCTTTTCGCCTATTCTTTGCAGGCTGTGGCGGCACCAATAGGGCAGAGCGGCGACGGCATCACGGCGAAAATGACCGCCGCGGCTTTCTTCGCGAAAAGCAGCGGCTTTAAGTAAAAGTAAACTAACTAGATTGCGTTGGCGCTGATCCCATAAAACTTCAAATTGCGTTAGTTGCGCCTCGCTAATGTTATGTAATTCACCCTGTGGCTGTTCTAAAATTGGTTTCAAAACCTTTGATAGATTTAATTCCTGTTGAATTTTTGTGGCTATTTTTATAGCTTCCACTAGGCTGCGGCCCCAGCGCTCCACCCCCGCCACTTGCCAGCAGAGCCAGCGAAGCTTTTCGCTTGCTTGCTGGGCCTTCAGTATTAAAGTTTGTTCACAAGTCCAATTTAAGCTGCTCACTTTTTTGTTGAAACTTCGGCCAACAGGATTACTCAAGGGGTTAAGCATTCGCAATTGATGGGCCATCACTAAGCATTCGCTTAAGGAATTACTTGCCAAGCGATTTGCCCCATGAACGCCGCTGCTAGCAACTTCCCCCACCGCGTATAGCCCGGGCAGTGAAGTAGCGGCTTCGAGGTTGGTGGCAATGCCCCCCATCCAGTAGTGGGCCGCTGGTGCCACCGGCAATGGTTGTTGCAGCGGAGCAAGCCCTAGCTCAATGCAGCGTTTCAGAATCATTGGAAACTGTTGCAGCAGCTTTGTTTCACCCACCGGCTTGAGATCCAGCCAGAGGCGCTGCTCGGCGCTGCGTTGCATTTCCCGCACCATGGCGCGGCTGAGTTGGTCCCGGGGCAGCATTTCACAGGCCCCAAGCGGTTTCCCATCGCTTTTTAGCAGTTGCGCTCCCTCCCCCCGCAATGCCTCTGAAAGCAGGAAATGGGGTGCCCCGGGATGCATTAGGGCCGTGGGATGAAATTGCACAAATTCCAGATCCCGCAGCACTGCACCGGCCTCCCAGGCCATTGCCACCCCATCACCGCGAGCGCTGGCTGGATTTGTTGTGTTGGCAAATAGGTGGCCACCACCACCGGTGGCCAGCACCACAGCCCCCGCCCGCAGCCAACCGAGCTGGCCGCCATAGATCAGCTGGAGCCCACAGCATTTGCCTGCTTTTAGCCAAAGTTGTGTGGCAAGCCCCCCCTGCAGGCAGCAAACATTGGCCTGGGCTTTTAGCCGTTGCTCCAGTAGCTCCACCAGGGCTAGGCCCGTTTGGTCTCGGGCATGGAGAACCCGCCTTCTGCTGTGGGCCGCCTCCAGGGTGGTGCTCAATTCGTTGCCATCACGATCTAGTTGCAGGCCAAGCTGCAAGAGCCGCTCAACGCAACCAGGCGCCTCTCGCACCAATAAATCCACCGCTTCCGGTTCCCCTAGGCCTGCACCGGCCCGTAGGGTGTCGGCTCGATGCAGGCTTGGGCTGTCGTCTGAGCGCACCGCAGCTGCAAGTCCTCCTTGGGCCCAGCGGCTGGCGGAGCGGCGCTCCCCATCGCGGCAAAGCAGCAACACCCGCAGGGCCTTGGGCAGCTCTAAGGCAGCCATTAATCCAGCTGCTCCGCCCCCAACCACAACGACATCCCAATCGATTGGGAAGGGATCAGTATCTGGGGGGTAGGTAGATGAAGCGATCAGCGGTATTGCCCGTCGTTGATGCGATCAAACCCCTCATTTAGGGCGATTTCTGGTTGGGTAACGGTGAAATTGGAGCGATATTTCTCGAATAATTCCTTTTGGCGTTCGCTCAGATCAAGCTTGAGCACATCATCAACATCTGTGTAAGGACCACCCACAACGATCTTGCCGGCAAGGGTGGGATACATGCCAGGGAATTGCTGGAAGCGACGCACTGAGGAGTTGTTTAGATCCACCTTGCCTTGGGCCTGGGCGATTTTGTCGTCGGCCAGATTGCGCAGTTCGTCTGCTTGGGCCAGTTGGGGCTGAAGGCCCAAAAGGCAACTAAATAGCAAAACGCTGCAGAGCAGGGTGGCAAGCCAACGGTTGATCCTGGTCATGCGGGGCCGTAGCAGGTCTAAACAGCAACGTTACAGAAGCCTTTGCAATGCTTAGCCGTTATTGGCCCATCCATTCGCAGTTCTTTAAACCAAGCCGCTGAATTGGGGGCTGAGCAGGGCAAGAAATAGGAAAATTCCATCCACCAACAATGTGGTGGCAAGGCAAGCGGCCACCACTCGGCAGCCTTGGCCCTTAAGCCACAACCAGCGGCTAAAACAAAGCATCCCAACAGCAAAAATTGTCACCACCAGCAAGTGGCTGGGTTGCAGCACTAGGGCCGCCGCCTCTGCAAGCAACTGCTGGGCTGCTGCTGGTTCGGCTTCTAAAACCTGCGGCCATAGGGGCATAACACCGCATAGGGCCATGGCCGCATCGGTGCAGGCAGTGCCTAGCAATGCCCCTAAATAAAATTGTCCTGCCTGGCGCCATGGTCCCCAAAGCCCAGCCAACGCGATGGGCAGCGCAAAAGCTTCCACCGGTAGATGCCAGAGGGGATGGAGCCTCAGCCAACCCCAGAACACACAACCAGCCAGCCAGCTGCCGCTAAATCCAACTATCAAATTGCCCCAAGTGCCCCTTTTGAGGATGCCAATGGCCAGCAATAGCAAAGTGAAAATTGAAGCCAAGGCGGGTTGCTGGCGCACCAAGGGTGCCTGCAGAAACACAGGCAAACTCACCAGCAGGGCCGCCAAAAGTGGCGCTGAGATTTGATTTCTTAGTGGTAATTGAAACTGCTGGGGCAGCCAAAGAATTTCTGTAGGAGCGGCCGGCTGCACCTGATTCAAGGTTGCTGTGCCGGAACGCGCCAAAGGAATTGTGAACAAAGGTTCATAACCTTAAAGCCCTAAGCCCACAAACTGCAGTGAGCCGTAAGGTGCCGCTGCGCAAACTTCTTAATCGTGAACCCCGCAACCCCCTTAACCCTGTTGGAGGCCTGTTGGCGCACCTTGGTGCTGGGGGTAGTGCAGGGCCTCACGGAATTTTTACCGATCAGCAGCACCGCCCACCTCAAGGTGGTGCCGGTGCTGTTGGGCTGGGGTGACCCCGGTGTGGCCGTTACAGCAGTGATTCAACTTGGCAGCATCCTTGCGGTTATCGCCTATTTCCGCAGCGATTTAAGCCAGGTTTTGAAAGGCATCGCTAGGGCCCTGCGGGGCGGTGATTGGGGCCACCAAGATGCCCGTTTGGGGGTGGCGATTGCCTTGGGCACGGTGCCGATTGTTTTGGCGGGTTTGGCAATCAAATTGTTTTGGCCGGGCTATGGAGCATCACCCCTGCGCAGCCTTGCCTCAATTGGCATTGTGTCGATTGTGATGGCCCTATTGCTGGCCTTAGCCGAACGGATCGGCCAGCGGCGCCTGCAGTTGCAGGGTGTGAAACCAGGGGATGGTTTGGTGGTGGGTTTAGCCCAGGCCCTGGCAATCATTCCAGGCGTGTCCCGTTCCGGCAGCACCCTCACGGCAGCATTGCTTAGCGGCTGGGAGCGCTCCGATGCGGCCCGCTTTTCTTTCCTGCTTGGAATTCCGGCGATCACCCTGGCCGGCTTAGTGGAATTAAAGGATGCCCTCAAGGCAGGTGCCACCTATGCCCCACTGCCTTTGCTAATTGGAATTTGTTCGGCAGCTTTGGTTTCTTGGTTGGCGATCGCCTGGTTGCTGGAGTTTTTAAAAACCAACAGCACCTGGCCTTTTGTGGTGTATCGCTTGTTATTTGGTGCCCTATTGCTTGGGTTGGTGGCGGGAAACCCCACACTGGGTTAGTTCGCTGGGTTTAAAGCCGTGTGGCTGGAGCCAAGTTCTGGTATTCCCCTTAATAGCAACCCTGGGGCAGCCACGCCCCAACCTGCTGTGGTGGCAAGTGTTGAACCCGGATCGATCGGCGCTGAACTCGGCTTCCAAGCCGGTGATCGCTTGATCGCCATCAATGGCATGCGCCCCAGGGATTTGATTGATCTGCAGATGCTTTGCGGCAATGAGGAACTGCTGCTGGAGGTGGAAGATCCCAGCGGTGAAATCCATCGCCTTGAAATCGAAAAAGATGCCGATGATGGCCTAGGCCTTGGTTTTACAGAGGCCCTATTCGATGGTTTGCGGCAATGTAATAACCATTGCCCCTTTTGTTTTATTGATCAACAACCCCCGGGCCGCCGCCATAGCTTGTATTTAAAAGACGACGATTACCGGCTTAGTTTTCTCTACGGTTCCTACCTAACCCTCACCAACCTCACCGCTGCAGATTGGCAAAGAATTGAAGAGCAGCGCCTTTCGCCCCTTTATGTGTCTGTGCATGCCACAGAACCAGACCTGCGCAGCCGCCTATTGCAAAACGAAAGAGCTGGTTTGTTGTTGCAACAATTGGAATGGTTTCAAAAAAGGCAACTGCAAATTCACGCCCAGGTGGTGGTGTGCCCAGGAATTAATGATGGCGAAGCCCTAATCGCCAGCTTGAACGATCTTGCTGGTTTTGCTGCCGGTGATTGGCCGGCGGTGCTATCTGTTGCAGTGGTGCCAGTGGGTTTAACCCGCTTTCGCCCTGATGGAGATGGCTTAATACCCGTGGATCGGCCCACAGCTTTGCAAACGATTGCGGCCGTGGAGGCCCTGCAGGCGGGTTTTAAAAAACGCTTTGGTAACCCTTGGGCCTGGTTATCGGATGAGTGGTATTTGATGGCTGGCTTACCCCTGCCGCCGCGGGCTAGCTATGCCGATTTTCCCCAACAGGAAAATGGAGTGGGCAGCATTCGCGCTTTCCTTGAGGAGCTTGATCAAGCCACCAAAGCACTACCCCAAAGTTTGGCAATTCCAAAGCGGATCAGCTGGGTGGTGGGCCGTTTGGTGGGGGAAGCGCTGCTGCCGGTGGTGGAGCGCCTCAAGAAAGTGGCTGGCCTCGATCTGCAATTGCATCCATTGCCAAGTCCCTACTGGGGCTGCGATCAGGTGGTAACGGGTTTGCTCACCGGCTCCGATCTGCTGGAGGGGCTAGCCGATCGCAATTTGGGTGAGCTTTTGCTGCTGCCGGCGGTGCTGTTGCGCCAGGGGGATGCGGTGTTTCTTGATGATTTAAGGCTCGAGCAGGTGGAAAAAAAGCTTGGCGTGCCGATTTGTGTGGTGGGGGGTGCAGCTGAAGTCGTGGCTGCTTGCCTGCGTTGAAGGCTCAAAACAACCTAAATTCTCTTTACAGATAATTTCTGGAAGGTGAAGGTGGCTAGACGCATGCGCAGCTTGATGCTGGCCCTCGTCTTGGCCGCCGGGCCAACGGCTGCTTGGGCCAATGATTCCCTTGATCCCAGCCCTGAGCAATTGCCCAATGCCATCAAGGTGAAGGGTCCCCGGCCCAAATCAAATCCTGAGGCGCTGCCTCCGGCAGCCACTAGTTTGCCCGCCGATTTAGATAATCTTGCGGCTCCAGCCCCCCTGGCTTTACCCACCAACCCAGCCCAGGTGCGAATTGTTGATTACCGCCCCCTAAAACTAAGGGAAGTGGAAAGATTAATTGAAGTGAACAGCCCCCAATTGAAGGCAATCGCTTCCCAGGTTGAACAGGCTAAATCAAATCTAAGAGCCCAAATTTCCGCCTGGTACCCAACTTTAAGCCTTAGCACTGACGGATTCCCTTCTCGTAGTTTTGGCAGTAGAACCCAAAACTACGGTAGTGATATTGTTACTCCAAACAACCCATATGATGCGAATGCTTTTAAAACTCAAACGCAAATATATGGAGCAGGTTCATCTTTAAAGTTCAATTGGGATTTGATTAATCCCCAGCGGGTGCCCCAGATTGCTGCCGCCAGGGATCAATTTGAAAAGGCTAAAAATCAATATCTAATTACCCTGCGCGAATTGCGTCTGCAGGCAGCAACTGCTTACTTCAATTTACAAAATTCAGATGATCAGGTGCGGATTGGTAAATCTGCGGTGCAATCCTCCTCAGTTAATTTGCGCGATGCCAGGGCTCGCTTGCAGGCGGGTGTGGCCACCAAGCTTGATGTGATGGAGGCCGAAACCCAGTTGGCCCGCGACCAACAAAAACTCACCGATGGTTTATTGCAGCAATCTATAGCCCGCAGAGACCTAGCCCGTTTGCTTGATCTTCCCCAAAACATAACGCCAACGTCAGCTGATCCATCAACCCTACTGGGGGTTTGGCAGCCTTCGTTGCAAGAAAGCATCGTTGCTGCCTATGCATTTCGAGAAGAACTGAGCAATTTAATTCTTGACGTTTCAATAGCCAATTCTAACGCAAATAGCTCCCTCGGAAATGTTCAACCATTTTTAAGTATTTTCGGCACATCAGGTTGGGACAAAACCTTTGGACAGGCGAACGTTGCTGGGCCTGCAAATATGGGTTTAGTTGTTGAATCATTATATCAAAACGTTGGTTTAAACTTAAAATGGAACATATTTGATGGCGGTAAAGCGGCCGCCCAAGCTCGCCAGCAGCGCCAGTTGGCAACTGAAAATACCTATAAATTTTCCACTCAAAGGGATGCAATTCGCTATGAAGTTGAGCAGGCCTATTTTTCTCTTCAGGCTCAAATCCGTAATCTAATTACCACCTCAAGACAAGTTTTATCCACCCGCGAATCCTTGCGCCTAGCCCGCTTGCGCTTCCAAGCTGGGGTTGGCACCCAACGCAATGTTGTTGATAGTCAGCGGGATGCCACCACAGCAGAGGTTGCATATTCCGATGCTGTTAGTAAGTACAACACCAACGTTGCTCAACTGCAACGGCGCACCGGTCTTGATCGGGTGCTGCGCTGTACCCCACCCCAATTGCCCACTAAGCCCACAAGGGACCCAATCACAGACGTACCTGTTATTCCAGTGCCCACCAATTCTCCTTGCCTAATTCAAGCGGCACCTCAGTAGCACTCAAACCCTTGCCCTCTTCCCGTTTGCTGTTTTTAGCCCTAAGGCTTGGTTTATTTCAGGCGTGTTTAGGTGCCCTTGCAGTGCTCACCCTGGGGATATTTAATCGTTTATTGATTGATGATTTCCAGGTGCCGGCTGTGTTAACGGCCCTTGCCTTGGGTTGCCAGCAATTGGTTGCTTTTACGCGGGTGTGGTTTGGCAAGCGCTCTGATCAGTGCCGCCTTGGAGGTTTACGCCGCACCCCATTCATCCTTGGCGGTGCAGCAGCTTTTTGCCTTTTGTTTTGGCTTGCCGGCAGCACAGTGCTGTGGATAGCGGCCGCAGCCCAGGCAGGCGATAGCGCCGCGGTGGTAACGCGCTCGCTTGTGCTGGCCTTGGTTTTTCTGCTCTATGGCACAGCTATCTCCGCCAGTTCCACCCCCTTTGCTGCCCTTTTGGTTGATATCACCAATGAACGGGAACGGCCCGCCCTGGTGTCGGTGGTGTGGTCGATGCTCACGGTTGGCATTGTTGTTGGTGCAATTTTTGCCAGTCGCTTTTTGGGTAGTGCCTGTGCCAGCACCGATTTAAGCCTGGTGATCTCCGCCGTTCGTGAGCTCACGGTATTAGCGCCAATGGTTATTTTTGGCTTGATTTTAGTTGCGGTAATCGGGGTTGAACCCTCGCTTGCCAATGGCCCAAAACCAGCAACTGCTATTTCACGTAAAATCCAAGAGTTGGGTTTTAACGATTCGATTAAATTGCTGCGGGCCGATCCCCAGGTGGCCTATTTTTTTTGTGTGCTGTGTTTATTTACGGTCAGTTTATTTCTGCAGGAAGCCGTACTTGAGCCCTATGGCGGCGCCGTTTTCAACATGACCGTATGCGATACCACCAGGCTAAATGCCCTTTGGGGCATGGGTACCTTGGTGGGTATTGCCAGCACCGGTTTTCTCCTGGTGCCAAAGCTTGGCCCCCAACGCACCGCCCTCATCGGTGGGGCGGTGTCGGCTGTTTTTCTAGTGGCAATTGCAGCCTCTGGCTTATTCCAATCGCTGCCACTTTTTAAATTTGCCCTTGTTTTATTTGGCTACGGAGCAGGCGTTGGCACAAATGCTTGCCTCACCTTGATGCTTGGCCTCACCTCCCCCCAACTGGCGGGCACCTTTATCGGCTTATGGGGATTAGCCCAGGCCTATGCCCGTGGGTTTGCAACCATTGCAGGCGGGGGATTACTTAGTTTGTTTGGCGGTTTCTTTGGTAATCAAAACAGCTACGGCGCCTATGCCAGTGTGTTCTTGCTGCAGGCCTTTGGTTTGTTGCTGGCGGGCATCCTGCTTTTACGAGTTGACACCGCCTTATTTCAGCAAAGGGTGCAACGGGCCCTTGGCGATTTACTTGCCCTAAACCTTGATGCCTGAGCTGCACTCCTCGCCCCAAAACAGTTTCCCTGTTGATCACCAATGGCAAGCATTGTTTGAATTGGTTGATCTGGTGGCTGATCGCCAGCGTAAGGATTTCGGCCAGATCAGCAGTGCTCTTAAAGCCGATGGCAGCCTCGTTACCGCCTGTGATCAATGGAGTGACAGCACCTTGGCCGCTGGCCTTGCTCGGATTTATCCCGGCGATGGCCTTTTGAGTGAAGAAGGCAGCACCGTGGTGCCTGCGGAAGATTGTTACTGGGTAGTGGATCCCCTTGATGGCACTACAAATTTCTCCGTGGGTTTGCCAATTTGGGCAATTTCCATGGCTCGTTTTGATGGCGGTAGGCCCGTGGCGGCAATTTTGGATGTGCCGCCCTTGCGTCAACGCTTTGTTGCCATCAAGGGCAAGGGCGTGTGGCGCGATGGGGTTTCCCTGGCTAGCCCCGGCGGCCCGCGCCACGGCTGTAGTTGCGCCAGCCTTTGCACCCGTTCAATCAAGGTTTTAGGCAGCCTTAAGCAACCATTTCCAGCTAAAACCCGCATGCTTGGTGTGGCAAGCCTCAATCTGCTTGGGGTTGGGTTAGGCACGATGTTGGCGGCCTTGGAAGCCACGCCCAAGGTGTGGGACATCGCTGCGGTGTGGCTGATGCTGCAGGAATTGCAGTGCCCCCTGCGCTCAATTGCAGCACCGCCTTTCCCTTTAACCAAGGGATCTGCAGAAGCTGATGCCAGTTATCCAACCCTGGCGGCCTGTAATCAAGAGCAATTGGAGCGATTCATGCCCTGGGCCAATCAGTTGGCTTGAACAATCAATTTCCCAGTTAGGGATTTTCAATGCCAAGTTCTAGCCACACCGCTTGCAGCAAGCTGGTGAGGCCATATCCGGTGGCGGCTGAAATAAGGGCAACCTTTTGTTGTAAAGCTGTTTCCAGGTTTGTTTGGATTTCTTTTTGTTGTTCGACATCTATTAATTCGCTTTTACTTAGCACTGTGATCCTGGGCCGCTCCGGTAATCCATGGCCATAGGCTTGTAATTCATTTAATAGTGTAATTGCATCAGCTTGGGGATCACTGGTTGAGCAATCAACTAAATGAATCAATAACTTTGTGCGTTCAATGTGCCGTAGGAAATCATGGCCAAGCCCAGCCCCCCTAGCCGCCCCAGCAATTAAGCCAGGGATATCTGCAAATACTGTGCCATCGCCACTGGGACGGCGTACTACGCCAAGGTTTGGCACCAGCGTAGTGAAGGGGTAATCGGCAATTTTTGGCCTGGCACTTGATAACACTGAAATAAGGGTACTTTTGCCGGCATTTGGCATGCCCACTAAACCCACTTCAGCCAAAAGTTTTAGTTCTAATTGCAATTCTCTTTGTTCGCCCTCTTTGCCCTCTGTGAATTTTTCTGGGGCCCGGTTGCGGTTGCTCAGGTAATGGGCATTGCCAAGCCCCCCCTTGCCACCCTTGGCGATTATCAGTTTTTCCCCCTCATTCACCAAATCGCCAAGCAACATGCCGCTTGGTAACTCACGCACTTCAGTGCCGCAGGGCACTTTGATCTCAAGGTCGTTTGCACTGGCTCCGGTGGATTTGTTAGGCCCTCCCCTGCGGCCATCATTTGCTTCAAACAAACGTTTGTATTTGAAATCAAGCAGGGTTTGCAGATTGCTATCCGCCACCATCACCACATCACCACCCCAGCCGCCATCACCGCCTGAGGGTCCCCCGGCCGGCACATATTTCTCCCGGCGAAAAGCAGCGATGCCATCGCCACCCCGGCCGGCCTTAACGGCGATCTTGGCCTGGTCGATGAACTGCAAAATGCCTTAGCCAATCCCCTATTAAAGTTGAATATCTCGCCCTGCCCATTTGGCTGAGGTTGAATTTCAAAACCTGCGCAAGCAATATCCCCCCCGCCGTGGTGCTTCTGCGGTTGAGGTTTTACGCGGAATTGATTTACAGATTAAAGATGGCGAATTTTTAGTGCTGGTGGGCCCCTCCGGTTGCGGTAAGAGCACCTTGTTGCGCCTGTTGGCCGGTTTGGAAACCCCAAGCGCAGGGGAGGTGTTGGTGGGGGGGCGCACCGTAACCAACCTGCCCCCTTCCCGCAGGGACGTGGCAATGGTGTTTCAGAGCTATGCCCTTTATCCCCACCTATCGGTGGCGCAAAACATTGCCTTTGGGCTTAGGCGCAGCGGTCACCGTGGTTGGCAGCAACAGCTGCGGGATTGGTTGGCCCGCAACACTGCATTTGTGCGATCGCCCAGGGAGCAAGCCATCACAAAGCAGGTGCAGCACGTGGCGGAAATGCTCAACCTCGGCCCATTGCTGGATCGCTTACCAAAAGAATTATCTGGTGGTCAAAAGCAAAGGGTGGCGCTTGGTAGGGCGATTGCCCGGGAACCGGCTGTGTTTTTGATGGATGAACCGCTCAGCAATCTGGATGCAAAATTGCGGGGGGACACCCGGCGCCAAATCGTTGAGTTGCAGCGTTCCCTTGGGGTTACCACCGTGTATGTAACCCATGATCAAGTGGAAGCGATGACCATGGGCCATCGCATTGCCGTGCTCAATGGCGGCTGTTTGCAACAGCTCGGCACCCCCATGGAGTTGTATCAAAAACCAGCAAATTTATTTGTGGCTCAATTCATTGGCTCACCGCCTATGAACCTGCTCAAGGTTGAAGTGGTTTCAGCAGAGCAGGTGCTCTTGGGGGGGCGCCGCATAACCCTGGAGCCAGCGGCGGCCGGATTACTGCACAACTATTTAGGAAAACAACTTACGGCTGGTTTACGTCCGGAAAAATTGCGGCTTGCCCCTGCCACCAACCGCAATCTGCCCGCGGAGGTGGAACAGATTGAAGCCCTAGGTAATGAAGTGCTGGTGGCGGCGGTGCTTCAGGAAAGTGGCGAAAAAGTGCAGTTCAGGGCTCTGCCGGCGGCGGCTTTGCAATTGGGGCAAGTTATCCACTTGGAGGTGGATGCCAGCGGCTGGAGCTTGTTTGATGCCGATGGGCTTGCCCTAGGGCAGGTTCTCTAGTTGCAGGGTTGAGTGGGCGATGCCGAGTTCAGCCAGGGCTTGCTTGGCCTGGTGGATTAATTCCATATCGTTAACGGCTTTGGGATTCCTGAGCAGATGGGCGGTGAGGGCGGTTTGCGATGTGCTCATCCCCCAAACATGGATGTGATGCACGTTCACCACGCCAGGTAGGGATGCCAGGGTGGTTTCAACTGCTTCCATATTTATGCCGGGGGGCACCCCGTCTAGGGCAACTACCACGGATTGACGCAGCAGTTTCCAACCGGTCCAGGCCACTGCCAAGCCAACCAAGATGCCGGTTAAGGGGTCCAACCAATGGATGCCGGTAAATTGAACCAAAAGGGCACTCACAAGAACCGCTGCGCTAACGGCGGCATCGGTTAACAGATGTAATACTGCGGCTTTTTTATTTAGGTCGTGGCCGTGGTTATGGCCAAATAAGCGAGCGGAGCCAAGATTTACAAGGATGCCGATGAAGGCGGCCACCGCCACCGGGCCCGCTGTAACTTCCACCGGTTTTGCTAAGCGCTGGAGACCCTCAACAATCACCACGGAGGAGGCCATCAAGATCAGTGTCGCATTGACCATGGCGGCCAGCTGGGTGCTGCGGCCAAAGCCATAGGTGAATTGTTTACTAGCGGGCCTTGCGCTTAATTGTTCAGCGCCCCAACCCAGCAACAAACCAGCCACATCACCGAGGTTGTGCAGGGCATCACCGATCAGGGCAAGGGAGCCAAAGCCGATGCCAATGGCTAACTGCAACCCTGAAAGGCCACTGTTTAGGAGCACACTCCAGCGAAAAGCGGCGGGATTGCCATCCCGATGTTCGTGTTGGATTTCGTGGGGGTGAGCCAATGGTGGGATTAACGCAGCCAAACAACGCTGCATCCTGGTCCACCTTCATCTTGGTTGGCATCACAAACTTTGTCCACGTAATTGAGCCCCTCCAGCCAGCTGCGTAGGCCGCGCTTTAAACGACCGGTGCCAACGCCATGCACCACCCAAAGGGTGCCGCGGCAACGGCGCAGGTGTTCTTCCACCACTGCTTCCGCCTCATGCACCCGCATGCCGCGCACATCAACGCTGTTGTTGCTGGTGCGCGGGCTGCTGCTGGCAGCGCTCGGTTTAACAACTGTTGCTGGAGTTGCAGCTGGAGGTGGAGGCGGTGCCACTGGTTTTTCACCGTGTAAACCTTCGATGCCATCAAGGGGCACCGTGAGTCGCAACACACCGCAGCGCAATTGCAGGCTGTTGCCGCCATCGCTAATGGCCAGCACCTCAGCTGCTTTACCGAGGCTTAGCAAGCGCACTCGATCACCCACCTGGGGCAGCCAGCCCTTTGCAGGTTCGGGGGCGATTTGGCCGCGGTGAGCCGCTTCTAAAACTTTTAACCTCTGGCCCGCTTGGCGGGCATCCTCTCCGCCGGCATCACCACGGCGCAGCCGATTGATTAATTGCCGCACCTCTTTTTGGCCCTCGCGAATCGATCCCACCAGTTGGTCGCGGGCCAGGCCCTGTTGCTCGATTTTGATTTGTTGTTGTTGCTGCCAGCGTTGTTGCAGTTCCTCGTGCAATAGTTCTGCCCGCATCAAAAGGGCGGCTGCTTCCTCAGCGGCCTCCTGTTGCCTTTGCCTTTGCTCTTCAAGGCCAAAGATAACGCTGTTAACAGAGCTGGCACCTTGGTTGTCAAGCATGGTTTCAGCTGCCTGCAGCACCGGCTCAGGCAAGCCCAATCGCCGTGCTACCGCTAGGGCGTTGCTTCTCCCCGGAATACCCCAAAGCAATCTGTAGGTGGGCCTAAGGCTGGCTTCATTGAATTCAACTGAGGCATTTTCAAAGCGGGGGTCGTTGTATTTGAGCGCCTTTAATTCACCGAAATGGGTGGTGGCAACCGATAACTGCACTGTTGCCGCCAGTTGTTGCAGTAGGGCGGTGGCTAAGGCACTGCCTTCACTGGGATCGGTGCCAGCACCCACCTCATCGAGCAGCACTAGGGCCGGAGCTAGGCCACCGTTAGTTGCCGATTGCAGATTGGTGATAGCAGTAAGGATTCTGGCAATGCGTTTTACATGGCCGCTGAAGGTGGAAAGGTTTTGCTGAAGCGATTGTTCATCGCCGATATCAGCTAAAACCGCTGCACACCAGGGCAATTTTGCAGTGCCTTGGCAAGGTAAAAACAGCCCCGCCCTAGCCATCAGTGTTGCTAAGCCAAGGCTTTTAAGGGTTACGGTTTTTCCGCCGGTGTTGGGGCCTGTGATGGCAACCACCCGCAAATTGGGCTCGATCTGCAAACTCACCGGCACCACAGGCGCACCCCCCTCCTGCCGCTCTTGCCACACCAGTAGGGGATGACGTAATTCCAATAGCTGCCAATGCTGGCTGCCAAGTTCTGGTTTCACCGCCCCAAGCCAGGCGCTGTAGCGGGCTCTTGCAAGGGCGAGATCCAACCGGGCAAGGCAGTTTTGAAGGGCCGCGAGGCCATCGGCTTCAGCCCCCACCGCTTTGCTGAGGTTTAGCAACACGCGCCGCTCCTCTTGCCGTTCTTGCCCTTCCAGCTCGGCGATGCGATTGCCAAGGGTCAGCACCGCTTGGGGTTCAATAAATAGGGTGCTGCCGGAGGCAGAGCTGTCGTGCACCTGGCCCTGGATTTGACCAACGGCGCTGGCCTTCACGGCAAGCACCGGTCTGTTGTGGCGTTGGGAAACCACGTTGTCTTGCAATTGACCTGCCCAGCGGCGGATTAATTCCTGGAGGCGCCGCTGCCGCTCGAGCCGTTGGGCTGCCAATTGACGCCGCAGGGCTTCTAAGGCTGTACTGGCGCGATCCGCCACCCGACCGCCCTCCTCTAGGGCAAAACGCAACTGTTGTTCCAATTCCGGCAGGGTGCGCAAGCCCACCAGCAACGCGGTGCTAACTGGCCTGAGCAGGGGATCATCGATTTGACGCCGCAGGCGCCTGGCGGCAGCAAGGGTGTTTGCTAATTGCAGTAGGGCTTCACCATCGCTGCAGCCACCTTTGGCGCATAACTGCACGGTTTCAGTTGTGTCTGCAACGCCAGCAAAACTGAGTCCACCCTCCAAAAGGCCATCGAGGCCAAGTATTTCAGCGGTTTCCTCCAGGCGCCGCCGCGCCTCTTCAAGGTTGGGGGCAAGGGGGATTGCCTCGCATAATTGCCGCCCCAATACGCTGCCGGCGAATTGGGCCAATTGTTGGCCTAGCCTGTCCCACTCCAGTAATTGGAGTGCTTCTGCTTCGATATCAAGCGTGCTTGGCATCCCTTTCCAGGTTGCTGGGGATGCCACCGGGGGGCTCGTAGAGCATCTCGAGCCAGTTGCCTTCCGGGTCTTGGAGATAGAAGCTGGCGGTGCCATCGCGATGGTCATGGATGGGCCCACAGCTATGGCCTGCAGATTTCAGTTCTGCGTGCAGGGAATTCAATTCGGGGCGATCTTCAAAATGAAAAGCAAAATGGGGCCCAGCTGCTTTGTAGCTGGGCCCGAGTAGGGCTAAGCCATCGGTGCCTGCCATCAGGTAGGCCCAGTCGGGGGCATCCCACACCAAACGCATTCCTAATTGTTGGTAAAAGTGCTTAGCCCTAGTCATGTCAGCCACTCGAATGGCCACGTGGCCCAGCCTTTCCACTCCCATGGCAATGATGCGATTACTCCCATTGTTGAGGCCAATGGTGCCTAGTGGTGATTCCAGGCAAACTGCAAGTTAAGTGGCCTGCTTTTTTGGTGTTTGATGCCCCTGGCTATCGCCCTGTGGCGCTTTCCCTCACTGGGATGGCAGCTCTTACTGCCGCTTGGGTGCTGCTCTGGCCTGTGCCCACGGAAGTTGTTGGCCGTGGGGTGTTAACCGTGCCAGGTGATGCCACCTTGCTGGATGCGAGGGCAGCCGGTCAGATCCTTGATTTATTCATGGAGCAAGGTCAATTGGTGCGAAGGGGGCAACCGCTGCTCAGGATCTATCTACCTGCTTTGGAGCAGGAATTACAGCGGCAAAACCGTGATTTAGCAGAGCTGATTGCGATTAATGCAAACCTCAACCGCCGGGATAGCAGCCGCTTAATGGCAGCTCAAAAGCTTAAAAACACCGCCCTGGTGAAGCTGCAAAGCGATGCTGTCAATTTGCGCCAGTTGAAAACTACTTATGACCAAAAACTTGCCGATTATCGCTACCTAGCTGCCCGCGAGGTGGTTGCGCCATTAGCTGCTCCTGTAGTGAGCACAGAAGATCGCTCCACCCAATTAGCTGTAAATATTGCTGATTTGCGCATTCAGGAGCGGGCTGCCCAGGATCAATATCAAAAGATCAAACTTGAGATCGATAGTGAACAGCAGCAGCGCGATTACCGCATCAACGATTTGCGCCGCACGATTCGAGTAACCAAGCAACGGCTTGCTTTTGAAGGCACCTTAAAAGCAAATAGGGATGGCAGGGTTTTGGATGTGCAGGTGGTGCGCGGTCAAACGGTGAAGGCCGGCCAAAGGCTCGGCACGCTCCAGGGCCTAAGGCCTCTGCCCCTGAGGGCGGTGGCTTATTTCTCTCCCGCCGATGCCAGGCGTTTGCGGCGGGGCTTGCCTTTGGAATTAGTGCCTGATTGGCAGCAGCGGGGCCGCTTTGGCGGCGTAGAAGCGGAGGTTGAAAGGGTGAATTTGCTGCCTGCCACTGAGGAAGATGTGAATACAACCCTTGGTAACCCCCAGTTGGCCCGGGAATTGGTGAAGGATGGCCCCGTAATGCGGGCTGAATTGTTGTTGAGTCGCAACCCTGCCACAAAAGA
>MWMJ01000079.1:0-5345 GCA_002151525.1 Synechococcus sp. Lanier | reverse complement strand
GATTTTTTACCGGGGTTGAAATCCACCCAGGCGCCCGCATTGGCCAGGGGGTTTTTATCGACCATGGAGCTGGGGTGGTGATTGGTGAAACAGCAGTTATCGGTGATCGCTGTTTGTTGTTTCAGGGGGTAACACTTGGGGGCACGGGTAAACAGAGCGGCAAACGCCACCCCACCCTGGAGGAAAACGTGGTGGTGGGTGCGGGCGCAAAGGTGTTGGGCGGAATCACCGTGGGGGCTAATACCCGCATCGGTGCCGGCTCAGTTCTATTGAGGGATGTGGAGCACGATTGCACAGTGGTGGGGGTGCCAGGCCGGGTGATCCATCAATCGGGGGTTCGCATCGATCCCTTGGCCCACTCCCAACTGCCCGATGCAGAAGCCCAGGTGATTCGCAACTTGATGGAGAGGATCGATGCCCTTGAAAATGCATTGCAACAGGAAAAGCGCGGCAGCGAACCCGGCGGCACCTCCCAAAGCTTGCGCGATCGTGAAATAATCGAATTCCTTGAAGGCAGTGGGATTTAGTTATGACAAAAGCAATCAGGCAAATAACCGATCGATTTGCAGAATTGCGCCGGGGGGTTAGCAAGGAAAATAGAGGCTTAGAGGTGGGACCTTTTTTTAGACCGATCTGCCCCAAAAAAGAGGGCTTTAATACTATTACTTTAGATGTTTTTAGCCGTAATGAATTGATAAAAAATTACGCAAATGACCCAAACGTGTATCCATATTTTGATTGCATAGAAGAAGTGGATATTGTTTCGAGTGAGCCATTGCTTGAAGCGATAAGAAATAGCGATATATATAAACACGAACCAAATCCGGAAATGATATTCGACTATATTATTACTTCTCACCACTTCGAGCACCTTGCAAATCCAATTCAGTTTCTCCAAGCCGCTGAGATTCTTTTAAAGCCAGATGGCTTTCTTAGCATGGCAATTCCAATACATACCCGTTGTTTTGATTTATACAAGCCACTTACAATCACAGGAAAATTTATTGATGCTTACGTGAACAATATAAAGGCGCCTAGCCTTGGAACAGTTTATGATCATATTACCTTTGGTGCCCACAAAAAGGATGGGACCCCAATAGGAGGGGCCCATAAAAGCAATGATAACATTAAATTAATCTGGGATGAATTGGAGAATTTTCAAATAAATCCACAATTCAACAAAATTTCATGGTTCAAAGAACTGCAAACAAATTTAAGCAATGGGTACATAGATGCCCATTGCAATTTTTTTAATCCCTATAGTTTTTGCTTAATCATAGCAGATCTTAAAATGATAGGTTTACTAAATAACTTACAGGTGCACGATATTTGTGAACATGGCTTGGAGTTTATTGTTCACCTGGGAAAGAGTGACCCCGTTGAATTGCATCCCTGTTCAAAGATGACCCGCACTGAATTAGTACAAGCCACAAGTGCTTACTCTGCTTATGAAACATACAGAGCAGATTTATCCTCAGCAGAAATAGAGAATGAAACACTCAAGCAGCTGAACGCAATTTTAGAAAGCCGTAGCTGGAAGCTAACGAGGCCCTACAGAGCTGCAGGTGAATTACTAAGCAAACTACTAGTTGCCATGGGCCGCAAGAAAAAACAACTAATCAGTAATTTCATCACCTGAACTTGGCTGTTGAGGCTGGAACATAAACATTGAGTAGATAACATTGCGACGCATTTGAGTCATCATTTCAAGGAACATATCGTAGCCTTCATTCTTATACTCAATTAGCGGATCTTTTTGACCGTAGCCGCGTAAACCAACCGATTCCCTTAGGGCATCCATGCTTTGAAGATGCTCCCGCCATAACGTATCAATTTGCTGTAAAATAAAGAAACGTTCCGCTTCTCGCATCAAACCACCGCGCAATTCTTCGATTTGCACCTCTTTTAAATCATAGGCAATTCTCAATTGTTCATGCAAAAAGGCCTTTAACTCCTCCATATTTAAGCCTTGCAGTTGTTCTGGCTGCAGATCTTGGAGCAGGTAAACAAACTCTTTCACCTTGCCTGTTAAATGGCTTAGATCCCATTCCTCAGGGGGCAGTTCCGGATTTACATAGGCTTCAACAATGTCGTCCATGGTGCGTTCGCCATAACCAAGCACCTGTTTCTTAAGATCTCTTCCTTCGAGTACGCGGCGGCGCTCTGCATAAACAGCCCGGCGTTGATTATTCATCACTTCATCGTATTCAAAAACCTGCTTACGAATGTCGTAGTAGTAGGTTTCTACCTTTTTTTGAGCGCCTTCAAGGGATCGGGTGAGCATGCCCGATTCAATCGGCATATCTTCTTCTACCCGAAAAGCATTCATCAAACCAGCTACCCGTTCGCCGCCAAAAATTCTTAATAAATTATCTTCGAGGGAAAGGAAAAAACGGGTACTGCCCGGATCACCCTGGCGCCCAGCCCTACCCCGCAACTGATTATCAACCCGGCGTGATTCATGGCGTTCGGTGCCGATCACATGCAAACCACCGGCTTCTCGCACCTGGGCCTGTTCTGCGGCGATAACAGTGTCGTAGTTGTGGCGGATAGCACTAATTACCTCTCGCAACCTGAGAATTCCCTCATCATCGGAGGGTGCTTTTTCAGCGGCGCTGGTGATGCGATCCTCTAATTCCAGCACTGATAAAGAACGATCACCCCAGAGCTTCACTAAACGCTGGGCCACATCAGCCAAGGCAGCATCGGTTTCAGCTGAGAGCTCACAGGGAAATAAACGCCCGATCGCCCTTGCTTCACTCGGGGGTTTTGCGGGATTTGCACTGGATGCAGCAAAGCCACTGCTGGCCTCCCGCTGCAAAGGAACAGGTGGCCGATGGCCCTCTTCGGGCCGCACAAGCCGGGGCAGCAACAGCTCGCGCACCTTCAGGCGGGCCATGTAATCGGTATTACCGCCAAGGATGATGTCTGTGCCTCGGCCTGCCATGTTGGTGGCAATGGTTACGGCGCCAGCCCTGCCGGCTTGGGCAATGATCTCCGCCTCCCGCTCCACATTTTCTGGCTTGGCATTTAGGAGGTTGTGGGGGATGCCTTGCTCCTGCAATAAAGCTGATAACAACTCACTTTTTTCAACGCTGGTGGTGCCAACCAACACGGGCCTACCAGCCCGGTGATATTCAGCGGTTTCCAGGGCAACCGAGCGCCATTTCCCCGATTCACTTTTAAATACCTGATCAACTAAATCCCGTCTGGAACGGCTGCGGTTCGTGGGTACCACGGCCACTTCAAGCTTGTAGGTTTTTTCAAATTCCACCTCCTCTGTTTTTGCAGTGCCTGTCATGCCGGCTAGGCGGGGGTAGAGCAAGAAAAAGTTTTGATAGGTGATGCTGGCAAGGGTTTGGGTTTCAGGCTGGATTGGCAAAGCTTCCTTTGCTTCAACCGCTTGGTGCAGGCCATCACTCCAGCGGCGACCGGGCATTACCCGGCCGGTAAATTCATCTACGATCACAACTTCATCATTGCGCAAAATATAATTAACATCTTTAATAAATAGTTCTTTTGCTTTGAGGGCATTGGTAACAAAATGAGCCCAGGGATCGGATGCACTAAATAGATCGGTAACCCCTAGTAATTGCTCTGCCTTGGCATAGCCCTCATCGGTGAGAATTACGCTGCGTTGTTTCTCATCAACCTCATAATCACCCTCCGGATCAATGCCATCTTTACCGATCTCAGCCGAGCGCTCTAAATTGAGCGCAAGTTCTGCCGCCCTTTGGTATTTCTCCTGGGGCCGCTCCACCTGGCCCGAAATTATTAATGGGGTGCGGGCCTCATCAATCAGGATTGAATCAACTTCATCGATCACACAAAAATTAAATTCCCGCTGCACAACCTCACTAATGTCCGTTGCCATATTATCGCGTAAATAATCAAAACCCAATTCACTATTAGTGGCATAGGTAACGTCGCAGGCGTAATTTTTGCGCCGCTCCGCTGGGCTCATATCCTGCTGAATCAAGCCCACCGTGAGGCCAAGAAAACGGTGCACTTGGCCCATCCATTCGGCATCGCGGCGGGCCAGGTAGTCGTTAACGGTAACCACATGCACACCCTTGCCGCTGAGGGCATTTAGGTAGGCGGGCAAGGTGGCAACTAAGGTTTTACCCTCGCCGGTTTTCATTTCAGCGATTTGGCCATCGTGCAGCACCATGCCGCCGATCAATTGCACATCAAAATGGCGCATACCCAGCACCCGTTTGGCTGCTTCCCGCACCACGGCAAAGGCTTCCGGCAGAATTTCATCCAATAACAACCGCTGTTTTGCGGGGCTGGCAGCGGCCTCAAGCTGCGCCTTAAAAGCAGCGGTGCGCAACCTAAGCTGTTCATCTGAAAGGGGGGAGATGTCCTCCTCCAGAAGATTGATATCACTCACCAGGGGCTGGTAGCGCTTCAGCTTGCGGGCATTTGGATCACCCAGCAACAGCTTGAGCATTAAAGGCACCATGGGAAGAAGTTATCTTAACACTTACAAACCAATCTATGGCCCGCAAGCCCAATGCCCAAGGCTTGATATATGATGTTTAACATAAAAATCAAGCACGCTCAGTGAAAATAATACGCATAGGTATTCCCACATTAAGCCAATATTCATTATTAAGCGAATTGATCACAACGCTTTCGTGCAATCTAAAAGAATGTTTTAATTATGAAATCCACATAATAGACAATGGGGGCACACTACAGCAAAGCAAAGAGGCTGAAAACATACATTCAATCGCATCAACTAATTTAAAAATTCAGGTTCAAACTCCAACTTACAATTTAGGAGTTGCTAAAAGCTTTAATTATTTGATCAGCAAGTTGGGCAAATGCATCATATGTAACGACGATGTTTTATTCAACCATAAAGACGTGATCGCAATTTTGCAAACCGCAGAAAAGCACCATAATTGCGTAATAGTTGAGGGCGATGATCCAATAAGTGGATTTTCAACTTTCTATGTAAATAGGCCAGAAGTAATTCAATTAATTGGTGGATTTGATAAACTTTTTTCACCGGCATATTTTGAAGATAGTAATACGAGATATCGCCTAAAATTAAACGGCTATTCAATAGAGAATGCTGTTTTACCATGCTGGAAACACCATAGGAGTTCAACATTAAAAAAATCTACTGAGTTGTATAAACGCCTGCATTGGTGTAACTTTTATAGAAATCGCAATTACTACCTGATGAAATGGGGAGGGCTTCCAGGCAATGAGCAATATCAAACTCCGTTTGGTAAACAATCAAACCAATGATTCGATTAATCAGCCATAGCAAATATTGCTGGCGTTTGCCCCTTGTGGAACTTAAACAACTGCTCGATAAAAACACTTCATGG
>MWMJ01000078.1:0-5418 GCA_002151525.1 Synechococcus sp. Lanier | reverse complement strand
CAAAAGTTTTGGTGTCGGATCCCATCGATCAGGTGGGAATAGATATTCTCTCGCAGGTAGCCCATGTGGATGTGCGCACGGGCCTGCCAGCAGCGGAGCTAAAGCAGATCATCGCCGATTACGACGGCCTGATGATTCGCTCTGGCACCCAGGTAACGGCGGAAATTATCGAGGCAGCACCACGGTTGCGGATCATTGGCCGCGCTGGCGTGGGGGTAGACAACGTTGATGTGGCTACCGCCACCAAGCATGGTGTGCTCGTGGTGAATTCACCAGAGGGCAACACGATTGCCGCCGCTGAGCATGCCCTGGCAATGATGTTGGCCCTTTCCCGTCATATCCCAGCCGCCCACAGCAGCACTGCCGCAGGTGGTTGGGACCGCAAAACCTATGTGGGCAATGAGCTCTATAAAAAACGCCTCGGTGTGGTTGGCTTAGGCAAGATCGGCTCCCACGTGGCAAGGGTTGCCCAAGCAATGGGCATGGAGGTAATCGCCTACGACCCTTTCATTTCCGATGAACGGGCCCAACAACTGCGGGTGCGGCTCAGCCCATTGGAGCCGCTTTTTAAAGAGGCCGATTACATCACCCTGCACCTGCCCCGAACGGCCGAAACCGAAAATTTGGTTAACGCCGATTTGCTGGCCAAGATGAAGCCCACGGCCCGGTTGGTTAACTGCGCCCGCGGTGGAATCATTGCCGAGGCGGATCTGGCAGAGGCTTTAAAAAATGGTGTGATCGCTGGTGCGGCCCTCGATGTGTATGCCCAAGAACCGTTGGAGGCTGATTCGCCCCTGCGCAGCGTTGGCGAACGCTTGATCCTCACTCCCCACCTGGGGGCATCAACGGAAGAAGCCCAGGTGAATGTGGCCGTTGATGTGGCTGAGCAGATTCGCGACGTGCTTTTGGGACTACCGGCCCGCAGTGCTGTGAATATTCCTGGCCTCACGCCTGAGGTGATGGAAAAACTCAAACCCCATTTGCAGCTGGCTGAAACCCTTGGTTTATTGCTCAGCCAACTGGCGCGGGGTTCGGTGCAGGAATTAGAGGTGCGGCTACAAGGGGAATTTGCTGAACATCCCAGCCAACCCTTGGTGGTGGCAGCCCTAAAGGGGCTATTGAGCTCGGCCTTGGGCGACAAAATCAACTATGTGAATGCAGCCCTCGAGGCGAAAGGCCGCGGCATTCATGTGCTCGAGATTAAAGATGATGCCAGCCGTGATTTTGCCGGCGGCTCCCTGCAGCTTTCCTGCCGCAATTCCCAGGGCAGCCACACGGTTACCGGTGCGGTGTTTGCCGATGGGGAATTGCGTGTTACCAGCATCGATGAATTCCCCCTCAATGTGCCCCCCAGCCGACACATGCTGTTTACCCGCCACCGGGACATGCCTGGCATCATTGGCCACCTCGGTTCCCTGCTCGGGGAGCACAACGTGAATATTGCCTCGATGCAGGTGGGTAGGCGCATCGTGCGGGGCGATGCGGTGATGGTGTTGAGCCTTGATGACCCAATCCCACCGAGTTTGCTCACCAGCATCTATGCCATCAATGGCATCCAGGAGGCCCATCCGGTCACCCTTTAAACAATGACTTCGTTGCCATCCCCCAGCTGGTGGAGGCTGGAGATTGAAGCTTGCGGCGATTTGGAAGAGTCGTTGATTTGGCGGCTTGAAACCCTTGGCATCTCAAGGGTGGCGATTCAATTCAAGCCGGAGCAGCCAAGCCATCGCACCCTGGTGGCCTGGCTGCCGGCTGTGGATTGGCCCGATGGTGAGCGAATGCGGCTTGGGGAAGCCCTTGCGGCCATGGCAGAGCCATTTGCCGCGGTATTGCCCCCCTTGAGCTGGCAACAACAGGCGGAGGAGGATTGGAGCCAAAGCTGGAAACAACATTGGCAGCCCGACCCGGTGGGTGAACGGCTGTTGATCCTGCCGGCTTGGTTGGAATGCCCTGAGGAATTCAGCAACCGTCAGGTGCTGTTGTTGGATCCAGGCAGTGCTTTTGGCACGGGCAGTCACCCCACAACCCGTTTGTGCATGCAAAGCCTGGAGAGTTTGCCTCTAGAGGGGGGCTTGGTGGCCGACCTGGGCTGTGGCAGCGGCATTCTCGGTTTAGCTGCCCTGGCCTTGGGGGCGGGCTCTGTGGTGGCTTCCGATATCGACAGCCTGGCGATATTGGCAACCAACACCAATGCCAATCTCAATGGCATGGGGAAGTTGCTCCAGGTTCGGCTGGGTTCAGCGCCTGAGCTAAAGCAGTTGCTCGGCCATGGTCGGGCCCAGGTGCTGGTTTGCAACATCCTTGCTCCGGTGTTGGCTGAGCTCGCCCCATGGTTTGATCAATTAATTGCGCAAGAGGGGGTTGGCTTGCTCAGCGGCCTATTGGTGGAACAGGTGGAACCTTTGGCGCAGCAATTGAAAACCATGGGCTGGCAGTGCCATTTGGCTGCAGAACAATCCCGTTGGGCCCTGCTGGAAATCCGCCGATAGCAGGTTTGATTGATAAATTTCACTTATGCAAGTTGCGGAAAGCATTGGCCTTCCCAGCTAGTGGCCGTTAGGGGCGGCAGTTAGGTGTACAAAGGTCGAGCCCCTACAGGCCCGGTTCGCCGTGGACCTGAGAAACCTTCATTGCCATGGCGTCCTACAAGGTCACCCTCGTTAACGAAAGCGAGGGCCTGAACAAGACCATTGAAGTACCTGATGACCAGTACATCCTCGACGCAGCCGAGGAGCAGGGCATCGATCTTCCCTATTCTTGCCGCGCTGGAGCTTGCTCCACCTGCGCCGGCAAACTCACCTCTGGATCCGTTGATCAGAGCGATCAAAGCTTCCTAGACGACGACCAGATCGAAGCTGGCTTTGTGCTCACCTGCGTGGCCTACCCCACCAGCGACTGCACTATCAAAACCCATTCAGAAGAAGAGCTCTACTGAGCTGTTCATTGCGTCAAGCTCAGCCACCCCTGCGGGGGTGGCTTTTTTTTAGCCTTTTCACCTTCATTTCGCCTAAGTGCCTGCACCGGTACCCCCAAGCCACAACCGTTTATTGCCAAACGGCAGTGAGCATCCGAGTCCCGGTGGTATGTATACCTTTCGGGTGATCGGGCCCTGCTGCCGCTTGTTTGATCGCGAGGAGCTGCCGTGGCCCTGCTGCCGTTTGCAATGGCGCAGCAAGGAACCAAGTTGGCGGCGGGTGGGTAAACGGTTTGTGCCCGACCTGGCGGCCCGGCGTTGCCCAACCTATGTGGTTGAGCTGCTGCAGCCTGGCCTGCGGGCCACCACAGCTGTGCTCACGCTTTTTGCCGAAAGGCTCAGCCCTGAATTGCAGGAGTGGTGGTATAGCCGCAGGGAAAACCCCGATCAGCAATAAACCGGTAAAGGAACATTTCTAGAAATAGATCTTGCCGCCACCCCATTGCAAACCCTGCACTTTTGGTGCAACAAGGATGTAGCCAGCCATGCGGCGTAGGTCTTCATCGGTGAGATTGCGCATTTGCACAAAAACATCGGCACTCCTAAGGCTGGGGTGCAGATCCGCAATAGACATCTCACCGTCGTAGGAGGTGGGATCTTTCATGTAATCCACCAATGCCGCCACGGAATCCCTTGGAGGGGTGGCAAGGGCAAGGGTTTCTGGATCTAGGCCAACGTTTTGGTTGGTTTTGGTAATACCACCGGCGTGGCAGGTGCCGCAGCTGGTATTGAAAATTTTGCGGCCCGCTTTGATCTCAGATTCACTGAAGGTGATCTGAGTGCCATTGGGATCTGCCGGTACGGTGAGGGTTGCGGCGTCCCATTGCAGTGCCGCAGCAGTGCTGGGCAGCAATAACAGAACGATGGGAAGCAACAGCAGCACGGCTAGGCGACGCAAACCCTGAAAAACAGTCGACATGGAGGAAGCGGGCAACGTTACGGACTCCTGAGCTCTTGTATCACGCAAAACCACTCCAAAGGCGCTAATCAGCCCGGTGACTCACACACTGTTGCAGGCCCCAGGGTTTAATTCGAGCGTTAGGAAGTCTTTAGCAAGCAACGTGTTCTGAAAAATTGCCCGTGCTTCCCGCAATAAATCCTCGGCATTTTCTTGGTTGCCTGGGGCATAGCGGGGGCTTAGGTGGGTTAGTGCCAACTGGTGAACCCCAGCTTCCGCAGCGGTTTGGGCTGCCATTGTGCTGGTGGAGTGTTGACGTTGGTAGGCCAATTCTGCGTCGCGATGGGAAAAGGTTGCCTCGTGGATTAGGAGATCTACCCCTTTGGCGAGTTGAACAGCCGCTTCGCTGAATACTGTGTCGGTGCAATAAGCCATGGAAACCCCCGGTTGCACGGGTCCGCAGAGGTCTGCCCCCCTGATTACACGGCCATCCTCCAAACTGACTGTTTCTCCAGCCTTCAGCCGGGCAAATAAAGGGCCTGGGGGCAAATTGAGTTCCCTGGCTTGGTTGATATTGAAACGACCTGGGCGTTCTTCCTCCTGGAGCCGATAACCAAAGGCTGGAATTCGATGGGTTAAGGGGGCGCATCGCACCGTTAGGTTGCCGTCTTGGAGCAAGGGGGCGCCGCTGCTGGCGGCTGCCTCAACTTTGTGAAATCGCAACGGATAGCCAATGCGGGTGGATGAATGCTGCAGGGAACCCAGCACAAATGCTTCCAATGGGGCCGGGCCGTAGAGGTCTACCCCTGGGCAATTACCTGCCATGCCAAGGCTTGCCAGTAAACCCGGCAACCCAAATACGTGGTCGCCATGCATATGGGTGATGAAAATTCGCCGCAGCTGCGATACCCGTAAATCACTGCGCATGAATTGATGCTGGGTACCCTCGCCGCAGTCGAGCAGCCACAGGTCGGAGCGCTGGGGTAAGCGCACAGCCACCGCGGAAACATTGCGGCTGCGGCTTGGCACTCCGGAACTAGTGCCCAGAAAAGTGATCTGCAATGGCGTTATCGACCGGCGCCGGCTTTGATGGTGTCACGGCAAAGCAACTCTACCCAGCTAGATGGCTTGGAATTCCCCCCTTTTGATGGCGCTGCTGCTTCCCTTCGCCTTGGTGAGGGAACCGGAGGTGCGGGTGCTGGTGGAGGAAGCTGCTGCTCTGCGGGTATCCCCAGCGGAGGGCAGACTGGTGCTGCAGGCGAGCAATGGTCGCTCCCTTGGAGCTGTGGCGGGGGGACTAACCCTGCGGGTGGAGGGCAACGAAATTGCAGGTTTGCCGGCCGGGTCGATCTCGGAGCTATGGATTAGCCCTGAACCACCAAACGACAGCTTTTGGTTGCAACAAAGGCGCTACCGGGGGCGACTTCTAGTGCGGCTTGAGAAGGGCCGCCTGCAGGCGATCAATCGCCTTGGTATCGAAAGTTATTTACCCAGTGTTGTGGGGGCGGAAATGCCGCCCCAGTGGCCCTTGGAGGCCCTCAGGGTG
>MWMJ01000077.1:0-5486 GCA_002151525.1 Synechococcus sp. Lanier | reverse complement strand
CCCATAGGCCAGCGCCAGCCCCAATTCATCCAGCACCACTAGATCAGCAGCACCCTCCAGCAACCAACGGCTGCTTTCTTGCCATAGCTCCTGCACCGCCTGCCTGCTGCTCTCTTCTTCTTCTGGTCCATTTAGGCAGCCCGCCAGCGCCGGCCGCAGCCAGGTGAGCCTGCCGCACATCTGCACCGGCCGGCTCGGCCCTTGAGCCACGCCGCCGCGCAAAAACTGACACACCAGCACAGTGCTACCCAAGCCAGCACTGCGCAGCGCCTGGCTGAACACACTGGGGCAACTGCCGCGATAGGCGGCCGTGTGCACCTGCAATAGCCCCTCCGGTTGGCTAACCAGCAACCGCAGTGCTGCCCCCGCCTGCCTTTGGCTGGGTTGAGCAAGGCTGCTGAGCATAAAAGCACCGGGGGCGTACGAAACCCGAATGTAGCGTTCAAAGCCGCATGCACAAGCTCTGCACACCACAGATAGTGCAAACATTTGTACTGTGCAATATTTGGTGTTAACCGCTACCAGGCACTCCGGCGGCCCTTATTAAGGTTTCGCTAACTGAGCCAGGGCCCATGCTTTCATCAGCCCCACCCCAGCCAACTATTCAAGAGGTGATGCGCAGCCTGGCGGGCACCACCTCCGAAATTGTGGAGCGCGGCAAAACAATTTTTTTTCCTGGTGATCCAGCCGAGCGGGTTTATCTGCTTAAACGCGGTGCCGTGCGCCTATCGCGCGTTTATGAATCCGGTGAGGAAATCACCGTTGCTTTATTGCGGGAAAACAGCATTTTTGGTGTGCTCTCCCTGTTAACAGGCCAGCGATCCGATCGTTTTTATCACGCGGTTGCATTCACCAGGGTTGATTTAATCAGTGCCCCCGCCACCTCCGTGCGCCAGGCGATCGAAAAAGATGCCCGCGTTGGTTTATTGCTTTTGCAGGGCCTTTCTTCTCGCATCCTGCAAACCGAAACGATGATCGAAACCCTCACCCATCGCGATATGTCGTCGCGTTTGGTGAGTTTTCTTCTGGTTTTATGCCGTGATTTCGGCATGCCAGGCACCCGTGGCATCACGATCGATCTCAAGCTTTCCCACCAAGCGATCGCAGAAGCAATCGGCTCCACCCGGGTAACGATCACCCGCCTGCTCGGTGATCTACGCAATGCCGGCCTTGTGGAAATCGATCGCAAACGCATCACTGTTTTTGATCCGCTTGCCCTTGCAAAACGCTTTAGCTGATCAACCCTCAGCGATACTGGTTCCCGTTTAAGTGCTTTCTTCGTGACCGGCTGGCTGCTGATTTTGGCGGTGCTGCTGCTCGGTGGAGTGCTCGCCACCATTGGTGATCGCCTCGGCAGCCGCATCGGCAAGGCGCGCCTCAGCTTGTTTCAGTTGCGTCCCCGCAGCACCGCTGTGCTGATCACGGTTTTCACCGGCAGTTTGATCAGTGCCCTAACCCTTGGCTTGATGCTCGCCGTTAGCGAACGGTTGCGGGTTGGTTTATTCCAGCTGGATCAGCTGCAAACAAAACTGAGTAATTCGCGTAGAAACTTGCAATTCAGTGTTGAGCAATTAAGCAACAGTCAAAAGCAATTAGCCCAAGCGCGCCAAGAGGGCACAAAAGCAGATCAAGGCCGCCTTGCAGCACGGCGCCAACTGCAGCAGGTGGAAGTAAGGGCAAATCAGTTGAGATCTGAACTTGCCCCCCTGCAAGCCCGTAGGCGTGAATTAGAAGCTGAAAGAAACCGGCTCGGTAACGATGTAAAAAGCCGTGATGCGGAATTGCAGCAGCTGCAAACGCGCACCCGCAGTGGTTTACAGGAACTAAAACAGTTGGAGGGCAAGGTGCTGGCCCTGCGCAGTGGTGATGTGGTTTTAACCACCGGCCAAGCGCTCACCAGCGCCAGAATGGCAATCCCCCAGCAACGCTTAGTAAAAAAAGCAATCGAGGATTTATTGCGCCAGGCAAATCTGCGCGCTTTTGAACAGGTATTACCTGGCCAGCCGCCAGATCGTCAGCTGCTTTTAATCCCCCGCAGTGAAGTGGCAAAGGTTGAACAGGCCCTAAGTAATGGTGGTGATTGGGTTGTGAGTATTCGCTCCGCCGGCAATGTGTTGCGCGGTGAAACCCAGGTGCTCGCCTTCGCTGATGTGCGCCCTAACCAAAAAGTGGTGAGTAAAGGTGAAGTGCTCGCCAGCATCAGCTTTGATCCCAATGAACGCAGCCCCGAGCAAGTGCAGGCCCGCCTAAATCTGCTGCTTGCCGCTGCCCGCACTGAAATCCTGCGCCAGGGTTCCCTAGCGCCAGCGATTCAATTTGATGTGGAGGCATTTAAGGCAGCTGGCCGCGCCCTTAGTGAACAGCCCCGTCGCCGGCCCCTATTGGTGCAGGTGGTGTCGGTGCGCGATAGCGACACCGCTGATCCGGTGCTGGTGGAACTTCGGGGCATCAACCCCGCAGAGCAATGACAGCTACTACCTCAACAGCAGGCGGCCATTGGATTGGCCTCGATCCAGGCCGCAGTAAATGCGGGCTGGTGCGCACCGACATAAG
This sequence comes from Synechococcus sp. Lanier, assembly GCA_002151525.1. GTDB lineage: Bacteria > Cyanobacteriota > Cyanobacteriia > PCC-6307 > Cyanobiaceae > Synechococcus_D. The sequence continues at coordinate 2,933 of MWMJ01000077.1, read as the reverse complement.
CGGCCAGCAGGTGCAAGATCTTCTGGTGTGCACACCCCAGGAAAGCTGGGATTGGCTGCAGCATTGGTGCCACAGTTGCAGCGTGAAGGGCCTCGTATTGGGTGATGGCACCGGAAGTGGCCCCTGGCAGCAGGCCCTAGGTGATGCCCTACCCGAATTAAAAGTTGTGTTGCAGCCAGAGGCCGGCAGCACCCTTGCCGCCAGGGGCCGTTATTGGCAATTATTTCCGCCCCGTAATCTATGGAAACTATTACCTGAAGGTTTAAGGCTGCCGCCAAGGCCCTTAGATGATCTAGCGGCATTACTGCTGCTGGAGGCCCACCTGGGCCATCGCTTAGGGCTTGCTTAAAACTTTGCCCTCACGGTGAATTGATAATCGCCACCGGGTTCTAATTGATAATCACTTTTTACTAAAAAGCGTAATAAAGCATCTTGAATTAAAGCCCGGCCAAGCGATGGTTCCACCACCAATTCACCGCGATCAAAATGCCATCTAAATTCCCAACTAAAACCCCCAGCTGCCACTTCACCCTCCACTAATTTATTACTAAAGCTTTGATGTAAAACCCGTAGCTTTGCATTGGTGGAGGGTAGTTTTGCCATCTCAAGTGCTTGGCCGAAATCCATTGAGGCGATTGCCAGCTTTCTCTAGACCATTGGCTTGGATTAATTCAATTCCCTTGCACACCTCAGCCAGCACCTGTTTAAGCAGCCCCTGCTCGCTTGCCCTGAATGGCCCCAACACATGGCTAACCGTGCGTTCTTTTCGCTCCTGGGGATCACCTAAAGGTGCACCAATGCCGATGCGCAGCCTTGCGAATTGTTCACTACCTAAATGTTGAATAGTGCTGCGTAAGCCGTTGTGGCCGCCGGCGCTTCCGCTCGCCCGCAGCCGCAATCGCCCCAGCTCTAGGTCCATGTCGTCTACCAGCACAAGCAATTGTTCAGCGCTCCAGCCAAACCAATCGAGGCAGGCCCTAATCGAGCGGCCGCTCTCATTCATAAATGTTTGCGGTTTCAATAGCCGCAAACGCTTATTGCCATGGCCAATATCTGCTAATTCAGCGTGTAATTTCGCTTGGGGCCGAAAATTAGCTCCAGCACTTGCAGCCAGCTGATCAAGCACCATAAAGCCCACGTTATGGCGTGTTCCAGCGTAATCAGCGCCTGGATTACCCAGGCCCACCAGCAACGTCAGTGGCATCGGCTGATTCAAGTTTGCTGGGTTCAGGGGTATCGATTGGTGCATCAACAGCTTTGCGGAATTCCTGCTCGAATTCCTGGGAAGCACTTTGAAAACTTTTCAAAGTGCGCCCCAAGCCGCGGCCTAATTCCGGCAGTTTTTTTGGACCAAACACCAGCAGGGCGATGACGGCAATCACCGCCATCTCCGGCAAGCCAACGCCGAAGATGTTCATCGCTTAACCCATGCCGTTCCAGTTCACCGTGATCCCATCAAGCAAGAGGGAACGGTTATAGAGCTGCAGGATCACCAGCAGAAACACCAGAAACAACACCATGAAAATGCCCATCACAGGTGTGGTGCCCCAACCGGGCACCACCTTGCCGTACTCAGAATTGAGGGGGCGAAGCAGATCTCCCAGGCGGGTGCGTTGGGCCATGGGCTGAAAACCTCTCTGGCGGGGTATAGGGCTCGTTACTGTAATAGCAACGGGCCCTTCCTTGCACCCTCTGCAAACCATTGATGGAAACCACCTCCCCTGCAATCTCTGTGGCACTAACAGTGCTGGTGGTTTTACTCGCCCTCACTGGCTTTGGCATCTACACCGCCTTTGGCCCACCCTCCAAGCAGCTAACCGATCCCTTTGATGACCACGAGGATTGATACCAGCTGCCAATTGCCCAAGCTTTTAAGTGCATTGTTCTGCAGGGGCTGAGGTTTTGGCCCGTTAGGCGCAGTTGATCCGCTTCATTCCTGCTGATCCCCAGCAATTGCAGATCGGAATTTGGCCAAGCCAGCAATTGGCGGCTTTCAGCTTTGATTGCCTCTTGATCAGCGGCTGGCCTTTTCCATAGGGGATTGCGGAAGCTGGCTGCTGCCGCCGGCACCCCTTGCTGCCACCAGCCCCCGGGCGTTGCCATCAGCCCCAGCCTTAAACGATGTAAACCCTGGTCGGCACTTGGATCCGGCCAGGTGGGCCCCCTCAGCAAAGAAACGCCAAGGCCATCGGCCGTGCCATTTACCCCCTGGGGGCCATCGAGCAGCACCGCAATGCCATGGCCAGCCACCCAGCTGATTGCTGCAGCCTCCCAGCGGGCTTCCTCCCTGGCATTGCGGGGATTACTGGCACGGTTTTGCACCCCAGCTGGGCAATCAGCACTCCAAAAACCAGTTGCTTGAGCAAGGGGCAGTTCCAGCCTTAAGAGTTCATGGTGTTGTTGCCATTGGCTTTGCAGGCACAGCTCAAGCACTTCACTGCCAGCCTGGAGGCGCAGCATTTGTTGGATTGGGCTTTGGCCGCAACGGCCGCGCCAGCGCAGGGCCGTGCAGAGGGGGCCGCTTTCCAGCACTTCAGGGCCGCTGCACCAGCTAAAAGGCAGCGGCTGCTGTTGGTAGTTGGCGGCTAAATCCCAGGCATCCCAAAATTCACCGCGATCGGCATAACGCCGCAATTGCAGTGGGCTTTTTAGTAGTTCAGGGCCCCAGCCATCGGCTTGCCAGCCCCGCAACTGCTCCACCCCTTGGGGCCCCAGCAGCACCTGCAGGCGGCTGTTTTGCAAACGCCAGCGCCCTGCACCTAAATCCTCCAAACTCAGTGCCTGCTGGATTGGCAGTGGCTCTCTCCCTATGGGCTGTTGCACCAGCCGCTGCAGTTCCACCCCATCGCCAAAAGGCAGCTGCAGCCAACAGCCGCCCCCATGGGCCCTTTGGCTTGCTAATGCCCCATGGGGGCCATGCCAGCAATGGCCCG
>MWMJ01000076.1:0-5576 GCA_002151525.1 Synechococcus sp. Lanier | reverse complement strand
AGGCGGTGCAAGGGCTTGGGGCGATCGGCTGCCGTGGCGTAAGCGTCACGATTCCCCACAAGGAATCGATTGCAGCACTGCTAAATAGTGTCGACCCCATTGCAAAACAATTGGGGGCAGTGAATTGCTTAGTGCCGGATGGCAGGGGTGGTTGGCATGGCACCAACACCGATTGGAGCGGTTTCCTTATTCCACTACAGCAACATTTCAGTAATGGCGCTGAAACGGCCCTAGTGCTGGGCGGTGGTGGGGTGGTGCGGGCGGTGCTGCACAGCTGCCAGGCGCTGGGTTTTAAGCGCTTGCTGCTGCGGGCAAGAAATAAACAAAAAATGGAAGCCTTGGCCGCCTGGGCCGCAGCTTTGGCATTGCCCCTGGAACTACTGCCATGGGAAGAACCATTAACTGAATTGCTGCCCCAGGTGGATCTAGTGGTGAATGGCACCCCCCTTGGCATGGGCGAATGGCAGCAGCAAAGCCCCTTAAGTGAAGGGCAGCTGGCGCTATTGCCAGCCCATGCCCTGGTTTACGACGTGGTTTACACGCCAAGGCCCACCCGCCTGCTGCGGGAGGCTGCTGCCCGGGGGCTTGCCTGCCAGGACGGCTTAGAAATGCTTGTGCAGCAGGGGGCTGCCGCCCTCAAGCTCTGGACGGGTTTAGGGCAAGTGCCCGTTGCTGCCATGGGCAAAGCCGTTGAGCAAGCCCTTGCAAAACCTAGGCTGGTGCCATGAACCAAATACCGATCTGGCAAAGGCTGCTGGCCTTGCTCACCTACCTACTGCCCTGGAGCGATGCTTTGCCCTTTGGCAATGCGCTGTTTGTGGTATTTCCTTGGTTAACCCTGTTGCAGTGGCCCGCCCTACCACTGCTGTTTTTGCAGCAAGCAGTGCCCTTTGGTGGCTTCGTTTTGTTTTTGGTGTTGTATCTGGCGGTGGTGCGCAACCCCCAGGTGCCCCAATACCTGCGCTTCAACGCCCTACAGGCAATCCTGCTCGACATTTTGCTGGTGGTGGTTTCCCTGGGCTTCAATGTATTGCTGTCACCCATGGGCGACAGCATCGTGCTGCGCACCTTGAACAACACCGTATTTATCGGCAGCTTGGCGGTGCTTCTTTATGCAGTGCTGCAATCCCTGCGCGGTAAAGAGGTTGATCTACCAACCATTTCAGAGGCGGTGCGGATGCAGTTGTAAGCTTCTAAAAAGCCTCCGAGCCACTGGTTCGGGTTCACCCCACAGGCACCATGAGCGAACGTCCCAACTACGAAACGATGTATATCCTCCGCCCTGATATCGCGGAGGATGAGGTTGAAACCCACACCAATAAATATCGCGATCTTGTGATCGAAAACGGCGGCACAATCATCGATAACCAACAACGGGGTAAGCGTCGTTTGGCTTACAACATCGGTAAACACCGGGAGGGTGTTTATGTGCAGTTGAACTACAGCGGCGACGGCAAACAGGTGGGTCCCCTGGAGCGGGCCATGCGTTTAAGCGAAGACGTAATCCGCTACCTAACCGTTAAATACGAAGGCCAGCACAGCTCCTTGGGAAGGAGCACCACGCCTGTGGCACCAATGGAAAGCAGCGCACCCCGTCAAGATCGTGACTTGGTGGGTGCTGCTGCCGCCATTCCAGCCGCCAGCGACGACGACTAAACCCCCCTTGCTGGGGACGGTTTTCACCGATAGGGTCGCGCCAGAAAGGTGTGAGTTCATGCAAGCGAAGTGGTCAGTGGAAGATGAGCCGCTGCCCCAATGGCTTGAAGAGTTGGAACCCCAGGCAACAAATATCCGCAGGGATTTGGAGCTAGAGGAATTGCAATCTCTCTTGGAGGAGCTGCCGGGGATTTTTGAGCGCAAATTTGAACAACGGTTGCAACCGGTTTTGGAACAACAGCAACTGCTGCTTGCTGAAAATGAACGCCTGCGGGCCCAGGTTGAGCGCCTACTGCCCCAACCTGGTGAGGTGCGGCTGCGCTTTCCAGATAAGCGCCCCCCTAGCCCAACAAGGGCCCTCGAAGCAATGCCGCCCCTATTGAGGCTTATCCGTGGTGGCCGTTCCGACGTTGGGCTGCTGCCCATAGGCGAATGGGAAGACCCCACACATAGATAAATCCTTCAGCGGCGAGGTGGTTGAACTGATCTTCGCCGCCATAGGTAGCCATATCAGGCACATACAAGCTGTTGTTTGCACTGCTGCGGCCCACCACCGTGGCATTGCCCTTATGCAATTTCAAACGCACCGTGCCGTTAACGGTGCTTTGGCTGCAATTGATAAAGGCATCGATCGCCTCCTTGAGGGGGCCAAACCACAGCCCCTGATAAACAAGGTCTGCCCATTGGCTCTCCAATTGCCTTTTTGTGCGCAACACATCAGCCGCAAGGGTGAGGCTTTCCAATTCCTGGTGGGCACGAATCAATAAAAGCAGCCCTGGGGTTTCATAGATCTCCCTGCTTTTTATGCCAACCACTCGATTTTCAATCATGTCTAGGCGGCCAAAACCATGGGCACCGGCCAGGGCATTGGCTTTGTGGATGAGGACAACCGGATCCAGCTCAATGCCGTTTATGGCAATGGGATTGCCCTGCTCAAAGCGAATTTCCACCAATTCAGCGGTGGCGGGGGCAGCTTCCACCGAACTGGTCATGGCGTAGATCTCCTCCGGTGGTTCCACATCTGGATCCTCAAGGGAGCCGGCTTCGATCGATCTACCCAAAAGGTTTAGATCAATTGAATAGGGAGATTTTTTACTAACCGGTGCAGGAATACCGCAGCGTTCGCCATAGGCGATCGTTTCTTCACGGCTCATGCCCCATTCCCGCGCTGGGGTTAACACTTTTAGTTCTGGTGCTAGAGCGCCGATTGCCACATCAAATCGCACTTGGTCGTTGCCCTTACCGGTGCAGCCATGGGCCACGGCATCAGCGCCCATTTCCCGGGCGATTTCCACCAAACGCCGGGCGATTAAAGGCCTTGCTAGGGCAGTGGAGAGGGGATATCGGCCCTCGTAGAGGCCATTTGCTCGGATGGCGGGGAAGGCAAATTCATTAATAAATGGAGTGATCAGATCGCCAACAATCGCCTCACTGGCACCTGATGCCAATGCTTTTAAACGGATCGGCTCCAATTCATCGCCCTGGCCCAGATCAGCCGCAAAGGTGATCACCTCCGCCACACCCCATTCATTTTTTAAATAGGGGATACAAACACTGGTATCCACCCCTCCGGAATAGGCGAGCACCACCTTGTTTGCCCTTGCCATGCGTACCAGCTATTCAGTTCTGTTGATTCTCTTATGTGGCCCGCCCACGGGCAACGATCCATAGGGTTGTGAGCGTGGGTAAAACCAAAACAAGCGCCCACACCAACAGGGGATTTTGGGGTAGCACCAGGTTCGTGCTGCCGGCATAAACCAGCAACCACGACCCCAACAGGGCTCCACCCCAGGCGATCAACAATTGAATTGATTTGGATGGCATGGGCTAAGGTTAAAACTCTGGTAACTAGATCGTTTGAGTACCACGTCGATGAATAGCCTCGATAGTTTCAACCCTTCCCTCACCCGCTACAACCGCAGCGCTCCAGCGCCGGTTTTACCGCTGCGGGATGAACCCGATCTATTGAGCTGGCTGGAAAGCAGCGGCCGGCTTGTGGCAGAAGAAGAAACAGCCAGTGCTGATCTAGCAACCGTTGAGGAAGAGGAACTTTCAGCCTTGATGGGTGAAAAGGAGGACTACACCCAGCCGGAAGAAAGCCAAGAAGAAAACTGGGAAGACTAATCAGCAGGTGGGCGCATCTGAGCTGAGCAGCAAACCAGCCTCAAATTTCCCTGGTTCAGGTAACACCTGGGCTTGGGGTTTGATTGCTCTACTGCTGCTGCTGGCAATTTGCTGCGACCTGAAATTAGCTGCTTTTCAATTAAGCACCCCATTGCTGCTGGCTTTTTCGCTTAGCTGGCTGGTGAATTGCTGGGGCATACCAAAACTAAAAGCCCTAAAGATGGGCCAAGTAATCCGCCAGGAGGGGCCCCAATCCCACCACAGCAAATCAGGCACACCCACCATGGGCGGCCTGCTGCTTGTGCCCTGTGGAGTGTTGGTGGCTGGTTTGGTGAGCCCGGGCGATCAACGGCTATTGCCAGTGGCCTTGGTAACGCTTGCTTTCATGGTGATCGGCGGCGTAGACGATTGGCGCAGCCTCACAAAACGCACCAACACTGGCCTCAGCGCTAGAGGCAAGCTGCTATTGCAGGCAATTGCCGCTGCCTTTTTTCTTATTTGGGCGGCATTGCATGGGGCACTGCCAAGCGGCATTGCCTTGCCTTTTGGCTGGTGGCTGCCCCTGGGTTTTTTGATTTGGCCCCTTGCCCTATTTGTATTTTTGGCCGAAAGCAATGCCACCAATCTCACCGATGGCCTTGATGGCTTAGCAGCTGGTGTGGGGGCAATCGTATTTATGGGTTTGGGCTTGCAACTGATGCTGCGGGGCAATGGCGGCGATCCAGCCCTGGCTGGTTTCTGCGCTGCTTTAGCTGGCGCCTGGCTTGGCTTTTTAGTGCACAACCGCAATCCCGCAAGGGTGTTTATGGGTGACACCGGCTCACTGGCGATGGGGGCAGCCCTGAGTGCAATTGCGCTGCTTTCAAACAGCCTGTGGCCCTTGCTTTTGATGGGAGGCGTGCTGCTGGCTGAATCGTTATCTGTGATCCTGCAGGTGTGGGTGTTTAAAGCAACCAAGGGAGCTGATGGCCAAGGGCGTCGCTTATTTCGGATGGCACCTTTGCACCATCATTTTGAACTGGGGGGCTGGAGTGAAATAAAGGTGGTGGTGATTTTTTGGCTAGTGAGCTTAGGGTTAGTGGCGCTGGGTTTATTACTGCGGCCGTAAAACAAATGCCCTATTTCACTTGGAAGGAAGAAGGCCTAAGCCAAGATTGCGCCAGCTTGGCGGCGATGGCAGCCCGTTTTGAAGAAGCGGCCAAGTTGATGCGGCGGATGGCGGCTGAGGGTTTTGAAGTGGAGCGCGTGAATGGCTGCCAACAGATCACCCACCCAAATCCAGATGTATTTAGGGCTTACGGCTTTATTAATGAAGAAAAAGCTGAAAAGCAATTGGATTTAATAATTGAAACTAATTAACGCTTTCTAAAACCAATAAGCCAGATCAAAATAAAAACCACACTGGATAAACCAAGATAAAAAAGAGCACCATTTTGCATGCTGGCCATATCAAGGCCAAAGGGAAGGGCGCCTGGATCGCCAACGGTTGCATAGGCAAAGATCATTATTAACGCCCCCCCGCAAGCCGCAATTGCAAGCCAGTGGGATCTGTAATACCGCTATTGGCATCGATCGGTTTTGCGGATAACCAATGCAATAGAAGAGCACGCAATGGTCCACCATTGGAATCTGCCCCCGCAGGTAAATTGAAATGGGTTCCACGTTCAGCTAACACCAAAGCACTGCCATTTTTTGGATATTGGCCAAAGGGAAGCAACGCCTCTGGTTTTGGCGGCACCACTAAATCACTGCTGCCGGCCACCACCAACACCGGCAGCTTCAAATCAGCTAGGCCT
>MWMJ01000075.1:0-5594 GCA_002151525.1 Synechococcus sp. Lanier | reverse complement strand
TTTGGTTTTGGCTGCGCAAGCTCCAGCAGCGCTGCAATTGCTGTAGTTGCAGTGGGATGCCAAGGCCGAGCACCGCAATAAAGGCAACCCCCTGCACCGCCCAGCGGCGCAGCAGCAGTTGCTCGAGCTGAAATTGTTCAAACCAAACAAGTTCCACCCATAGCCTTGGCAGCAGCAAGATCAGCAGCAGTGCCGCTGCCAAAAAGCTCGCCAAGGCCGCTGATTGTGATCGCGAAAAAGCTGGGGCACCCATTACCAAACCCTATCCAATCAATATCGCAGCTAATACCCAACCACCACGGTTGGGATTTAATCGCTCACCCTAATGGCGCTGCTAACTTGGTGCAATACGACTTTCAGCCGTGACGTCTACCCTCGCCTCGGTTACTTTCAAAGGCTTGCGCTGCAAGGAATGCGGCCATGAATACGGAGCTGGCGCCCGCCACGTTTGTGAAGACGTGTGCTTTGGCCCCCTCGAAGTTGTTTACAACTACGACGCCATTCGGGCTCGCACCACCCGCGCCTCGATCGAAGCTGGCCCCGTATCGATTTGGCGCTACCGCGATTTCTTGCCCATCGAGGGGGATCCCATCGATGTGGGCACAGGCTTTACACCTTTGCTCAAGGCAAATCGCCTGGCAAGGCGCCTTGGTATCAAGAATCTCTATATCAAAAATGATGGCGTAAATATGCCCACCCTTTCTTTTAAAGATCGGGTGGTTAGCGTTGCTCTAACAAGGGCTCGGGAGCTTGGTTTTTCTACGGTTAGCTGTGCTTCCACAGGTAATTTAGCTAATTCCACCGCAGCGATCGCCGCCCATGCCGGCATGGATTGCTGTGTATTTATTCCCGCTGATCTCGAGGCTGGCAAGATCCTCGGCACCTTGATTTATAACCCCACCTTGATGGCGGTTAAAGGTAATTACGACCAAGTGAATAGGCTTTGCTGCGAAGTGGCAAATACCTATGGTTGGGGCTTTGTTAATATCAATTTGCGACCCTACTACTCAGAGGGTTCAAAAACCCTTGGCTATGAAGTTATTGAACAACTTGGTTGGCAATTGCCCGACCACATCGTTGCCCCCTTGGCTTCTGGTTCCCTATTTACTAAAATCAGTAAGGGTTTTGATGAATTCATCAAGGTTGGTTTAGTTGATGAAAAGAAGGTGCGTTTTAGTGGCGCCCAAGCTGAGGGTTGCTCACCCATTGCCCAAGCATTTGCGGAAGGCAGGGATTTCATCACGCCGGTAAAACCAAACACCATTGCAAAATCAATTGCCATTGGTAATCCAGCCGATGGTCCCTATGCCATCGATCTGGCAAACCGCACTGGAGGTTCCATTGCCGCCGTAACAGACGACGAAATCATCGCTGGCATCCAGCTGTTGGCTGAAACCGAAGGTGTTTTCACTGAAACCGCAGGTGGCACAACAATTGCAGTGCTTAAGAAACTGGTGGAACAGGGCAAAATCGATCCATCTGAAACCACCGTTGCTTACATCACAGGCAATGGCTTAAAAACCACCGAAGCCGTTAGTGCTGTGGTGGGCGAGCCCCACACCATCGAACCCCAGCTGGCAAGCTTTAATGCCGCCTGGGAAAGGGCCCAGTCGCTCCAGCGCGCCACTTGGGAAAGCGTTGGCGTTTAATTATTAGCTTCTTTCTATTTATTCAACTTTGCATTTAATTCCATGGCCGTTCAAGTTTTAATTCCCACCCCCCTGCAGAAATTCACCGCTGATCAAGCAACGGTTGAATTGGAAGCAAGCTCCGTGCAGGAATTGATTGAAGCCCTAGATATTGCTTTTCCAGGTTTGGGTAATCGCCTTTGTGATGAACAGGGAAAGTTACGCCGCTTTCTTAATTTTTATGTGAACAGTGAGGATATTCGTTTCCTTGATAATCAAACCACTGCCCTCAGCGCTGGGGATGAGGTGAGCATTGTGCCAGCGGTTGCTGGGGGCTGAAATCTTTTTCGTGTGCTTGCACAATTTTATTAAAGCTGATTTCATCAAGGGTTTCTTGCTCAATTAGTGCCTCAACTAAGGCATCCATTAAAGGCCGCCTCGGTGTTAATAAATCAATTGCTTGCTTAAGCGCATCCCTGGCAATTTGTTGTACAACGGCATCTATTTTGGTGGCCGTGTTATTTGAATAGCTGTGCTCTGGCCGCATCCAATCGCGGCCGAGAAATACCTCACCCCCCTCCTGCTCAAGCGCCATGGGGCCCAGCATTGAAAAGCCATAACGGGTAACCATTTCCCGGGCAATTTGGCTAACCATTTGCAAATCACCGCTAGCTCCTTGGGTTACCTCCGCATCACCAAACACAACAATTTCAGCTGCCCTTCCGCCCATGGCCACCACCAACCTTGCCCTTAGGTAGGCCTTACTAATCAAGCCGCTGTCAAGAATTTCCTCATCGGGGGTGGTGCGGGCAAAGCCGCCAATTCCACCTGCCCTTGGCAGCAGCGTTACTTTGTCGAGGTTGTCTGCAGCGGGCAGCAGGGTTGTGAGTAAGGCATGGCCCACTTCGTGATAGGCGATTAGGCGTTTCTTGGCGCTGTCTTGCAGGGGTTTAGCCCCTAGGCCCATCGTTACCCGCTCAAGGGCATCATTCATCGCCTGTTCATCGATAAATAGCCTTTCCCTTCTCGCCGTGAGAATCGCCGCTTCATTGATCAGATTGGCCAGATCTGCCCCGGAAAACCCTGGCGTGCGGCGGGCCCAAAGCGGTAGCGAAACGTCGTCCCCTAGGGGCCTAGTGCGGGCATGAACTCCCAAAATTGCCTCGCGACCGCGGCGATCCGGCAGTTCCACCATTATTTGGCGATCAAAACGGCCCGGCCTAAGGAGGGCTGAATCGAGCACATCTGAGCGGTTGGTGGCCGCCAGCAGGATCACACCTGAATTGTCTTCAAAGCCATCCATTTCAGTGAGCAATTGATTGAGGGTTTGCTCCCTTTCATCGTTGCCGCCGCCGATGCCTGCCCCCCGTTGGCGACCAACAGCATCGATTTCATCGATGAAAATGATGCAGGGTGCTTTTGCTTTTGCCTGCCGAAATAGATCCCTCACGCGGCTGGCACCAACGCCCACAAACATCTCCACAAACTCTGAGGCGGATATCGAGAAGAAGGGCACATCAGCTTCCCCAGCGATAGCCCTAGCCAATAGGGTTTTACCGGTACCAGGGGGCCCCACCAACAACACCCCACGAGGAATGCGGGCACCAACTGCAGTGAAGCGTTCGGGTTCCTTTAAAAAAGTAACCACCTCCTGTAATTCAGCTTTTGCTTCATCAATGCCAGCCACATCCTCAAAACGAACATTGATGCTCCCCTCCGGTTGCAGGCGGGCCTGGCTGCGGCCAAAGCCCAGTGCTTTTTGGGCTACGGATGCTGAACGCTTTAACAACAACACCAATAGGCTGATCAGCAAAACGCCTAGAAATAAATTCACCAGCAGCCCAGAGGAGCTGGCATCGTTTGTGTTGCTCACGCTTAAGGGCACCCTGGCGGCCTCGGCGCTGCGCAGGATTTGTTGATCGTTGCTAAAAACCGCCACCCGGCTTTCAGAGCCATCTTTGAACTGCACTAACACCTGATCGGTGCGGGGTAGCAGTTTTAATTCCTTCACCTGGCCAGCGCGGATCGCTTTGAGCAGGCCGCTATAGCTTGGGGTTTCGCTCAAATCCGTTTAGGAACCAGGTCCAATTATCTCCAGAAAGCTTAGCGATTGACGGATGGTTACCTGGCATTAGATGATTGTTGTTTGGTATTGAGCGAGCCCGGATGGCTGTTCCTAAGAAGAAAACCTCAAAGGGCAAGCGCAATCAGCGCCATGCCACCTGGAAGGCTAAGGCGCGCGTAGCGGCTCAAAAAGCCATGTCTTTGGGTAAGGCCGTTTTGAGCGGTAGGGCCCAAGGATTTGTGTACCCAATGCCTGAAGAAGCAGAAACTGAAGAGTGATCTAGGCAGTATCAATTTTGTAAAGTTTGAAAGAAATAAATTGCCACGCAAGTTAGCTTTAAAAATAACTTTGAAGTTAATTTAAAGCTTACTTTAAAGCTAACTGCCAAGTTTGAAAGCTTCTAAGATCACAGCGTAAACAGCGCCAACACGCAAATTATCAGATATAAGCCAAAATATCGAATTTTTTGTTGTGTTAAATCGGGTGCGCAGGCGCACCTGAAGCTCCACCAGCAGCAACAGGCCTAGGGCGCCTAAACTTTGCAACTTTGTGAAATTTAGGTAGATGCTGGTTAAATTAGCCGCCAAATAATAACCGGCTAATAGGGATAATAGGCCCAGGCTTTTTTTATACCAGCTGCTGCTTATCCAGCCCAATAACTGTTCTGTTAATGCCTCTTGAACCTTATTAAAACGGGTGGATTGGGGCATTTGTTTAATCCACAAACTGCTGCAGTTTGGCGAGGTTGATCGCTCCTGCATCCAGATCATCCACTATCGCTGCAGCTCCTTCAAGCCCAGGTTTTGCTTTGGCCGTGATTAATACCTTGAGGCCTGCTCCCCTGGCTGCAGCTAATCCCTGGGCTGAATCCTCGATCGCTATAGCTGCAGCAGCTGGCAGCCCTAGTTTTTTTAGGGCCAGCACATAGGCCTCAGGGTGTGGTTTTTTTGTTTGCACATCCTCAGCGCAAATCCAGTGTTGCCAGCAATTATTTATTTGCGGATGATGCTGCAATAGGGCTTCCACCGAATTGCGGCCGCTGCTTGTAACAAGCACTTGGCATAAACCCGCGGCCCTCGCCTCCAGCAGCAGCCTTTCAACCCCAGGCCGCAAAGGGAGTAACTGCTCCTTGAGGATGCGGCGGTAGTGCTTTTGTTTACTTGCCTGCAGGCGGATTAACAACTCCTCTAATTCACTTTCCGCCAACGGATCTATTTGATTTTTTGATTTAGTTTGAATTGATTTAAATTGATTTGATTTAATTTGTTGCTGCTTAGCCCAGGCCCGCATCCGCTCGATTCCCCCTGTTACCGCTAACAAATCGCTGTAGGTGGAATTATTCCAGTGCCAAGCCAGTTGGGCCTCTGCAAAGGCGGCATTAAAGGCAAGCCGATGGCCGTTTTGTTCGGTATCCGCCAAAGTTCCATCAACATCCCAAAGCAAGGCTTGCAGGCGGGGCATCATGCGCTGGTGCTGATTCGATCTTAGGAACCCCCTGGTGCATCCACCCTCCGCCCCTGATCGTGTTTGGCAGTTGCCTCTGCCCCTTGATGGAGCTGATTTTGATTCCTGTTGTGATCTGCCAGTGGAGCTGCTGGCGGTGCTGCAACGCCGCGGCCTAACTGAAACAAATCAGGTGGAAGCCCTGCTTAAGCCAGCCAAAGCACCACCGGCCCTGAAGCATTTTCCCCAGCTGGCAATTGCCCTTGAACGTTTAGAAATCTCCTGCCGGCAGGGGGAATTGCTGGCGATATGCGGCGATTACGACGCCGATGGCATGACGAGCACTGCCCTGTTAGTTGGGGTGCTGCAACGGCTGGGCGCCAAACCGATCGCTGCTATCCCAAGCCGCCAGGAGGATGGCTACGGCCTTAATGCCGCCATGGTGGAAAGGTTGGCTG
>MWMJ01000074.1:0-5662 GCA_002151525.1 Synechococcus sp. Lanier | reverse complement strand
CGGCTTACCCTGGCGGCCCATGGGCTTTTTTGACTCCGACATCGTGCAGGATGAGGCCAAGCGCCTTTTTGCCGATTACCAGTCGCTGATGCAGCTGGGAGGCGAGTATGGAAAGTTTGACCGTGAAGGCAAGAAGCTTTTTATCGAGCGCATGGAAGAACTAATGGATCGCTACCGCGTTTTCATGAAACGCTTTGAGCTATCTGAAGATTTTCAAGCCAAGCTCACCGTGGAACAATTGCGCACACAGTTGAGTCAATTCGGCATTACACCAGAGCAGATGTTTGAACAGATGAATCTCACCTTGGAGCGCATGAAAACCCAGCTTGAGGCAGAATCTTGAGCCTAAATAAAAACCTTGATTGGTTTAACCGTGGGGTAGCTGATCTATTCCCTGATAACGCTGAAACCGCGCTAACAAATAAACCTTTACGGATTAAATTAGGTATTGACCCCACCGGCAGTGAAATTCATTTAGGCCATTCGATCTTGTTTCGCAAATTGCGAGCTTTTCAAGATGCTGGCCACACAGCGGTATTAATTATTGGTGATTTCACTGCTCGCATTGGCGACCCCAGCGGTAAAAGTGCAACCAGGGTGCAACTGAGCAGCGATGAGGTGGAAGCCAATGCCACCACCTATTTGGAGCAATTGGGCCAAGGCCAAGATCCAAGCCTTTCACTTTTGGATTTCCACACCCCCAATCGCCTTGAGGTGCACCGCAACAGCGAATGGTTAACGGATTTAAATCTACCGAAAGTGATTGAATTATTGGCGTTGAGCACCGTTGGTCAGATGCTTGCAAAGGAAGAATTTGCCAATCGTTATGCCGGTGGCACGGCAATTTCATTACATGAGTTTTTATATCCTTTGCTCCAGGGTTACGACTCAGTGGCGATTCAAGCCGATTTGGAACTTGGCGGTACGGATCAAAAATTTAATGTGGCTATGGGTAGGGATTTACAGCGTCATTTTGGTATGAAACCTCAATTTGGCCTGCTAATGCCGATCCTTCCCGGCCTAGATGGGTTACAAAAAATGAGTAAAAGCCTCGGTAACACTGTTGGTTTAAAGGAAGACCCCCTATCGATGTATTCCAAACTGGAAAAGGTGCCCGATGCTCTGGTGGATCTATACATCACCTTGCTCACCAACCTCGAATTAGGGGCATTGCCCAGCAACCCTAGGGAGCGGCAAATGGCGATGGCCCTTGAGGTAACCCGCTTACGCCATGGCGATCGAGCAGCTGCTGCAGCCCAAGCCGATGCCGCCAATTTGGTGGCTGGTGCTGCCGCCTCAGCTGAAGTGCCTGAGGTTTCACTTGGGGCTGTGAATTTTCCAGCAAAGGCCTTTTATCTGCTCAGCGCCGTGGGCATTTGCAGCAGCAGTGAAGCAAAACGGCAGATCCAAGGCGGTGGTGTGAAGTTGGATGGTGAAAAATTGAGTGACCCCAACCAGGAATTCCAAACTGCAACTGAACTAGAGGGCAAGGTGTTGCAGTTGGGCAAAAAAATATTTCGGCGCTTAAAAGCTTTATGAACACCCTGATGAAAGCCTCCAACCAGCTTGTTGTTGCCCTTGATGGCATGGCTCCGCAGCAGGCGTTGGCTTTTGTGCGCTCTATCCCAGATTTGCGCTGGGTGAAGGTGGGTTTGGAGTTATTTGTGGCCGGTGGCCCCGAGGTGGTAACTGAATTGCGGCGCCTCGGCCTAGAGGTGTTCCTTGATCTGAAGTTTCACGATATTCCTGCCACCATGGCCGCTGCTTGCCGCCAGGCGGCAAGTTTTGGTGCTGGCCTGATCACTGTTCATGCAGCGGCAGGCTTGGCGGGGTTGCAGGCCGCCCAAGCGGGGGCGATGGAAGGGGCAGCTGCAGCTGGTTTACCACTGCCCAAATTGCTAGCCGTAACGGTGCTAACGAGTTGGGATCCCCTTTGTTTTGCAGATCAGCTAGCGATTAGCGAACCGATCGATCGTTATGTGCATCGCCTTGCCCAGTTGGCCACTGCTGCAGGTATTGCCGGGTGTGTTTGTTCACCCCTCGAGGTGGCAAGTTTGCGGGTAGCCCACCCCCAGCCTTTTGCCCTTGTTACCCCTGGCATTAGGCCCCATGGCAGCGATTGCAATGATCAAAAACGGGTACTTAGCCCCGCCCAGGCCATCGCAGCTGGGGCCAGCCAGTTAGTAATCGGTAGACCAATAACAACCGCTGCAGATCCCGCTGCAGTTTTCAGCCAGTGCTGCCAAAGCCTTGGAACTTAGATAACAAACAGAGGTTTAAATCGATTTTGATTATGAAAAGGCACTGGTTTTTTAAGCTATTTATAGTTTCCCTGCTGGCGATAGGGCTGTTTGGGCCTGCTCTGCAAGTTAAAGCTCAGAAGCAGGCTTTAAGTAATGAAGTGATTGAGGTTTCCATGTGGATAGATAATGTTTATGGTTTTTCAGTGAAGGATAAAACTTATAATATTCAAGGCTCTATGCTGCTCACTTATCCTCAGTTTATCCAAGATAAGCTAAAGGAAACTGATCAGATTGCTGGGGCTAATATTATTGATCTGGTGCAATTTGAAAACATGGTAGAGCCCTGGAATTCAAGTTTTACTCCTTTATACGCCGCGCCAAAGCTTCTGGCAGATAAACGATTGGCTCAGGGCTATGATTTCAGTGGTTCTTTTTACTCAAATTCTATTAACTTTAAAAACTATCCTTTCGGGCTATTGCCGCTCTCGGTTGTTTTGCAGCCAAGGGTTGGTGCATCTAGCGATATCGGCAGAAATCTGCTCTTAAAGGTTGCTTCGAGTGGAAATGGGCTTGGCAGCAAAGCGGGATTGAGTGGCTATGAACTAAGTTCTTGGCGGTTTCACAATGTTGCTAATAAAAGCGAAATAGGCATTAGATCCCACGGAGGGAAAATACTTGAAAGTATTAAATTTGAAATTAATTATCAAATTAATGCTTTCTCTTCTGTTGTTCGCTGGCTGCTGCCCCTGTCAATTGTGATGCTTTTGATGTTGCTTACCCCCAATTTGAGGAGCAGCTTGTGTAGTGATCGTTTAGCTATACCTCCAGTGGTGATGCTCACAGTTGCTTTTCTGCAGCAAGCTTATCGAGAAAGTCTACCTAGTTTGCCCTATTTAACTTTTTTAGATGGGCTGTATACTTTTTCTTACGTGGTAACATTAGCATTTTTTCTGTTATTTATATGGGCGAGTAATTGCATGGATAGGGTTGATGATAAAAACCGAGATTTTTTAATCCATAGGATTGATAAATGGGACCTGCGTCTTCAGCTTATGAGCATTTCTGGCTTCGTTTTTATAACTGTATTTGCATTCTGGCGTTTTTAATCAGTTAGATTTTAAGCAGCTAAGGGAATAGGTGAAATCAAATCCGTATAAAGCTGTTCAAGGGCGTCGATATTGCCTTTGAGGGTGTAGCGCTCTAGTACCCGTTCCCGTGCCCGGCGACCCAATTCTCTGCTCAAGATCGGTTGTTCCCGCAGCACTGGCAAAAGCGTTCGCAGTTGGGTTGTTACCCCTTGGGTGCTGATCACAATGCCCGCTCCACCCTCCAACACCTCGCCATCGGCGCCGGCATCGGTGGCTACGCAGGCTGTGCCACTGGCCATGGCCTCCAGCAAAGCAAGCGATAAACCTTCAACTAGGGAGGGCAGCATGAAAACCTCTGCCACTTGCAATAAAGCAAGCCTTACCGCTTGATCTGCTTCGTAGCCCCACCAGATCACATCATCGTTGCTGTAGTTGGCTTGCAGCGCTTGGCGCAATGGTCCATCACCAACAACAACAAGAACGCAGCCGGGCAGTTGCACTAATTTCCAGGCGCGCAGCAGTGCTTCCACATTTTTTTCTGTTGCCAACCTGCCCATATAAAGGAAAACCCGTTTACCTCTAAAGCGTTCGCTCAATTGGGAAGCACCAGGCCGCCAAATATTTGGATCCACCCCATTTGGAATAACGGCAAGGGTGCTTTTAGCAACACCAAGGCGGATTAATAGCTCCGCCTGCAGCTCTGAAAACACCACAACCCGATCAAATTTTGCTAAAGACGATGCATAGAGTTGATAGGTGAGCTGTTGTCCACCGGCTGTGATGTTGCGCAGCCCGGCATCAAAGGGCGGGTGGAAGGTGGCCACAAGGGGCACACCCAATTGTTGGCATAGTTCGGGCAGGCGGAAATCAAGCGGTGAAAGGGTGAGGCTTGCATGCACTAAATCGGGCTGAAATCGCTCCAATGATTCCCGTAATTCGCGACTAGCCCGCGGTGATGGAATCGTATACATCTGGGATTTCACCAGATAGGGCAGGGCTACCTCCGGTTCCTGATCGTTGTGGCTCTCTGAATTTGCCTGGAGGCTGGGGGTGTTGAAGTGGATAAAACTGATGCCATGGCCTCGTTCCTTCAGGGCCTCAGTTACGGCAAGGCCATAGGAAACATTCCCGCAAAAGGGTGATTTTTTGCCAAGCCAGGCAATTCGCATTCAACGGCAAGGGCACTCCAGCTAAGAAAATTAGCAGCGGTCGATCGGTTTGATGCCCCAGGGGCGCTCGAGCAGCACGCCGGCAAAAAGCATCAGGGCCAACATCAACAGCACCGGTTTCAGCCCCACACTGCTTACTAAGGCCCCAGCCAGCACTAGAGGCAGGCTCAAGGCAATATTCACAAGGTTGTTTTGCAGGCCAAAAACTTTGCCCCGCAGATGTTCAGGTGTGTCTTCCTGGATGGTGGTTTGGGCTGGAATGCCCAGCAGGGCAGCTCCAACTCCTAAAACACAGCAAAGCACCAGGGTGGGCCACAGGTAGGGCTTCAACTGAGCCAGTAGCACCAATGAAAAACCCATGGTGCCCAAACCAATGCTTGCCAGTGAGCGGCGATGGAATTTATGGCCCATTTGTGCCACCAGCAGGGCGCCAAGGGCGAGGCCAAGGCCACTCATGGCAAGTAATACGCCAAATTTGGTGGGTCCCAATTGCGCCACCCTTGAAGCAAGGCTGATTGAAAGCACGTAAAGGGCTGCTAGCAGGCTGTAGAGCACCACCAGGTGCAGCACAGCCCCCCGCACGCTGCTGCGATCGGCCAAAAAGTTGAACCCTTCTTTGATATCCAGCCAAACGCTATTGCCGCTGCTTTCACGCACCTGCTCATTTGGTTTAACAAACAACAAAATCAGGGCGGCGCCGCCGTAGGCAAAGGGCACCAGCAGGAATTCACCCCCCTGCAGGCCAAGGGCTAAACAGCCTTGGTGCAGCAGCTGTAATACCGGTTCACCAATGGCATAGCCCACGATTGTGGCCGCCATGGTGGTGGCGGTATACAAAGAATTAGCTGGCAGCAATAGGGATCTATCCACCAAAAGTGGAATGGCTGCCTGTTCCGCCGGCGCAAAAAATTGAGTGAAGCAGGATTCCAAGAAGGTAAGCACCACCAAACCCCAATAGCCCCAGCTGAGCCCCAGCCAGGTGGGGCCTGGTAGCAACATCACAGGCACAGCAAGGGCCAGTAAGGCCCTCAGGGCATTGGATGCCACCATCACAGCCCGTTTTGGCCAGCGGTCTGCCCATACACCAGCAACGCTGCCAAGCACCATTGCCGGCAGGGTGTTGGCGGCGTAGATGCCTGTGGCCAGCAAAGTGATCAGCTGG
>MWMJ01000073.1:0-6060 GCA_002151525.1 Synechococcus sp. Lanier | reverse complement strand
GACCAAGGGCGCCAGCGGGGTGGTTTAGAGCAAAATCCTGGGCTGAGATGCCGCGCCTTTGCATCCACACGGCCGCCAGGCCATCACCAATCGCCATCGCCACCGCAGTGCTAGCGGTGGGTGCCAAATTCAAGGGGCACACCTCCCGATCAACACCGCCATCAAGCACCACTTCACAACTAAGCGCTAATGGAGATTGCAAACCACCGGTAATTGCAATGCAACGGCTACCGCGGCGGCGTAGGTGGGGCAGCATCGCCAATAATTCACTGCTAACGCCACTGCGCGATAACAAAAGCACCACATCTTTTGGCGCTACAACACCTAAATCACCATGGAGAGCATCAAGGGGATTTAGGTAGATGGCCATCAGGCCAATTGATGTGAATGTGGCTGCAATCTTGCGGGCAACGATGCCGCTTTTACCAACGCCCGTTACCACTAATTTAGCGCCGCAACCCTGGCAGCCCTCAAGCAAAGCCAAGGCGCGATCTACCTCGCCTGGATCCAAGCGCTGGGCGGCGGCGGCAATTGCTGCTGCCTCCTGCAACAACACCTCCTGCACAAGCTTTTGCATCGCTTTAATTAATTGAGCTAAAACGCTCCAAGCTGGCTAATTCTTGGAAGCTGGCTGATCGCTGCCGCAGTTCATCAAAACTACCTGAAGCTTTAACTACGCCCTTTTCAAATTCATAGATGCGATCGCAGCGGGCAATCGTGCTGAGCCGGTGGGCAATAACAACGGTGGTGCAACGGCGACCCACCACCTCAAGGGCATTAATAACTTCGCTTTCAGTGCGATTATCGAGGGAACTGGTGGCTTCATCTAACACTAAAAAGCCTGAATTACGATAAAAAGCTCTTGCTAATGCAAGCCTTTGCCGCTGGCCACCGGAAAGTTGATGGCCATTTTCACCCACTTGGGTGAGCAATCCAAAGGGTAAATCTGCCACATATTCCTCAAGCTGGGCTGCCTCTAATGCTTCCCATACCCGGTCGTCGTCTATGCGGTTGTTATCAATGCCAAAGGCCACATTTTCACGCACGCTGGCATCTAGAAGCTGAATAAATTGTGGTACCTGGGCGCAATTTGCCTGCCAAGCCGGCACCTCCTCTGCCGTTAAGGGATTGCCATCCAGCTCAAAACTACCCAGCTCCGGTTGCAATAGGGCAAGCAATAGATGGGCGGTGGTGGTTTTACCACTGCCGGTGCTGCCAACTAGGGCGATGCGGGAACCAAGCGGAATAGTGAGATTCACACCCTTCAAAACCCATTCCTCAGTATTTGGATAGCGATACCAGGCATCCCGCAAGCGAATCGAATGTTGCGGGTATATGCCGGCAGGGCTTGGCACCCCAGGGCAACCAAGGGTGAGGCGCTCCACAGGTAGTTCCAATAGATCAACGGTGTGGCTCACCTGGGGCAGCCCCCCCCGCAATTCAGTGAGGGAATGGAATAAATCCTGTAGGGGTGGTGTTAGCCGCTGGGCTGCAATTGCAAGGGCCGAAAGGAAGGGCAAGATTCCCAATACCTTTTGCGGTTCGCCCTGCATCAATGCAGGCACTGCACCAATTACAAATATCAAAGTTATTCCCAATGGTTCGATCAACAGCCGCGGCACAATCGGCAACATTGCCGACATCCAGGCATAACGGCGGGCCCTTTCACCTGCCACACTAAATGATTTTTGGAAGTGGGCTTCAGTGCCAGTGAGGGTGATATCCCGCACGGAAGCCAATGATTCCAATAGCAAATGGGTAGAGCGCACCTCTAAACGTAAGTTTTGTTGGCGGGCGTGGCGCAGGTATGGGGTAACAAAAGTGGAAAGGCCCAAATAAGCCAGCACCACAGTTATCAAAAGCAAAAAGGCAGGGAAGCGGCCGATCCAAAGAATGCCAAAAGACAAAAGCAGAATTGATACCAGTGCACTAAATATGCGCAAGGTGGGATTGATCACACCACTGGCTGCCTGGCGGATATTGGAAAGGATCGAAGTGGTTAATTCCGCAGTTGAACGGGTGAGGTGATATTCATATTTTTGGCGCAACACCCGCGCATGGATTTCATTTGATAGATCACGCCAAATCCGTGCTGTTAATTTCTGCTGAACTAATTGCAGAAATAATTTTGAAAATGATGCAAACCAGGCAATGCCTATAAACACTGCAATCAACCAAAGGGTTTGATCAAGTGGTTTGCCGCCAAATACGCGAACCCCAGGCAACTTATCTTCTAAGTTATTGCCAACTAAAGTGCCAACTAACCTTGCACCCACTGCCACCAGCGCTAAATCCAGCAGCCCTGGCAGCACTGAAATCGGCAGGATTTGCCAGAGGGCTTTGCGCCGTTCCTGGGGCAAATAACTAATTAAGCGTGATAGTTGGTCGATGGTTTGGCTGCGTTTACGCAACCACGCCACGGGCGCTATGCCGCCTAAGGACGGCCGGTGGGGTTGATGGGCAGTCACACTGGCAACCCTATGGCGCCAAAGCTGTTCAGAACAGTCTTTTCAACCGGCTCAAGCGCCGGCCCCAGCGCAATCGCCAACTGGGAACACTTTTTAAGGCCGGTGCACCAGCAAGCAATTGATCCCAATGCTGATTAATAGCGTTTAGGGCCTGCTGCCAGCGCTGCTGCACCTTGCTTTCTGAATGGGCCGCCAACAGGGCCGCCAGTAATTCAGGCTTTGGCCTAAAGGCATCCGGGTTTGCAACTGCTGCTGTGATCTGCTCCAAATCATTGGCAAGGCTGCCGCAACCGATCTGCCATGCGCTTACGCCTGGATCCAAACTATCGGCGAGGGCATGGTTAAAGCTGCTAAACAAAACGCAGCCACTGGCTAGGGCCTCCAGGGGCGGCAAACCAAAACCCTCCGTTACGCCAACACTGCGCCAATAATCGGCGGAGTCGTAAAGCAGCACCTTGGCGCTGCTAAACAGGGCCGCTAAATCCTCCACCCAGCCGCTTTGCACCTCAACGGCCACCCCTCGCTTGCGCAGGGCTGGCACCAAGCAATCGAGCACATAACTGCTGGTTTTACGGGCCTGAACCAACACATCAATGGTTCTGGTTTTGGCAACAGCAGTTGTGTTGCCAAAAGCTGGATCCAAAGCATTGGGCACCAGTTGCAATGGTGCCCTTGGGGCGCGATCACCCCAATAGCCAAGCGTATTTCTACTCACGGCCAGCACCGGCACCCCAGGGGGTAGCTGGAAGCCATAACCACTGCTATGGGCGTGATAAGCAACGGGTCTGCCGCGCAACTGCCGCAATAATGCGGGCACATCAAAACCCCAACTCACAATCCACAGGGCTTCCCCTGGTGTTGCTTCCTGTTGCAATAGATCGGCAAGAAACAGATGGCCCGGTTCCCTTTGCCGATAGGTAATAACCTCCACCGAAGGCGCTAATTCAGCGCACAGGCGGGCACTTTGCAGCTCCACCAGCAAGCCACCGCAGCGGAAACGGGCGCTGGTACCCGGTACTAAAAACCGCAGGGGGCGGCTACTCACTCAATTGTTAACAGTTTCGGTACTGCCAGTGATTTGACGGCGGGTGAGGAAACCAAACAACACCTTGCCGATGGCAGCCACCAAATTGCCTTCGAGCTCTTGGAATAGTTTCATATTGAGGTGAAAAGCATGATTGGCTTCTTCCACTATCCGATCAGCCATCACCTGATCAATCACTAACGCATTCAATGCAGCCCTGTAGGTATTTTTAAAAGCCTTTTCATCCTCGATTGCAGGGAATACATAAAACTGCAAACCAGCATCACCCTGCATATTCATTGCTTTTTGGGCAATTGTTTTCAGAATTTGGCCGCCGGATAGATCACCTAAATAGCGGGTGTAGTGGTGACCCACCAGTAGTTCAGGGGCGCTATTTGCTAATTCATGGATGCGGGCTACATATTCCTTAGCCGCTGCTGTTGGTTGGATTTGCTCGATCCAATTTTCGCCGTAGTAATAAACAAGATCTGCTTCGAGGGCGCTGCGACGGTTTAAGGCCTCAAAGGCGATCGGCTGCAGCACTGAATTTTGCCGTAGGCGATCGATCTCCTCCTCCATTGCCGCATATACGAAATACAAACTTGCTACCAGCTTGCGATAGCTGAGTTTGTCTACCACCCCTTTTAGAAAGCAGCTAACAAAGCCTGTATTTTCTGCCATGGTGTGGGATTTTTTAGTTCCCTCCCGCAGCTGGGTAGCTAAGGGAACAGCTGCATCAGCGTTAGTGAGGGCAAGGTTTGAATCGAGGGCAACAGCCATGGGGCCAGGTGCACGGGCAATCTTGATTTGAGCGTAGGCGCCCAATAGCTAGTAAGGGCTGCAAAAGTTGCGAAGGATTACGAGCTCTTGGGCCAGTTCGGCAGCATCGATAACGGCAGAACACGCAAAACTAGGCTCATCTAACCCATAACTTTTGCGGCTAACGCCCAGATGGCTATCTACGAAAAGATCACAGCCCCAAGCCGTGGCGCCGCAATTAAATTTGTGGACGGCCTTCCTGTGGTGCCAGCCAACCCGATCATTCCCTTTATTCGCGGCGATGGCACCGGTGTTGACATCTGGCCCGCCACCCAAATGGTGCTCGATGCTGCTGTGGCTAAGGCCTATGGCGGTGAACGCAGCATTGAATGGTTCAAGGTTTATGCCGGTGATGAAGCCTGTGAGCTCTATGGCACCTATCAATACCTGCCCCAAGACACGCTCACCGCAATCGAAACCTATGGGGTTGCCATCAAAGGGCCCCTCACCACACCAATCGGCGGTGGGATTCGCTCTTTAAACGTTGCCCTTAGGCAAATCTTTGATCTCTATTCCTGTGTGAGGCCCTGCCGTTATTACAGCGGCACCCCAAGCCCCCATAAACGCCCCCAAGACCTTGATGTGGTGGTTTACCGCGAAAACACAGAAGATATTTATATCGGCATCGAATGGGCCGCCACCGACCCCGTGGGCCAAGAGTTGCTGCAGCATTTAAACAACACCGTTATTCCCGCTAGCCCGCAATTAGGTAAGAAACGGATCCGCGAAGGTTCCGCCCTTGGTATCAAACCCGTTAGCAAAGCTGGCACCCAAAGGCACATCCGCCGGGCGATGCAGCATGCCCTGCGGCTTGAGGGCAAACGCCGCCACTTAACCCTGGTGCATAAGGGCAACATCATGAAATTTACCGAAGGTGGCTTTAGGGATTGGGGCTATGAATTAGCAACCACTGAATTTCGTGGTGATTGTGTTACC
This sequence comes from Synechococcus sp. Lanier, assembly GCA_002151525.1. Lineage (GTDB taxonomy): Bacteria > Cyanobacteriota > Cyanobacteriia > PCC-6307 > Cyanobiaceae > Synechococcus_D. Next base: position 813 of record MWMJ01000073.1, on the reverse strand, counting down.
GAAAGGGAGAGCTGGATCCTGGCGAATCAAGAAAAGAATCCGCTGCTTTCAATTGCAGATAATGGCCGTTTAATCGAGCCGGGCTACAACAATCTCACCCCTGATAAACGCGAAGCGATCGATGCTGAGGTTGAGCTGGTTTTAACAACGATTGGCGCCAGCCATGGCAATGGCAAATGGCGTGAAATGGTGCTGGTTGATGATCGAATCGCCGATAGCATCTTTCAACAAATCCAAACCAGGCCCCAGGAATATTCGGTGCTGGCAACCCTTAATCTCAATGGTGATTACATCTCCGATGCTGCTGCAGCGGTGGTGGGGGGCCTTGGCATGGCACCAGGGGCCAACATCGGCGATCGCGCTGCCATTTTTGAAGCCACCCATGGCACGGCACCAAAACATGCGGGCCTTGATCGCATTAATCCCGGTTCGGTGATTCTCAGCGGTGTGATGATGTTGGAATTTATGGGCTGGCAAGAGGCGGCCAACTTGATCACTGCTGGCCTCAGCGCTGCCATAGCCAATGCTGAAGTTACCTACGACTTAGCACGACTCTTGGAACCACCGGTGGAACCGCTTAGCTGTTCCGGTTTTGCAGAAGCGGTGGTGCGTCATTTCAAGGCATAACCCAATGCAACCACCCCTGCTCGACCCCTGCGTGCACTGCGGCTTCTGCCTACCCAGTTGCGCCAGCTACCGGGTGTTGGGCACGGAGATGGATTCACCCCGGGGTCGGATTCATAGCCTCAAGGCGATCGAGGCCGGCGAACTAACGCTTGATGCCACCGTGGCAAGTCATTTTGATAGCTGCCT
>MWMJ01000072.1:0-6215 GCA_002151525.1 Synechococcus sp. Lanier | reverse complement strand
GCTTTCAATTTACGTTTTAAGGCTTCATCCATAGCAGCGGCAGGGGCCACATCACTGGAATCCTGGTGGGTATTTGGCATCAAAAATAGGGAGGTACAAAAGGGTGGTAATTCAATTATCAGGCCTTGGCTAGGTTTTGGAGTGTGTTGTTGTTTAAGCCATGGCCATTCCAGCCTCCCCCGCTTTAAGAATCGCCACGGCTGTTTTACTGCTGGTGGCTGGGGCCGCCTCAATCGTGTTCCCTTTTCTCTCAGCAGCGGCAGTTACCTTGGCCTTTGGGGCTGTGGCGGTGGCAGCTGGGGTTAGTCAGCTACTGCGTTTGGGGGCAGCGCCTGATCTAAAAGCGCGCATTTTTCGTTTGGTGGCTTCACTGCTCTACGTGGTTGGCGGCCTATTTGTGTTGCTTTTCCCGGTTGATAGCACCTTCAGCATCACCCTTTTTCTAGGTGCTCTGCTAGTGGTGGAGGGGGTTATGGAATTAGCTGCCGCCGCCGCTGCAGCGGGGCCCGCCCGCAGTTTGGTGTTGCTGGATGGAATCATTACCTGCCTACTTGGTGGCATGGTGTTGGTGGAATGGCCCTCAGACACCCTTTGGGTGGTGGGTACACTTTTCGGTGTGGCGTTATTGTTTTCAGCTTTCCGCCTGTTTGTTAGTTCGGCGGAGGGGAGCCCACAAACCAATAGCTGATGTTGTTGCGGTAGCTAGCTGTGCCTGGCAGCCTTGATGGTATTAGTGGTTTGCCAGCAATAGCTGTGGCCAAACTTGCAAGTTCAAGTGGATTTAGATCAGTTTTTAAATCCGCACCGAGCCCTGAAATCAGCTGCGGTAATTGGGTGATCACCTGGGGTGATCCCAACTTTTTCAATAGGGCGCTAACCACTAATCTTTGCCGGTCCATGCGACCAAGATCGCCTTGTTCATCGTGGCGAAAGCGCAAAAATCCCTCCAGATCATTGCCCCTCAGGGTTTGCAGGCCAGGTTCAAGGGCAATGGCAAGGTTTTGGCGTGAGTCGTTGTAATACATCGCTTTAGGTACATTTATTTCCACCCCTCCAACGGCATCACCAAGCTTTCTGATTGCCTTTAAGTTGATTAAAATGTGGTGTTGCAGGGGGCGACCCAGAAGATTTGAAACTTCTGTTTTCGCCTCTTGGATTCCACCTAAAGCAAATAATGCATTTGCTTTTATTTCACCATGAACGGCGGAATCTATAAAAGTATCGCGGGGAATTTGCATCAAATGCACCCCCTCCCGGGTGGGATGCAATGTAGCCATCACATCAGTTAAAACCCCCGATTCGTCGGTGCCAAGGATCAACACATCTTGGGGGGGCTGCAGCAGCAATTGTTGAATTGCAGCGCCAGGATCTAAACCCCTAAGCGCATTAAGGCTTGGCTCCAGCAGGAAGGCGCCAAAACCTAAGCCCCCTGCCATAGCAATGGCTAAACTGAAAAAACTAAGTGATTTTTTTTGCGGCTGGGCGACACCCGGCTTAGGCACTTCTTAATCCTCTTTACCCTGATTTAAGCAAATTCAGCTCAACTTTTCCAGCCGGGCATAGGCCCTTGCCGCTGGCAATGCAGGTTCTAGTTGCATTGAGCTGAATGGTGGCAATGGTTTGCGCCTTAACAATGCCCCCCAGCGAAATTCATGGAAAGGGATAAGGGGCGCAGCTTCGATAATTCCCTCTTGCTTAAGCTTCCACGCCAAGCTGCGGTAGGGATCATCCTCCAGCTCGGTGAGGTTTTTGGGCAGGCTGCTGGGGCGCTGAGGGCCTTGGCCTCTGCCGTTATAGAGATACAGCCAACCTTTTTGCTGCAGTGTTTGCAGCACCAGATCTGCCTCCAATTCATGGAGCTCAAGGGCCACATAACCAAAGGCCGTAGCACTTGGATCAATCTCCAGCAGGCCCCGCAGCCGGTGATGGCGATCAAGCATCCAAAAGCCAGCTGCTGGGCTGTGCACCAAGGGAACGGGTTTGTCTTTTAGATATTTACGCCTTTCTTTTAGTGAATCAGTTGCAAAATCCTTGCGCCGATGTTGCACCTCCGCTAGGCCAACACACATTTGGGTTGGTTTTAAATCAGCAATTGGTATTTCTAGAAGTTTGCCTTCTTTTGGTGGTGGCGGCAGGGCATCAAAGGCTGGAAGCTGCAAGGTCATGGAGTTAGGGCAGGGATGGTGCTGTATTCCAAAGTGCATCGGTAGCGCAGATCATCTCGCACTTGAAATGTTTCGCAGTTGCTGCCCGTGATAGTGGCTCCTGCGGGGATTTGAGCGCGAGCCCTTTCCTGGGCATTGCCTTGATCCCAGATTGATTCAGCGGTTACTGAATTAGCAAAGCAGGGATTAGAAGTTGCGGCGAGGCAAACGCCGAGGGCAATAAAAAACCTGCGTGTCAAACGGATAGCCATGAACTTTCGTTGCGGCAGTTGGAAGCAAATCAGCACTACGGCGAATCAGTAAAAAATGCTGGCATTGTCAGCAAACTCAAACAAACCACTGGAGGTGGCGATGGCTTCGCGGGCTCCCCTGCCTTGGGTTCTCACCTGGGATGAAAATGGCGAACTGGAGATCCACGATCAGATGGATTTATTGCTGAGTGAACCGGTGTTGGAAAAAGCCTGCGAACTTCCCATTAACCATCTAAGCCTTGGCCCTTGGGCAAAATCCGAAAACGTCGGCTGGCCTCCAATTTGCAGCTTTCCCGGGCAGGATTCAAAGCTTCACCAACTTGAAGCCGTTGAATCAAACAGCGGCAGGTAAAAACTGCCATGCCTTCAGGAGGCTGCTGACCAGCCTGGGCAAAAGCGCTCTGGAAGCCAGCCATGCAAAGGTTTTGGATGGCTGTTTCGGCCCGTAGGCCTTGGGGTAACCAAACCCAAAGGCTGATGCCTAAAACCAGCCTAAAAGTTGACATTACTGTGTGGCTTTATACCAATTGATATAAAGCCATCCATGCGCTTTTGTGTGCCTTTAGGGGGCAGGTGTTAATCAGCCCACTGCTAGGCGAGTTATCTGTAGTTCCTTTTGCATCACTTTCACCTGGCTAAGGGTACGCATTAACTCAGGCGGCATTCCTTTGGGTAAATCGATTGTGCTGTGGTCGTCGAAAATGTTGATGCGGCCAATCTTTTTGCCATCTAAGCCGGTTTCATTGGCAATGGCGCCAACAATATGGCCGGGTTTGATCCGATCTCGCCAGCCCACTTCCACCCGGAAGCGCTCCATGTGGGATTCAGGGCTATCGCTGCCCCGGCCCCCTGGCCCCCGGCGTTCACCCCGTTCGGGCCGTTCACTGCGACCCATACGCGTAACTGAATTTTGAACTTGGGGCACCACCAGCAAGGGTTGATCGCCTTGGGAAAGCCTTAGGGCAGCAAGGGCTAGTTGCTCTGGGGTGGCTTCGGTTTCACGGCTGAGCCTTTGGATGATTTCAGCCATAAGTGCCACCTCCTGCTGACGCTCGCTCGCAACGGGTTCAGTTAGCAGGCAGGTGAGTTTTTCCTGCAGTTGGTCTAGGCGCTGTTGATTGATTTCCGCATCGGATGGCACCTCCATCGGTTCAATCGCACAACCAACGGCCCGCTCTAGCCCATAAAGCAAACGGCGCTCCCTGGGGGAGAGAAACAGAATTGCGTCCCCTTCCCTGCCGGCGCGGCCGGTGCGACCAATGCGATGCACATAGGCTTCGCTGTCGAAGGGAACGTCGTAATTAACAACTAGACCAATACGCTCCACATCAAGGCCCCGGGCTGCCACATCGGTGGCCACCAAAACATCTACTTTGCCATCTTTTAAGCGTTCAATTGTGCGTTCCCGCAGGGATTGGGGAATATCGCCATTGAGCACAGCGCAGGCGGTGCCACTGGCTTCAAGGGCTTCGGCCACCACCACTGTTACCGCTTTTGTGCGGGCAAAAATAATTACACCTCCGCGGCCGTGGGCCTCAAGCACCCTTTGCAGAGCAGGAAGTTTTTGATGATGGGGAACACTGATAAAACGTTGGCGTATACGGCCGGCATCAGCTTGGCGGGTGCGAATGGTGATCTCAGCCGGTTGCTTTTGATGTTGTTGGCAAATCCGCCTGATTTCATTTGGCATGGTGGCCGAAAACAACACCACTTGCCGCTTAGTTGGTAATTGCTCCAATACCCATTGCACATCGTCGATAAAACCCATGCGCAGCATTTCATCTGCTTCATCAAGCACCAGAGTTTCTAATTTGGAAACATCAAGGGTGCCTTGGCGCATGTGATCCATCACCCGGCCTGGAGTGCCAACTATTACCTGAACACCCCTACGCAATTTCTGGATTTGATCGCGAAAATCAGTGCCTCCATAAAGAGCAAGCACATGAACCCCAGGAGTGCATGAGGCATAGCGTTGAAAGGCTTCGCTTACTTGAATTGCAAGTTCACGGGTTGGCGCTAACACCAACACCTGAGGATGGCGAGCTTCTACATCTAGTCTGGCCAGCAGCGGTAGGGCAAAAGCAGCGGTTTTACCTGTGCCTGTTTGAGCTTGGCCTAGTAAATCCCTGCCGAGCATTAATTCAGGAATGGCAGCCGCCTGGATTGGTGATGGCTCCCGATAACCGCAGCGCTCTAGGGCCTCGAGAAGGTTTTCAGGCAAACCAAAATTGGCAAAACCAGAACTGGCAATATCTGAATTTGATTCAGATGATTCGGAAGCTGGATCGTTTGGATTCAGATCGCTAGGCAGGGGAAATTGAGGCGTAGTAGTCACGGTTAAATAGGGCGTTTATGCCCGTAGGTTGGCCTGAAATTCCTTGATTCAGGCCGGCAGAACCCACGTTTTGATCTGCCTTGCCCTATTCAGATGGACTTTCAACATTTTTAATATATCACCCGATGCTCCATGGCTGAGGCCCTACTTATCGGCCATAGTCATCGGCCATAGTCATCGGCTAAACGTTCAATATCGGCTTCACTAAGAAGGTTCCCCCTTTGTATTTCAACAATCAACATCCCTTCACATCCAGCTTCAGCTCGATGAATAGATCCACAGGGAACATCAAATGTGCTGCCAATTGGGGCTTCTAAATCTTGATCGTTAATGGTTACCAAGCCACCACCAAGGGCCACATACCAATGCTCCTGGCGATGCTGATGGCGTTGCAATGAAATGCGCTGATGTGGGGCAATCCACAATCTTTTTATTAGATAGCCCTCCCCCTCCGCCAAGGTTTCAAACCAGCCCCATGGGCGTTTAGTTATTGCCATTGCTTCAGCCATCGTCGTCGCCGATTGCCTGGCAAAAACGAGTGGCGATAGCTATTTGCTGGGCTGTGAGGCCAGGGGGATCGGGAAGTTGTTCATTCAGGGCGCCAGGGCTAAGCAGCCATTCATCAATCCCAAGCTGGGTGCGCATGCAATCGCGATACATCGCTGGTGGGGTTGGGGTTAGGGGAACGCCGATAAAAGGTGGTATTTCCAATGAATTAATTGGGGAGCGTTCCAACACTGCTTCTAAAAGTGCAAATTCAGCAGTTTTGTTATGGAACTGAAAAAAGTAGATCGGCCCGATCTTGAGCGCGGGTTAGGGCTGTGTAGAGCAACCTGGGATCCAGCCCCTCGGTTTCATTGATCACAACTATCACCTGCTTTGCTTGGCTGCCTTGGCTTTTATGCACTGTGATCGCAAGGGCCGGTTCCACGCCAACAAGCAATTCCAAGGGGATGCGTTGGGCGCCATCACCGCTGGCGATAACCGCCACTTTTCGGCCCCTTTCATCACTGCGAATTAAGCCCAAGTCTCCATTTGATAGGCCTTTCTCATTGTTATTGCGGTTGATTAAAACTGGTGTTCCCACAGGCCATGCCAAGGGATTATTTCGATCTAAGCCAAGCCAACGTTCATTTAATTGATCCACCCCATGGCGGCCCTTTCGCCGCGGTGCCAATAACATTAATTCCAGAAGCGTGTTGAGGGCGTGTTGATCTGAACAGTGCTTATCTTCAGCTGCTATTAGTAGTTGCTTGCGGTGTAGATTTAACCGTTCAGTTAATTCTATGGGCCAACCTAGATTTAAATTGTAGAAACCTAAATTGCCTGTTTCTGGAAGCTGCTGTAATCGTGTGGCCAAATCGATAGGCCCCTTGCGCAGCTGTTGAACAAATTCCCCTAGGACAGTGGTTTGATTGAAGCGATGGGAGCCTTTTAATTCGATTAAACATTGCGGTGCCTCTG
>MWMJ01000071.1:0-6461 GCA_002151525.1 Synechococcus sp. Lanier | reverse complement strand
CTGTAGCTCAGGAAAGAATCACTCATCACTGCACACACCGTGTGACGACCAAGATCACTGGGGTTGGTTCTACAGGTTCCATCCCGAAACCAACCGGTGATTGGATTACAACCACAAGTTTCTAAAGGGGTGCCAAGGACGTTGAAACCCGTTGCTATTGGAGCGTTCATGGCAGTTTGAGAGCTCTGGTGTTTGTGGTTGTAATCCCCATAAATTCAGCCAAACACTTGACGTAATCGGGGGGGGAGGCGCTATGGGTCATTGGGCGATCGATTTTTGCTCGTCGCAATTCAACCCGTTACTACACCTGTTAGCACCCGATGAGCTGGGATTTCACCGAAGATGCGGCATTCCATGCCCTTGGCGATGCCTTTGCCGAGAGTGGCGAAACCTCAGCCATGGAGTTCCTAGCCAATGGAGAGGGGGCCTTCCATTTTCAGGAACTAACTCAGAATGCGGCTGGTGAGGGTTTTGACCTATCGGATTCGAGCACCCTGGAGAATTTTCAACAGGATGTGATCGATGCCTTGGAAGGTCGCCGACCTGAATAAAACAGCGCGCCCTAGCTGTAATAAAAGGCTATTTCCTTAGGCTTCAAACCATCCCAACCTGCCGCCAATAGGCGTTCATTAAGTTCGCATTGGGCCATGTGCTTGGCCCCGCTGCGCACAATGCGATTACGCATTGACTTTTTTACGCCGCTGCGGGCTCTAGCGCTTTCCAAGGCCATAACCTCGTTGTAGAGGGTGAGCATCTCTGTGGGTATCACAGAGCCATCCAGATCTACACCGGCTGCAATTGCAGCATCAACACCGTTTGGACCCGAAATTGCCATGGCATAGGGGAATGCAAACCCAAGGCTGCCACAGGCCCAGGATCAGGCGCTGAAATAGCGAGCCTTACTGTGCAAAGCAACTAAAGCTGTGGTGCTTTGCTCTGGATCCAGCTGATCACTCTCATCCATGCTTAAGCCGATGCGATCGGCCCCGAGCCAGGTCAGTTGGGGGCGGGAATCAGCAACATTTGGGCAGGCTGGATAGCCAAACGAATAGCGACTACCTCGATAGCGCTGTGCCAGAACATCCTTAAGGTTTGAGGGTTCCTCAGTGCTGAAGCCCATCTCCCCACGAATGCGGGCATGGGTCCATTCCGCCAGGGCTTCAGCAAGTTGAACACCAAGACCATGAAAATAAAGATAATCGCTGTATCGATCAGCCTTAAATAGTTCCTTAGCGAAGGCAGTGGCGGTTTCCCCCATTGTCACTGCTTGCATTGGGATCACATCAGTGGCTGATTGATTATTAAGATCTCTATAGAAATCTGCTATGCAATAGCGATTACCTGAGCGCTGCCGCGGTAATTCAAATCTACCCAAGCATTTTGAAGGGTTTGCTGGATCATATATAACAACACTATTTCCATCCCTGCCACAGGGGAAATAACCGTAGGCAACACGGGGAGTAAGTAGGTCTTCGGCCTTGATACGCTCAATCCACTCCTTGAGAACAGGCTCGGCTTTTGATTGAATTATCTGATCGTATTCCTCCCTTGATTGGTTTTGATTCTTGCGCAGTTGCCACTGGCCGGCAAACAATGCCTGACGATCCAAGTAGGCAAATATTTGCTCAAAGGGGATTTCATCCTGAAGCAGAATTTTCGTACCCCAAAATGGTGGCTTAAGCGCTTGCTCCTCTGGTACTGCAGCAGAGCGATCGCTGCTAATCATTAAGTCCGTTTGGTTTGTGGGCTTTACTGGCACATCGAGATCGCCAGGATCTGGTTCAGCCTTGCCAAGATCAAACCCTTCCGGTGATTCAACTAAAAAGCCCTTTTTATTATCCCAATTATTAGATTTTTTTGCCTCAACCAATGCATCCATAAAGCGGAGATCAGTAAAAGCGTCACGACCATAAATAACCTGACCGTGGTAAACGTTTCTGCAGTCCTTATTAACAAATCTAGGCGTTAAAGCTGCCCCTCCTAATATAACCGGAACATCAATATCAGCTTGATTAAAGGCATCGAGATTATCCTTCATAAAGGCTGTTGATTTTACCAGCAACCCACTCATTGCGATGCAATCGGCCCCATGCATTTTCTGGGCCTCAATTATTGCTTCAACCGACTGCTTGATGCCAAGATTTATAACCTCATAGCCATTATTTGTAAGTATTATGTCTACCAGATTTTTGCCAATGTCATGAACATCACCTTTAACTGTGGCAATCAAAAGCTTAGCTTTTGCTGAGCTTTCTAGCTTGCCATCAGCGCCAATAACCTTCTCCATATGGGGTTCCAGAAAAGCAACAGCACTCTTCATTGTTTCAGCGCTCTGCAACACAAATGGCAATTGCATTTGACCAGAACCAAATAATTCTCCAACAACCTTCATACCGTCCAATAAAAATGTATTAACTATTTCCAGTGGCTTGTATTTTTGCAAACCATCGGTTAAGGCCTGCTCTAAGCCAATTCTTTCACCATCAATAATATGCTGCTTAAGTCTATCTTCCACAGGCAAGTCGGCCAGGGATGGACCGGAAGCCCTCGCTTCCTTAGCGCTTACTCCTTCAAATAAACTTGTTAATGTAGTGAGGGGATCATATACACATAGACCATCCTCGAATCGGCGTTTATCATTGATTAAGTCACGACATACGTGCTGATGCTCCTCACTAATTTTTGAAAGAGGCAAAATTTTTGCAGGGCTAACAATCGCAGCATCCATACCTGCTGAACAGCAATCATGGAGGAAAATTGAATTAAGAACAATCCGCGAAGCTGCTGAAAGGCCAAAACTTATATTGCTAACACCTAAAACAACATGGGTTCCGGGTAGGTCATCACGGATTCTTTTGATTGCAGCAATGGTTTCACAGCCGTTGCGGCGGTCCTCTTCTATGCCAGTGGATATTGGTAATGCAAGGGGATCATAAAAAATTTCACGGGCCGGTATGCCAAATTCCAATGCATCCCGGTAAGCCCTCTGGGCAATGGCAAACTTACGCTCAGCGGTGCGTGCCATTCCTTCTTCATCAATGGTGCCGATAACAACGCCTGCTCCATAGGTGCGGGCTAGTTCTAAAACTTTGAAAAATCTTTCATTACCGTCTTCATAATTGGTTGAATTAAGCAAACATTTACCCCCTGCTACTTTTAAGCCGGCTTCCATTTTTTGCCATTCGGTTGAATCTAGCATCAATGGAAGATTTACATTAGTAACTAAGCGGCTAACCAATTCATGCATATCCGATTCGCCATTGCGGCCAACGTAATCAACGTTCACATCAAGTACGTGGGCATTTTCTTTTACTTGGCTGCGGGCCACTCCGATCAAACCGTCCCAATTTTCCTCATTTAATAAATCACGTACTTTTTTAGAACCACTGGCGTTTAAACGTTCACCAATAATTAGAAATGAATTTTCCTGTTCATAGGCAGTGGTGCCGTAAAGAGAAGCCGCTGCTGATTCCGCTTTGAGTAATGGTCTCTCGAGATATTGATGGGGCTGCCTAACTTCACGATGGGCTGGCTTAAGTTCCCGTGCCACTTCCACAAGGGCCGAAATGTGCGCTGGGGTGGTACCGCAACAACCACCAATCACCTGAATGCCAAGATCCTCAATGAAATGATGCAATGCCATTTTCATTTCGATTGGAGTTAGGCGGTAGTGGGCAACGCCGCCAATATTTTCAGGCAAACCAGCATTGGGAATGCAGCTAACAACAAACGGAGAGCAACTACTTAAATAACGCATATGCTCCTTCATCTGCTCTGGCCCAGTGGCACAATTTAAACCAAGAATATCAATTGGGAAAGGCTCTAAAATTGCAACAACAGCTGCTATATCTGAACCAACTAACATCGTGCCAGTTGTTTCCATCGTTACACTAACCATTAAGGGCCTACGTTCACCAGTTTGAGAAAATGCTTCTTCAACGCCCGTGAGTGCCGCTTTTATTTGTAGAACATCTTGGCATGTTTCAATTATAAATAAATCAATATTTCCGGCTAACAATCCCAATGCTTGTTCAGTAAAACAAGCCTTCATTTCATCAAAACTTACGTGCCCAAGGCTTGGCAGTTTAGTGGTGGGCCCCATGGAGCCAGCCACATATCTTGGATGTTGGTCAGTAGTGTATTCATCTGCCATTTCACGAGCTAGTAAAGCGGCCTGGCGGTTTAATTCAAAGGCTTCATTTTCTAAATTGTACTCAGCAAGCACCAGAGAGGTTGAACCAAAGGTATTTGTTTCAATTACATCGCAACCAGCATCTAGAAATTGTTTATGAACGGCCCTAACAACATCTGGCCTCGTGCGCACAAGTATTTCGTTGCAACCCTCAAGGGCTGAGCCGCCAAAATCAGCAGCGGTTAGCTCCATTTGCTGAAGTGATGTGCCCGTGGCGCCATCGAACACCAACACCGGACGCTCGGGGCTGTGGAGTCGCTCTAGGAAACCAACCATGCTCAGATGCCAACCCTCGTAACCCAATGCTCAAAAATAGGGTCTCGAGCCTCGGTAATGGCGGTTAGTTGGCCGCGTAGGGCCTCCATTACAGGCCGATGCATTGCCAGATCTGTGCTTTCAATGCGCCTAACCGGGGTTACTTTTGCTGCAGTTCCGGTTAGGAATACTTCATCGGCAATAAACAATTCTGTTTTATCAATGGGCCTCTCAACAACCGTGAAGCCCATGCTGCGGGCCAATTCGATGACACTTGCTCTGGTGATGCCTTCGAGTATATCTTGATCAACACCTGGTGTATACAAAATAGAATCGCGAACAATAAATAAATTCATACCACTTGCCTCACTAACCTTACCCCTACTATTTAAAAGTAAAGCCTCATCAAAACCACTTTTAACAGCTTCAGTTTTAGCCAGTGAACTTGTGATATATGCTCCACTAATTTTACCTCTCAAAGGTAGAGAGCGATCCTCCTGCCTTGTCCATGAACTAATTCTGCAACTAACGCCATTGGGTGAAAGATAGTCGCCAAGTTCTATGCCATATATCAAGAAGTCTGTTTCAATATCATGTAATCTTGGTGCTATGCCCAGGTCGGAGGTATAAACAAATGGTCTTAGATAACTTGGTTTTGTTGGTTTGTTGGCCTTTAGAAATTCAACCACTGCTGCCATGATTGTTTCAGGGCTTAGCTCTGTTAGTAAAAGTTTTGCGCTTTCACTCAATCGCTTTGCATGGCGATCAGCTCTAAACAACAAAATCTCTGAAGCATCATTCGGATTGGGTATTGCCCGCATGCCGCCAAAGGCGCCAGTGCCGTAGTGCAGAGCGTGGGTTGCTACGGATAGGGTGGCCTCGGCAAATGGCACGCAGCGGCCGCCGAACCAGGCATAGGGAAGAAATTGATGCATCTAACGGTTGAAACCTTGGGCCGATCTTCTCATCCCTTAGCCAGGGATGATGGCTGAATGCACAGATTGGCAGTTATCCCGGGGGACCTGAGTGATCAGCTTCCTGCCTTGGTGGAGCAAACAGCAGCCCCGTTTTTATTTTTAAGCAGTGCTGACAGCGATTTAAGCCTTCTAGCCAAGCAAAAACCCTCCGTGCCAATACGGGCCCTAAATATTCAGGCCCTGGAGCATCCAGCAGCCGTAGACCACTACCTGCGCAGCACCGTTAGCAAAGCGCGCCTGGTATTAGTGCGGTTGCTTGGTGGCAGGGGGCATTGGAGTTATGGAATCGAGCAGCTGCGGGAATGGGCTAGGGGCGATGCAAGCCGAGGCCTATTGATAGTTAGTGGAACAGTGGAGGGGGAGCAGGAATTAGCAAGCCTTGGCAATTTCCCAGATTTCATAGCGATTGCCATTGGCCGATGTTTAAGGGAAGGGGGAGCTGAAAACATGGCCCAAGTTATGGGCTGTTGCTCTAACTGGTTGGCCGGAGAACCATTACAACCACCAGCAGCAATACCCCAGCCAGATCCCTATTGCTTCAAATGGCAACCAAACCCTGGGCCAAAGGTGGGGCTGATCTTCTATCGCTCCCTATGGAGTAGCGCCGATCTTGATGTACTCGAAAGCTGTGCAAGCGCCATCCGTGATGTTGGCTTGTGCCCGCGAATAGTGCTGGTTAGCAGTTTGCGTGATGAATTGGTTCAAGAAGGTGTTCGCCAATTGCTCCAGGCTGAGGCCGTGGAATTGGTACTTTGCGCTACTGGTTTTGCTTCGGTTAAAGCCGATGAAGCCGAGGCGGGAGCACCCCTCTGGCAGGCCCTTGGCGTGCCTGTTTTGCAATTGTTATGCAGCACTCTGCCTAAACAGCGCTGGCATAACAGCAGCGTTGGCCTTGGCCCCCTTGATCTCAGCATGCAGGTTGCTCTGCCTGAGCTTGATGGCCGCATCAGCGGACGAATTGTTTGCTTCAAAGAGCTCTATCGCGCTGATGCCGCCCTGGAATGCGCTGTGCAGCACTATTGCCCAGATGGGGTGCT
>MWMJ01000070.1:0-6518 GCA_002151525.1 Synechococcus sp. Lanier | reverse complement strand
ACTTGCCACCCGGCAATGGGCTGGCAGATCCGCGGCGCGCCGATAGGGGCTGTTTTCCTTTACTGCCACGGCCATGCGGCAGCCGCCAAAACCAAGGTCGAGCAGTTGGGCAACGCTTCTTTGTTGTTCTTGCAAAACGTCGTAACCAACCACACCCAGTTGGGCTTGGCCGTAGGCCACATAAACAGGCACATCACCATTGCGCACCAGTAGGGCCCTTGCTTTGCCGCAGGCGCTTGCCAGCATTAATTGGCGGTTATCTGGATTGGTGATAGCGCTGAAATCAAGGCCTGCCGCAGCAAAACGGTTTACTGAATCCTTGAGTAGCGCCCCCTTGGGAAGGGCAACCGTGATCATGCCTTGCATTCACCAAATCAAACTGTAATCACCGGCACCGGCCCATGGCGCCAAACTACAGCAAGAAATGTGGCTGCAATGCTTGAAATCCAGCGCCTAGCAGTGTTGCGCGATAACTACATTTTTGTGTTGATTGGTTCAGCAGGGCGGGCAGCGGTGGTTGATCCAGCCATTGCCTCACCTGTGCTGGAGCTACTTGAGAAGCGCAAATTAAGCCTGGAGGTGGTGCTGCACACCCACCACCACAGCGACCATATCGGTGGCACCCCTGAGCTGCTGCTGCACTGGCCTAAGGCGCAGGTGTGGGCTGCTGCTGCTGATCGAGAGCGTATTCCGCTTCAAACCCGTGGCCTAGGGGCTGGTGAGCAATTGGATTTATTTGGCAGGCCATTGCATGTGCTTTCTGTGCCTGGCCATACCAGAGCCCATATCGCTTATTACTTACCAAGGGTGGGAGAAGCTGGACCTGAATTATTCTGCGGCGATACCTTATTTGCTGGTGGCTGTGGACGTTTATTTGAAGGAACAGCCGCACAGATGTGGGCATCGCTGCAGCAATTTGCTGCCCTAGACCCAGATACCCAAGTGTGGTGTGCCCATGAATACACGCAAGCAAATCTGCGATTTGCCCTAAGCCAAGACCCAACAAATCAAGCACTGCAAGAACGTTGGCAACAGGTTAAGGAACTGCGAGCAAGGAATATGGCAACCGTGCCATCACGAATTGATTTGGAATTGGCAACCAATCCATTTATGCGTTGCAAAGATTCCAGGCTGCAGGCGGCCACGGGTTTTATTGATCCCGTTGAAGTGCTAGCTGAAATTCGCACACGTAAGGACAATTTCTGAAATCTGAACTGCAAGAATAGTTGTGTTCTGTTTAAGCAGCCATGGAATTGGATCAGATTGTGGCGGTTCAAACCAATCAGGCACCGTTGCCGGTGGGGCCATACAACCAAGCGGTAAAAGCAGGTGGAATGCTTTTTTGTTCAGGTCAAATAGCCCTGCACCCAATCACTGGTGAAATGGTGGGTGAAGGTGATGTGCGACTTGAAACCAGGCAGGTTTTATCAAATCTGAAAGCCGTTTTAGAGGCTGCCCAATGCAGCGCAGAACGCGTGGTGCGCACTACCGTATTTCTTGTTGATCTTGCCGATTTTAGTGATGTAAATAATATTTATGCTGAAATTTTTTCTACTGGTGTCTCCCCTGCTAGGGCTTGCGTTCAAGTGGCAGCATTGCCTAAAGGAGCAAGGGTTGAAATTGATTGCATTGCTCTTTTATGATTTTACTAATTAGTAAGTTGCATGGTTTTATTATAATAACACAGCGCCAGTAATTAATGTGCTATAGGTTATTAGCAATAATATACCTTTATACCAATTCAATGAGTTGGCTTCCGTAAGCCACTGCACTACTAGGGCAGCTCCAAAAAGAGAGGCTAGGGCCTGGGGCGGGAAGGTGAGATGCAAATAATTATGTAATGGGATTCCAATTAACACTAAACAGGGTAATACAAATTGGAGCAATTGAACACTTGATTCAACTGTGCTGGTCATTGCTATGTCCATGTGCCCTTTGGTGGCAGCTCTAAAGCTAACTATTGCTTCTGGTATGGCTGAGAATATTGGCAGGACAAACATCCCCACAACCAGTGGAGATAGGTGGGAACCTTTTACTGAATATTCAAGAGCTCCAACTAAATGATTGGATACCAATGCCATGGCAATTGTTATCACAACAAGAATCAAAATTATTTTTGCAAAACTAATTGAATTACCTGATGTATGATCTGATTCTTTTTGTTTTGGCTTAATAAAAAATGATCTATGGGTGCCAAGTTGTAGCACATAACTCATTAAATATGAGCCAAGAATTAGAACAGCTACAATAGTTGAATAGGTTGAAAAATTATCCATCTTTATGCTTCCTTCAGTTAGGGGATGCAGGGCATTCCAAAAAAATACGGATGGAATCGATAATAGTGTTACGCTAATGAGAAGTTGATTTGTGCTCAGGGCTCTGCTATGAACCTGAAGTTCTATATTAAGTTGTTTCCTACCAGCGATCACTGTTGAAATACCCAATATTAGAAGTGTGTTTGTGATTACAGAGCCGGCGATTCCAACAACCACAAGATTATATAGGCCGCTATTGAGGGCCGTTATGGCAATGATTAATTCCAGTATGTTACCTAAAGTGATATTTAGTAGGCTGCCGATTCTATCGCCAACTTTGCCGATTAGTTCATCTACTAATTTTGCAGCTTCGTGGGCTAAGGGTATTAAACCTAATCCACAAAGAAGAAAGTATGGCAGTTGCATTGAGATCTTTTCTGGCGCAGGTAATACCACTGCTAAGGCACTGAAAATCAGAAAATAATTCCAGCTTTTAATCGACATTGAACGCATCGGCTTGCTTTTTTATGGTAGCCCATTTAAATTAAGGATGCATCCATCCAATTTCTAATGATTGCGGCCTATCAAGCTTTCTGGACCCATGCCTTCGACTTTAAAGGTAGAACCGTGCGGAACGCATTTTGGTTTGCAATACTAGATAACTTGATTGTTACTCTGGTATTAACCATTCTTGCAATGCAAGCATCTGTATTTGCGGCATTGGCAACTGTTTACACGGTTGCTACAATTATTCCCGGTATTTCTTTGGTTGTTCGCCGCCTTCGCGATGCTGGTAAGGCATGGGCATGGATTTTTATCGGTTTAATTCCAGTTGTTGGATCTATTTGGCTTATAATTTTATATTGCCAGCCTTCATTCGTTGCATGAATTTAATGTTTTTAAACACCCCAGTTGGCATACTGATCACAGGTTTTCATTAAAGCTTTACCTTTAGCTGTTTCAGCATATTTACCAAGATTACCTTTGAAATCCTCTGGGGTTTCATTCCATGCACATGTGCACCATGCGGCAGCTTTTGTTTGACCTCGATAGGGGCTCATTAGGCTGCCGCCTTCATATTCAGCGTTAATATATTTTATGCATTCAGAACATTGTGCATTATCTGAACTGGGAACCCTATTGTATTCTTGAGCTTTTACTACGCTAATCGTTGCTGATATGGCAAGGCATCCAAAAAATAAATTTCGAACAAAGGGCAGGCATGATTTTGAAGCAGAATATCCAGTCACGTAGAAATTGAAATCACTAATTTGAATCTAGAATTAATTTTCCTCAAGTGCACTTATTTCAAGCCAGCGATCCTCACCCTTTGTGATTTGTGAGCATAGGCTAGCAAGTTTTGTGGTGATATTTTCAATTTCTTCGTAATTTGCATTTATTAGTTTAGCCTCAAGGCTCATCTTTTCTAGCTCTAGCATTGGCAAGTTTTTGTCTAATTGATCCAATTCCCTTTGTTCTTTAAAGCTACGCTTACGCGATTTTGGTTTAGGTGCTTTAACCGTTGCTGCTTGGCATTTGTCAGCGGTTACTTTTTTCGCGGGTTGTTTTTGTTGATCTTGTTTTTGCTGTTGTTGGTGTTCAAGCCATTCACTGTAATTTCCTTCAAAACGCTCTAGTACGCCATTTGGTTGAAAGCAAAATAGGCGATCGATTGTGCGATCTAGAAAATAACGATCGTGTGATACTATGATTACACACCCCCGAAAATCTTCAATGTAATCCTCTAAAACCCCTAGGGTATGAATATCAAGGTCGTTTGTGGGTTCGTCGAGAAGTAAAACATTGGGAGCTGCCATTAGCAATCGGCATAGATGAAGTCTGCGCTTTTCGCCGCCTGATAATTTAGAAACGGGGCTGTATTGTTGTGCGGGTGGAAACAAGAAGCGCTCTAGTAGCTGTGAAGCTGATAGGAATTCACCTTGACCCAGATCAATCCTTTCGGCTACTTCTTTGATTACTTCAATTACTTTTAAATTATTTGATAGTTCCTCCGAATGTTGATCAAAACAACCGATCACAACGGTTTCTCCCCTTTGAACTAAGCCCCCATCCGGTTCTTGTTTTCCATTCAAAAGATCTAGTAATGTTGATTTACCCACACCATTGGGGCCGATAAATCCCACTCTATCTTCCGGTGAGAAGCTATAGCTAAAATCTTTGATTAAAGTGCGTTCGCCAATCTTGCGGTGCAGATTTTCAACCTCAATAACTGTTTTTCCAAGGCGCCTGCCGGCACTTGTCATTTCAACTTTTGCTTTTACTGGTTTAAATGTTTGTTCTCGCATTTCAGCAATTCGTTGAATGCGGGCTTTTTGCTTTGTGCTTCTAGCCTTGGGGCCGCGTTTTAACCATTCCATTTCCCTACGCATCACTGAGCGATAGGCCCGTTGCTGGGCTGCATCAGCAATATCTTCTTCGCTTTTGCGGCTGAGGTAGGCGGCGTAGTTGCCGGGATATCGCCTCAGTTCCCCATTGTCGAGTTCCACAATTGTGTTTGTTACTCGATCGAGGAAATAGCGATCGTGGGTGATTAGTACCAGAGCCCCTTTGAAGCTTTCCAGAAAACCCTGAAGCCATTCAGTGGCCAGGGCGTCCAGGTGGTTGGTGGGTTCGTCGAGCAGTAACACATCCGGTTCCGACACTAAGGCTGCCGCTAGGGCCAGGCGTTTGCGATAGCCGCCAGAGAGGTCCCCCACCAGCCGCTGGTGATCAATGATGCCCAGGCGTTCAAGCACCTCATGGCACTGACGTTCCAGCTCCCAGGTATTGAGCTGGTCCATCTGGGCACTGAGCCTGCCCAGTTCCGTTAAGAGGGAGCCATCGCTCGCGTTGGCCTCCAGCTGCAGACTGATGCTTTCGTATTTTTTTACTAATTCCATTTTTTCGCCGCAATCGGCGAAAACCTGTTCAAGCACTGTGCGCTCAGGATCGAGCATAGGGTTTTGGTCTACTAACACAACCCGGGTATCGGCTAGGCGCCGCACCAAGCCCTCCCCGGGGGGCTCCAGGCCGGCCATCAATTTGAGCAGGGTGGATTTCCCAGAACCGTTGGTGCCAATCAGCCCTAGCCGTTCCCGTGGGCCCACCTCGAGGTTTACCCCAGCCAACAGGGTTTTCACCCCGAAATCCTTAACCACGCCCTGGAGGCTTATCAGAAATGTGTTGCTTCTTATAGGAGCTTCTCACGGAGGCCAACTTCGGCTGGGGTTTACCCAGCCCCCCACCCTGGGGCATAATTGCGGCTGATTCTCAATATCGTTTGCCCGATGGCCTGGACGCCCCGTTCCCTGCACCGTTCCCTCGTGCCCTTAGCTGCGGCACCCCTGGTGCTCACCGCCCTTACCGGTTCGGCCTATGGGGCGATCGAATCCCGGGGAGTAGAGGCACCCCATTGGCTGATGGATTTGCACCAGGGGGAATTCGGCCCCCTCAGCCTGGAGCCGTATTACTCGGTATTGCTTGCCGTTTGCACCCTGGTGCTGGTGGGGAGTGGCGTGGCGATGTTTATGCGTACCACTAGAAAAAATCCCTCCTGAAGCCCCAGTTCTTGGTGCCGCTTCTCGATTTCTTATCCCCCATGCGGCAGGCTTAGCCCATTGTTGAAAGCCTCTCCCTGAATCGCCTCTTGCGCCTTGGGCTGTTGGGTCTGCTGATGGCCCTACTGCTGAGCTTTACCCAGTTGCTGCCATCGCTGCAGCGGCCAGGGGCTGCGGCCCCAACCGCTGGTTTGGGGGGCCTGGTGGTACTCGGTTTCCATGAAATTGCTGAACCGGCCCAGGCGGTGATTCCGGATTATTCCGTCACCCCTGAACAATTCAGGGCCCAGATCGGCTGGCTCCATGGCCACGGCTACCACTTTGTGAGCCTTGATCAGGTGTTGCAGGCGAGGGCGGGCCAGAGGCCTTTGCCCTCCCAGCCGGTGCTGCTTAGCTTCGACGACGGCTACCGCAGCGTTTACACCGAGGCATTCCCGGTGTTGAAGCAGTATCAAGCTCCCGCCCTGCTGGCCCTGGTGGGTAGTTGGTTGGAACCGGAGGCTGGTCTGGTGTCCTTTGGGGATCAGCTATTGCCGAGGGAGCACCTACTCAGTTGGGTCCAACTGAGGGAGATGGTTGGCAGTGGCCTAGTTGAGGTTGCCAGCCACACCTACGACTTACACAAGGGCATAACTGCCAATCCCCAGAGCAATTCTGAGCCCGCGGTTACCAGTCGCCTATATGGCGCCGCTAAGGGCTACGAAAC
>MWMJ01000007.1:0-40763 GCA_002151525.1 Synechococcus sp. Lanier | reverse complement strand
GTGCAAAACATATTAGTTATAATAGGCGCAACAACATCAGTAGTGGCAGCTTTAATTGCCCTTGCACAAATTGACGTTAAAAGGGCCTTAAGCTTTCTTGTGAGCAGCTGGTTGGGCTTATTATTTATTGCGGTGGGACTTGGAAATACAAATATTGCAGATCACTTATTGCTTGTATATCCTCTGCCAATGGCATTAATATTAATGGCAGTGGGTACAGTTGTTATAAGTAATATAAGTCAAAACCTCACCCAACTCGGCGGGCTATGGAGCAGAAGACCATTAATGGGAATAGCATATTTGTGTGGCGCCATATCACTTATGGCTATTCCGCCATTTGGAGGTTTTGCCGCCCAGAGAGAATTATTAGAACTAACTATTGATAGCAACTATCCAATCCTGCTGGCTGGTGTAATTTTATCAACTGTAGCAATTACAAGTGCTGCTTTTATGCGCGTATTTTGCTTAATCTGGGGTGGAGACCCAAAGTCCTTCACCAAACGCTCAGCTGAGGTGCTCTGGCTAATGGTACTCCCCACATTAATTCTAATGGGAATTACATTACACATACCCCAACTACTTTTAAAGATCGGAGTGTATGGTTTAACTCCTATTCCAGGATGGGGTGCTTTTGGATTCCCCCTATTGCTTGCAAGCCTTAGCGGTGCGATAAGTTCTAGTTTCTTCTATTTAAGGCCCCATCCCCTAGCTGAATTACCATCAGGGTTGGGTGGAATTCAACACTGGCTCTCTGAAGACATGCACACTGAAGCATTTTATCAGCGCACAATTGTAAGTGTTGTTGTTAACCTGGCGAAAATAAGTAGCTGGGCTGATCGCAAACTAGTTGATGGGTTTACTGGGGGCACAGGCGAAACAACACTGAAGCTTGCTCGAAGTCTTAGTTTCACAATCTCAGGAAGAGCTCAAACCTATGCACTTAGCATTATTATTGGAATCATATTGATGTCTGTCTGGCTGTTGAGGCCCTAAGCCCACAACAAACAAATTAAATTCATTTACACCTCATACCTAAAATGAACTCAATGTTAATTGTTCTTTTTATCATCCCGCTTCTAATCGGGCTTCTTCAACTACTTACCGGAAATGACAGCAAAAGATTGAGATCTATTACTGCGGTTTCACCAAGCATTCAGCTATGCCTTGGGATCTGGTTTTTAAAAAACCCACCCGATCCTATATCAATTGAATGGTTGCCACAGTTAGGGCTTAAACTAGAGCTTGGTGTAGATGGTCTATCGCTACCGCTGGTAATATTAACAGCAATACTTACCTTATTAGCGATATGCGCTAGCCAACTAGATTATATCCGACCACGCTTGTATTACCCCTTATTACTTAGCGTCAATCTAGGCCTTATAACTGCATTCCTTGCCCAAAATGCACTATTTTTTGTGCTTGCATATGAATTAATCCTAATACCAACAACATTGCTAGTAGCCATTTGGGGTGGCTCCCAAAGAGCTGGTGCTGCGATTAAATTTCTAATCTACGGAGCCGTCTCAGGTGTAATCCTTTTAGGTGTAGTTCTTTGTTTTGGATGGTTAAATCGCTCGGGATTAAATTTTAGCTATGCTTCGCTTAGCCAAGCAGACCTAGCTTTTAATCAACAGCGATGGCTTTTAATTGGTGTATTATTTGCCTTCTGCTTAAAACTACCAATAGTGCCATTTCATGGCTGGCAGCCAAAAACATATAGCCAGGCCCCAACACCTGTGGTTATGTTAATCAGTGGTGCTGTTTCTAAATTGGGTGCCTATGGTTTACTTCGCTTCGGCATAGAATTCTTACCTGATGGCTGGATGTTCTGGTCGCCATTAATAGCAGCGTTAGGTGCATTTAGCGCTATTTATGGCGCTTTAAATGCAATAGCACAAAAAGATATAAGATTATTAATAGCTTATAGTTCGATCGGTCATATGGGCATGCTGATGCTAGCCCTTGCAGCGGCCACCACATTAAGTTTACAAGGAGTGATGGCACAAATGTTAGCCCATGGATTAATTATTGCTCTTTTATTTAATCTTGTTGGCCTTATAGAATTAAAAACTGGCACTCGTTCAATAGGTGAATTATCTGGATTGATGAATCCCCAAAGGGGTCTTCCCTTCACCTCTAGCTTGCTCTTAATAGGTCTTATGGCAGCAGCTGGCGTTCCAGGCCTTGCTGGGTTTGTTGCTGAGTTATTGATATTTGAAGGTAGTTGGGAAATTTTTCCATGGCCCACGCTTACGTGCTTACTAGCCTCAGGCTTTACTGCTGTATATGCTGTTAGGTTTTTCAATAGGGTTGGATTTGGAAGGCTGGATCCAGCAAGGGCAAACTGGGTTTCCACCACTTGGGGTGAACGGCTACCAGCATTAATACTATCTTTGCTTATTTTGATCGGAGGTATCTGGCCCACCAGCCTCACAGGTATTAGCAACGCAACAACAGCACACATTGCAATTTTGAACACATCAACTAACCAATTGGAGCAACAATCATGATCCCCCCCTCAACTCACAAATATGCTGATGTGATTCATAGATTAGAAGCAGGTGGCTCCATGCTTCCAGACACTCCAGAAAACCTCGAACAAATCATTGGTATTTATAAAGCATATGCAGTTCCAATGGATTTTTATTGGAGAGATTTACTTTATATTGCAGAGCGCGTTTTTCTAAATCCTTTACCAGCATTTAAATACTTTATACCTAAAGAATACATGGACTTAGCAAATAGCTACTCTGGTGATAATTCAAAATTAAGAATATGGCGGGGCGGAGAGAAAGCACACCCCGAATTAGTTGCCTTCATGAAGCATGGAGAAACAATTTCAATGCCAAAAATACTTCATCATCTTTGGCATGATCGCATCAATATGGAATTTGCAGAGGCTTGCATGCAAGCAATGTTCTGGCATCAAGATATGGGTGGGCGTTTTAATGATTATTTAGAAAGTAAAGAATACTTAGCAAATGCTGATCGAGCGATAAAAGCCTATTTCAAGGGCAATCCATTGATGCTGCTGTTATATAAACTATTTCCAGAAATGTTTATAGAGCAGGTTCGTCAATTGAGTTACTATTCAAATCTTGGGCTTTTCTGGGAAGTTATGGCCCCAGTTTTTTTTGAAATGAGTGATCTTTATAACGAAGGTGGTATAAAATCAGTCCCCGAGGCGATGGATTTCTTAGTTAATGGTATTTTTGCCGTAGCAGGAAGACCCATCTACCATCATGTTTATATAGGCAATGAATGCATTGAAATAATACCAAAAAGCAAAGGATTTACATGGCTCTATGAAGCTGCTCTTCCCTATGTGGAGGCTGTATTTTATCGTACCTCGCCCTTCAGAGGCACAAAAAGTTATAACGCCCAAGCCAATCAAGTTCCCGCAGACCAAGCTGATTTTCACTATGGAATCCTCTATGCAGATGTTTATCCAGTGGGATCAGCTGGAATCCCACCCACGCTTCTAATGCAAGATATGCTTCATTTTTTACCTGCATATCTTGAGGCCACATATCAAAACCATGGCCGTGGAGATGAGGATAAATTGATTCAACTTGGAATAACTTTTCAGCGTTCAATGTATAATGTAACTTCGGCTGTTATCCAAGCACTGCGCTGTGCATTGCTATACCCATTAAATGATCCAGACCCTGAACATTTGTTAGCCAACAGACGCTTCTTTGAAGCGCAAATGGACCGTTTTCTGCGCCCAGAAGCGCGGCTTTCTGATATCCAACAACAAAATTATCGCTGATGGCTTCTATCCTCAACACCGCCGCAGAGGCGGGCTGCTTCAAAACCCTTTTAGCCGCTGTTGCTGCGGCAGGCTTAAGCGAAGCCCTCGAGGGACAGGGTCCCTTCACGGTGTTCGCGCCGGTGGACGATGCCTTTGCCGCGCTGCCTGCCGGCACGGTGCAAACCCTGGTAGACAATCCGCCCCAATTGGCTCGAATTCTCAAATACCACGTTCTTGCCGGTACATACCTCAAAGCCCAGCTGGTTAGCCAGAGCGACTGGCCGAGTTTGGAGGGGGCGCCCATCCCAATCCGCCGCAGCGAGCCCTTTGAGGTGAAAAACGCCACGGTGGTCAACGCCGATATCGTTTGCGATAACGGCGTTGTGCATGTGATCGATCGCGTTATTCTCCCTGGTTAATAGACCAAGCGTATTCAGCACAATTAAATAATTGCCAATTCAATAGCTGAATAGCACTTTTCCAGCTCACTGTTTGTAATGCAAAGTGGCGGCAAAATATAAACAACATTACCGAGGGGCCTTATATATACACCCTGTTCCAGGCAGTGGCGTTGGATCTGTTTACCTATCGGATTTAGATAGCTGTTTTCGCCAGCGTTGAGCTCGAAGGCGGCCATGGTGCCAAGGCAACGGGGCCGCTTCACCTGGGAAAGCAGGCTCAGCTGCTCCAGCAGGGGGATATGCCGTTGCTCAAAATCCTCAAAGCGCTCGGGGCTAAATTGAAGAAGATCAAGGCTGGCCAGGGCGGCGGCGCAGCCCAACGGATTGGCCGTGAAGCTGTGGCCATGGAAAAATGTATCAACGGGCTTCTCGCTGATGAAGCCCTGGTAAAGCCTTTCACTTGCCATCGTTGCACCCATGGGCAGGAAACCACCTGTGAGTCCCTTGGAGAGGGCCATCAGGTCGGGCTGGATACAGGCTTTCTGGCAGGCAAACAGGGCACCAGTGCGGCCAAACCCTGTGAAAACCTCATCGGCAATCAACAGGGCTCCAGCGGCCTGAACCCTCTCTGCCACTGCCTGCAGAAACGCCGGCCGCACAACGCGCATCCCGCTGGCTCCCTGGATCAGGGGTTCGAGAATCACCGCTGCTGTGGGTGTTTCAAGTGCCAGCTCTAATTGCTTAAGGGCCTGCTGTTCCCGCTCTTCAACGCTGTGGTTGTGCCAGTAGCTATGGGGCCAAGCGATCCGGGCCACGTCAAACAGCAGTGGTTGGTAGGCAGCGGTAAATATGGAGCGATCACCAAGGGCCATGGCACCAAAGGTGTCGCCGTGATAGGCACCTTCAAAGGCGATTAGTTGATGGCGATCACTGCCTTGATTACGCCACCACTGCCAGGCAATCTTGAGGGCCACCTCCACGGCGGTGGAGCCATTATCTGAGAAAAACAGGCGCTGCAACCCGGTGAGGGCGCTGAGCCTGGTGGCTAATTGCTCGGCGGGTTCGTGGCTGAAATTAGCGAAGATCACCTGCTCCAACACTTGAGCCTGGCGGGCAATTGCTGAGGCAATTGTTGGTTCCCCATGGCCATGCAGTGTTACCCACCAGCTGCTAATTGCATCGATCAACTCCCTTCCATCGTTTAATTGCAAAAGGCAACCTTTAGCGCTGCGCACCTGCAGCGGCTCCGGGCTGGTAACCACCTGGGAGGTGGGGTGCCAGAGATGCGGATGCCATGCCATATGAATCACCTAATCAACTATGGGCTTCAACTTTTTGGCGCCATTGCTTCCAAATCTTTTCCAGCTCTAGATACAAGAAGAACAGAAAACTAAAGCCCACGCAAATCAATAAATCACAGCCACTTAGGGCTGTGGTGCCAAAGAAATTCGAAAGCCATGGCACATAAAGCAATAGAAGTTGCAACCCTGATGTGAGCAGCACCGCCCAGATCAACCAAGGGTTGGAGAAAGGCGGAACTTGTAAAAGCGGTAGATCACTGCGGGCAGAGAGGGCGTGGCCCATTTGGGCTAGGCAAAGCGTGGTGAAAACCATCGTTTCCCATGGCGCGTTATGGCGAGCCGCATAGAACATTAAAGCGATCACAATTAGAGCAAAAATCACACCAACCCGCAGGATGTAGCCACCGATGCCACGGGCAAAAATCGATTCCCCAGGTTCTGCTGGGGCCCTATCCATCAAGCCCTTTTCCCCAGGCTCAAGGGCAAGGGCAAGGGCTGGCACGCCATCGGTAACCAAATTCATCCAAAGGATCTGCAGGGGCGTGAGGGGAACTCCAACCAAACCCAGCAAGGGGGCAGAAGCAATTGTGATCAGCTCCCCCACATTGCTACCGAGAATGTATTTAAAAAACCGGCGGATATTTGCATAAACAAGGCGACCTTCCTCAACAGCGCTAACAATGGTTGCGAAGTTGTCGTCTAGCAGAACCATATCGGCTGCTTCCTTACTAACTTCAGTGCCAGTGATACCCATTGCCACACCGATGTGGGCCTGCTTTAAGGCTGGGGCGTCGTTTACACCATCACCTGTCATCGCCACCACTTGACCATTGGCCTGAAGCGCTTTAACGATGCGCAATTTCTGCTCAGGTGGCACCCGGGCATAAATACTGCATTGCATAACCAATTCACGCAGCTTTTCGTCGCTGGCAGCTTCCAGCTCACTGCCTAAAACGACTTGGCCATCAGCCTCACAAAGGCCTATACCCGAACCAATCGCTTTTGCAGTGAGGGGATGGTCGCCAGTGATCATCACGGGGCGGATGCCGGCATGTTTGCAGGTGGCGATCGCCTTAATCACCTCCGGCCGGGCCGGATCCAGCTGGGCCATAAGCCCCAACAAAACCTGTTCGTCTAAAGGATGATTAGGGCCTTGATGGTGGGGGGCACAGGCAAAAGCAAGTACCCGCAGGCCCTGGACCGCTAGGGCGCGCGCCTGCTCAAGCCACCATTGCTGCTGTTCTTGGCTAAGTGTTAGCGCACCAGAACCATCAATCCAACGGCTGCAGTTGGAGATGATCACCTCAGGGGCACCTTTACTAATTAATAATTGGGTTGAGCCATCAGCGGCCGCACCGAGGGGAGCTTGCAAATTACCGCTGGGGTCGTTGATCCAAACGGCCATCAACTGCCGTTCAGAACTAAAGGGTATTTCTGCAAATCTTGTGAAATGGCTGCGTAAGGCAAAGCCATCAATGCCGTCTTTAGCGGCAACAACAACTAGAGCCCCCTCAGTGGGATCGCCAAGGATTTCCCAGTTGCCATCGGAATCCTGTTTCAATTCCGCATCACTGCACAACACACCGGCTTGTAACAGCAATTGGCGTGAACCAACAAAACTGCCAGGGGTAGCGCCTGGGGGGGGAACTAGCAGTTGGGTGGTTAATTCACCTTGGGGGGAATAGCCCAGGCCCGCAACTCCAATGCATTCGGTGCCCAAGCGCAATTCTTGAACCACTTGGCGGTTTTGGGTGAGGGTTCCCGTTTTATCGGAGCAGATCACAGTTACCGATCCAAGCGCCTCAACAGCTGGCAAACGCCGGATCAAAGCGGCTCGTTTAACCATCCGTTGGGTGCCGATGGCAAGGGTGACTGTGATTACAGCGGGAAGGCCCTCAGGCACGATCGCCACTGCCATAGACAAAGACACCTCAAGCAAATTGAGCAGCGATTGACCCAACAAAAGGCCAAGCAACATCACCACAGCCACCAATGCCAGGGAGCAGATAACAAGCACTCTTGCCAGGCCATCCAATCGTTCCTGCAAGGGAGTGCTCTCTCCACCTGCGGTGTTGATAAGTTCTGCTATTTGGCCAAGTTCAGTGGCCATTGCCGTGGCGGTAACCACCGCAACCCCGCGGCCGCGCACCACTTCGGTGCCCTGAAATAAGCAGTTTTGACGCTCCAGCAAAGGGGTGGTTGCATCAAGAATCAGGTTTGCCTGCTTGAAAACCGCTTCCGCCTCACCAGTGAGAGCTGCTTCTCGAACACCAAGCTCCGCCACTTCCACCAGCCGAGCATCTGCAGGCACCCGATCACCTGCTTCGAGGCGAATCAAATCACCCAGCACCAATTCCTCACTGGGCAAACGCTGCCATTCAGCATTTCGGCGCACTTGCACCATGGGTTGGGCCATGTTTCTAAGGGCAAGCAATGCCTGTTGCGCTTTGCTTTCCTGCAAATAACCGAGCAACCCATTGAGGCCAACTATCACCAAGATCGCAATTGCATCTTTTGGAAAAACGCCCTTATACAAAGCCACCGCTGCAGACACCGCAGCCACAGCCAGCAGCATCAAAAGCATCACATTGCTGAACTGATCCCAAAGGATCTGCAAAGTGCTGCGCCCCCTGGCAAGTTCCAAGCGATTGGGCCCAGCATCAGCAAAACGGCGAGCCGCCTCGGCAGTGGTAAGACCGTTACTGGAGCTACCGAGCTCCAATAAACACTGCTCAGAGGTTAAACTGTGACTGCTTAAGCTTTGGGGGCTAAACAAAACAAATTTGCGCTTCTCTTCCACAATAGTGAACGCCAAGTTCCTTTCACTGCTTGCTCACTGGCGCGATCGTTTAACGGTGCCCCAATTCACAGTGATAACGGGCTTAATTGTGATTGTGATTGGAACCTTTCTACTGGCATCACCTTGGTGTTCCAGTGATGAAGTGGGCCTTTGGCAGGCTTTATTTACTGTAACTTCGGCAATAACAGTTACAGGTTTATCAATAATAGTTGTGGATCGCGATCTCACCTTAATTGGCCAAATTGTATTGGCGGTTTTAATTATTTCTGGCGGCCTAGGTTTAATGGCCATAACAACTTTCTTGCAGGGTTTTGTGCAAGGCCGTTCAGGCCTAAGGCAGCGTTTAGATAAAGGTCGCGCTTTGGATGAATTTGGCGTTGGTGGCATCGGCCCCACCTTTAAGGGCATTTTGATTTGCGCTGCACTGGTGATGGGTTTGGGGGCTGCAGTGCTTTATTTCTTTGGTTTTAGTGATATCCAAAATCCAGCCGCCCGCCTTTGGGCATCACTATTTCATGTGATTAGCGCCTATAACAATGCAGGCTTTGGCTTATGGGCTACAAATCTTGAGGCCTACCGCGATAACACTGTAGTGAATGTTGTAATCGCCTTTATGATTGTAATTGGAGGCATTGGCTGGTGGGTTAGCAACGACATCTGGATAAACCGCAAGCGGTTTTTAAGCCATAGACACTTTAGTTTACACACCCGTTTAGTGCTGCGTACCACAGTTGCTTTAATAGTTGTGGGCTGCTTAGGCTTGATCTTCACCGAACACTTTGGCCTAGAGGCTGGAGCCCTTTCAAAGTTTTCGTTTTTTCAAAAGATTCAAATAAGTTTATTTCAATCAATAAGCACCCGCACAGCTGGCTTTAACACAATTCCACTATCTGCTGAAACAATCACCGATGCCGGGCTGCTATTGATGATTGTTTTGATGTTTATTGGCGCCAGTCCAGGAGGCACAGGTGGTGGCATTAAAACCACTACTTTTGCCATTTTAATGGCTACTACCCGCTCCACCCTTCAAGGACGCGAAAATGTTTTAATCCATCGCCGCTTGATACCAGATCGCACTGTATTTAAGGCGGTGGGTGCAACGATTGCTTCATTATTGTTTGTAGTGATGATGGCATTATTATTGGGTATTGCTCCAACCTCCTTGGGGATGCCTGGGCACCAGAATTACAGTTTTCTTGAAAAGCTTTTTACCTGTGTTTCCGCCTTCGGCACAGTTGGGTTAGATCTTGGTGTAACGGCAAATTTAAGCCGCTGGGGCCAGCTGGTGCTGATGGTTGGCATGTTTGTTGGCAGAATTGGCATTCTGCTTTTGCTAACTGCCATCTACGGCAGCCAAGCTGAAAGCAGGGTTGGTTATCCAAAAGAAGATCTTTATGTGTGAGCTTTTAGGGTAGATATATGGCAGCTCAATTTTCTAAAATGGGTACTTGGTGGCAGTGGAGCGCTAGCGGCGAACCCGGGGCCTTTGCTGTGGTGGGTGTGGGACGGTTTGGTTCCTCCGTTTGCGCTGAGCTACTGCGCTCGGGGGCAGAGGTTCTAGCCATTGATTCAAGCCAAAGGGCAATCGATGAATTACGCCAGTTCGATGCCTCGATCGAAAGCAGAGTGGTGGATTGCACCGATGAAGAAGCCATGCGGGCTGCTGGAGTGCTTGAACTTGCAACGGTTGTTGTTGCCATTAGTGAACCGATTGAAGCAAGTATTACTGCTACTTTGATCTGTAAAGACTCCCCTGGCACAAAGGTAAAACAAGTAATCGCCCGCGCCACCAGTGATCTGCACCAAAAAATGTTGGAGCGTGTTGGTGCAGATCGTGTAGTTTTTCCCTCAAAAATGCAAGGCAGGCGCCTTGGCATGGAACTGGTGAGGCCAAACCTGCTAGAGCAACTCAGACTCGATGATCGCAACAGCATTGAAGAAATTAAAATCCCCAATGTTTTTGTTGGTAAATCCCTGCGTGAAATAAATATGCGCAAGCATTACAATGTAAATGTGCTGGCAGCAGGGCCCACTGGTAATTTATTAGTTAATCCACCCGCTTCCCACATTTTAGAGGCGAATGAATTGCTTGTGGTAATTGGCTCGAACGAAGCCTTAAGAGCTTTACCAGGCAGTTAGTTAGTAATTAATCCAAACCCACTAAAGCACTAGAAAGTTGCCAAACCCTTTCCGCAGTTTCGGAATCAGTAATTTTGTTTGATAATTCCTGCTCAAATTGAAGCCGATCTTTTTTTTGTCTATTGCCCCAACTCCAGTGAACACCTGAGGTGCTGAAATCCAAACCCGTCACCACCTTTGCCACCCGTTCACCAGCCAGCTCTTGGCTTACATAACCACCGGTGATATTTTGCTGAAACCATGGAAATATTCGCTGAAATGCAGGAAAGCTATGGCGAAATAAGGGGCTATCAGCAACGCAACCTGGATAGAGGGAGCTAAAGATAATACCAGTGGTTTGATGGAAACGCCTATGCAATTCCAAGCTGGTGATCATGTTACACAATTTACTATCTTTATATGCCTTGCCTGGCTTAAATTTCTTACCGCTTGCCATGGCGATCGGATCCTTAAAGCCCTGCTCAAAACCACTTAGATCACCCAAATCAGCAGGGGCAGGAATTGGTATCTTACCTCCAAGCTCACTGGAATTAGCCGTAACTGTGCCGAGGGTTACCACACGGCGATCGGCTAATGAATGCTTAGCTAAATCTTCTAGCAATAAACGAGTAAGTAAAAAATGGCCCAAGTGATTGGTGGCCATTGTTAATTCATAACCCTGGGCGCTCCATTCCGGCTGTTTCAATAGTGGCTTATAAACAGCTGCATTAATAACAAGAGCATTAAGGGGTCGATCTAATGCCCGAAAAGCTTGAACAAATTGACTAACTTTATCTAGATCAGCTAATTCCAGTGGCAGGTAGATAAGCCGCTTAGCAGGCAAACCCAAAGCCGCTGCAGACACCTGAGCTTTTGTTGTATCCCTAACGGCCATAACAACCGTGAAGCCATGCTCGAGCAAAGCTCTTGTTGCCCATAGGCCCACCCCAGATGAGGCACCGGTAACAATGGCTAGCCGGTCATCGGAATTGGCGGCAGTGCTAGTCATTAAAAAAGGAATTAAGAAAATTCAGGGGGCCGGCGACCAAACAATGCGGCGACGGTTAGGGGCAATCCATTGTTGTTCCTGCTGAAACACCACCTGTTGGCCATCACTGGAAAAGAGCCGATCGAGTTGCGCCTGTTGTTTTTGCAAGCGATCAAGCTGCAGCTGCAAAACAGCTTGGATTTCGCCGTGGCGGTCTAGGCGCTGCTGATGGGCAAGGGCCAATTTGGCCAAGGTAACAACCGCCAGCAAAATACCTGCTGTTTTTAAAAAAAGCCCCAAGCTGGCGAACATCAGCTCTTCCCTAGCAATCGAAGCGCTGGAGGGGAGCACAACTGGAGCAGCCTGATCAGCCAGGGGGCGCAAATGGGAGCCGGAACGCACCTAAAAAATCCACACCCCCGCTTTTAGCAACTGAATCAAGACCTGTAAAGGCTTACGCAGAGGCGCATGGCGAGAACCGCACCGTGCAGGGCCACAACTAAGGCGATGTAGATCTCGGCCTGGGAAACAGCAGTAACCACGGAGCTCCAGCAAACCACTTCATTCTTGCCTAATCAATTGCCAAAAGGTTGGCCCCGTAACAGCTCTTAGCGCCGTTGGTGCCATAAAATCCACTCATATAAAGCTTTTGTGCCTTGAGCATCACCGCCTGGAGGCGCCTGCAACGGGCTGGTCATAGCGCCCCAGGGCAGGAATATCTTGCTTTGAACAGCTTGAAGCAAAAGCTATTGAGGCTTGGCTCCATGGTGGAGGAATCCGCTGTGCTGGCTAGATCTGTGCTCGCTGTTGCCGATATGGAAGCGGCACCTCAAATTCGCAGAGGTGATGATCAAATTGATATTCTCTACCATGAACTTGAAAATAATTGCACTCAATTATTAACAGCAAAAGTTCTTCCTCAGCAACAGGTAAGGGAGGTATTGAGCTATATCCATTGTGTGCGCGACCTTGAACGTATTGGTGATTACTGCAAAGAATTAGCTGAATTGGGTGAAAGATTACTTCCTTCCCAACCACTACCGCAGCGGGATGCCATTCTTACGATGCTTGATCGCTGCCGCTCCCTGCTGGCCCTAGCCCTTGATTGCGTAAGCGAGGATGATGGCAGCGCAGGGGCGAGGTTGCAGAATTTTGATGATTTGGTTGATTCAGATTACAAGCTGTTGCTCGAGCAATTAATGGATCCAGTGCCAACAACTGCAGCCAGCTTTGAAGCATCACTTTTACTGGTTTTAGTGCTGAGATGTATTGAAAGAATGGCAGACCATGCCGTTAATGTGAGCCAAAGGGTGGCCAGGGTAAGCGCATGAATGAAACAACTAATTTAGAGATCCCTGCGATACAAATAGAAAAACTTGATTTAAGCAGTCTGGAATCTATTTGGAATCTACCGGTGGCTGATCTCTTGAAGCTAGAAGCAAAACTATGCCTCAATATTAAATGGCACACCGGTGAAGATGACCCAAGGGAACTGAGTGAAATACCTGAATGCAGGCTTTGGAGCCTGAGGGCAGATGCCCTTTGCCCATGGCTACCACTCCTACTTGAACGCAATAGCGGCCAACTCAGCAGACACATAGCCATGCTTGTACCCCATAGTTTCAGTAAAACAGAGGGCATAAAATTCAATGATGATGCCCTTAGCCTTTGGGTGAGTCATCGTTTATTTCTATTGGATCACTGGAGCCAAATGCATGGATATTTAATCAGGTCAAATCTGAGCAGAATGGTTGAAGTTTTAGGTTATGAACTAGATCAAAGTTTTTGGCCAGCAGATAGTCAATAAACTAGCCGGGGAATAAGTAGATTTTTATTTACCGCACAATTCACTGCGATCTTCAGATTTGGTGGAAAAGGGACCACAGTTAACCCAATCAACCAAACCAACTTCAATATCGGTGAATGCAACTAATGCTCCGAGCAATAAAAATACTGCAAGAACAACTTTTAGGGTGGTTTGGTTCATGTGCCCAATAATAGCATCAGCGCCCTTCTCGCGCTGTCTATGGCTAAAAAGAACGTAAGTAAACGCAGCATTAAGGCGAGTTTAGCTGGAGCTACCCGCTGCAAGCGAGCTGCCGACCAGCGGGCGCCAACAGCTGCAGATATGCCCAATAAAAGGGCTGCAGACAATTCGCCGCGTCCTGCAAGCACAAACAACAACCCGGCTGCACTGGAAGCGCAAAGCACCGCAAAGGTACTAAGCCGTATCGCCAAATGAATGGGCAATCGCAGGGCATTAACCATTATCGGAACCATCACTAATCCACCGCCCAACCCGATCAAGCCACCGGCCATACCTGCCACCGCACCCACCAGTAATAAACCAACTATTGGTTGAGCTCCATGGCAATCAATCCGATTCGAATTTGACTCTCCAGGCTTTATTAGTAGTGCTAACACTCCATACATAAGAGCTTGAGCGGCCAATAATTGCCACGGCTGCAGCACACCACTGAGGCGCCCAAACAACACTCCAAAAACAAGGGCGCCTGATCCAATTGCCATAGCTGATGGCCAGGGCAGCAAACCTCGCCGCAGATGGGCCCAGCTGCCACCGGCAGTGGTTGGCACAATCGCCAAGGTGCTAGTGGCAAGGGCCTGATGGGGGCTTAAACCCAACCACAACAAAAGTGGTGAAAACACCAATCCGCCGCCGATGCCAAGCAAGCCAGCCAATAAACCAGCCAAAATTCCCAGTGGCAGCAAAATCAACAACTGGAGCATTTCCCTAGGCCAAGTTCTGCTGCCCCCCCAGCCTCGCTGATTGCTGGTACCCAATGGGCCTTAATGCCCAGCTTGATCGCCCCTGGTGAACAGCAGATGGCGCTTGATCTTTGGATGTTGGATCAAGTTGATATGAACCAAAATAAATTGCATTGCCTTGGTGTTGAAGCCTTAGTACGTTTTTATCGCTGGCAAGAAACATGCCTGTCGATTGGGCGCCATCAAGTTTGGTCAAGCTCAAAATGCGCCATAGAAGTGGTGCAGCGCCCCAGCGGTGGCAGCTCTGTTTTACATGGATCAGATCTCTGTTACGCAATTGCCCTTGCCCGCCCACCCCGGGGCCGGCGCCTTAGTTACAAATGCCTAAACCAATGGCTAAGCCAAGCCTTGCAGCAATTGGGGCAAGAGTTAAACCATGGCGAGCAAAACCAAATCACAAATCCAGGCCATTGTTTTGCCAATGCCACCGCCGCTGATTTGATAGATCAAGGCGGCAATAAAAGAATTGGTAGCGCCCAGTTATGGCGTAGGGGCAGCCTGCTGCAACATGGCTCAATCCAGTTGCGGCCACAAAAACAACTTTGGCAGCAGCTCTTTCAGCAAGAACCGCCGCCACCACTACCAGAAACAATTACAAGTGATGCCCTTGAGGCGGCTTTATTGGAGCAGGCCCAGGGCTGGCTATTTGGAAATCAACCCCTAGCGCTGCCCTGGCCTGAGGCTGCCCTCACCTCAGGGAGTGCGGCCACGCTCTCGGCGATCGGTGCAAGCGACAACCCCAATGGGTAGCCACCCTGGCGGCGGGCCTGTTCCAACAACTGCTGGGGTAAGCGCAGCGATAACCGACGCAAAACAGCCTCAGATAAATCAGACCTTTCAAGGGTGGCCGTTGGTAAACCAGCTGGGCTTAAAACCAACAACCGACCCTGGGCACTTTTTTCTAATGCAAGCACCGCCTGCCAAAGGGGGGCATTTTCAGCGATAGAAGCAAGCTCAGCCAAAGGTTTTTGATGGTCGCCCAAGCGTTCCTGATCCCATCTTTGTACTGGTATTGCTTTGAGGGGTTCATCATCGATATAACCCTGCCATCGACCAGCATCGCAAAGTAAAACCCAATCGGGCCTGGGCGAATCATTGGCTAAACGCATCTCACTTAGCTTGCGCAAACTGGCAGCTGGCTCCAGCACCCGCAAGCGCCTACCGGCTGCATCCTTCACCTGCAATTGCTGCAGTGCCCGTTGCAAAGCAAGCAGCTGCAATTGATTACGGGAAGCGCCAATGCCAAACCAACCCAACAACATGAACCAAACACTCACAAAGGAGCCACCTTTAAAAAACAAATAGGCGCCAGCCAAAATTGCTGTCCATGCCAATATTTGCCCGGAAAAAGTGGCAATGCGCACGCCCTTTTCCCTACTGCCGCTGAATTGCCACACGAGCGCCTTAATTATCTGCCCGCCATCAAGGGGTAGGCCTGGCAAAAGATTGAATAAAGCCAACACCAAATTGAGCTTTGCCAATTCCTCAGCTATTTGGGCCGCCACCTGTAATGGTTGGGGGCCATGGCTAAGGGGATGGATGCTCAGAAACAGCAATAGGGCGAGTGCAAAACTCACCAGAGGCCCCGCGGCAGCCACGGCAAAGGCACCCATGGGGGTTGGTGGGTCGCGTTCAACACTGGCAACGCCGCCGAGCATGAAGAGGGTGATGCTGTTCACCTTCACCCCCAGCTGCTGGGCCACCAGGGAATGGCCCAACTCATGGAGAAGCACCGAGATAAACAAAAGCAAGGCGGTGCAAAAACCAGCAACCAAATTGCCAGCGAACTGTTGCTGAAAAAGCAGTGAGGCCAAAGCCAACACCACCAACCAACTGGGATGGATATGGATGGGAATTCCGGCCAAGCGGAATAAACGCCAGCCTTGGGCTCTAATCACCTGGCGCAGCTTGCGTGGTATCTCGCCATCCTAGAAACCTAGGGATGGCAACTATGAAACTAAAAATTTGCGGTTTGACCAGCCCAGCCCAGGCGGCGGCAGTGGCAGAGATGGGAGTTGATGCCTTAGGGGTGATTGCAGCTACAAATTCTGCCCGTTTCTTACCAGCGGCTAAACGACTGGAGCTATGGGAAGCGGTAGCCACAGCAAACCCCTCGGTGTTGAGGGTTTTGGTGCTGGTAAATCCCAGCAACGATCAACTTGATGAACTGAGGCCAGAGGCGGGGCACCAATGCCTGCAATTGCACGGCGATGAATCGGTTGCTCGTTGCGCTGAATTACAAAACGAGCTGAAAATACCAATTTGGAAAGCGCTGCGCTTGCGCTCTAGCGCCGATCTAAATCAAATCGGTGCTTACGCAAACGTTGTTGAAAAAATACTTTTGGAACCCCATGTGCCCGATCAATATGGTGGCACAGGCCATAGCCTGCCTCTGAACTGGCTGGCAGGGTTTAAGCCCCCATGCCCCTGGTGGTTAGCTGGGGGCATGGGGGCCGGCAATGTAGAAAATGCCCTCAATGATCTTGAGGGCATTGGTTTAAAACCCTATGGCATTGATGCCTCAAGTTCCGTTGAGAACTCTCCCGGCAATAAAAATATTGAAAAAGTAA
Source organism: Synechococcus sp. Lanier (assembly GCA_002151525.1). Classification (GTDB taxonomy): domain Bacteria; phylum Cyanobacteriota; class Cyanobacteriia; order PCC-6307; family Cyanobiaceae; genus Synechococcus_D. The sequence continues at coordinate 24,044 of MWMJ01000007.1, read as the reverse complement.
AAATATTACTTAATAGAATTAAAAAATTAGCCTAAAACTGATTCCTGTTGTTTTACTAATTCAAAAAACTCAGCCTTTAAGCTTGGATCATGACGAAAATCGCCCCTCACAATTGAATTAACCATGCTTGTTTGTGGTTCCTTTACGCCGCGCCATTTCATGCAGTAGTGCTGAGCCTTCACAAGGATTGCTAAACCTTGGGGTTTACAGAGGCGCTCGATTTCATCGGCAAGGATCATCACCGCTTCTTCTTGAATATGAGGTCTTGAAAACACCCAATCAACAACACGAGCAAATTTGCTGAGTCCGATAACTCTTTCACCCGGTTTTATGCCGATCCAGCAATTGCCTAAAATCGGAACTAGGTGATGGGAGCAGGCAGAACGAACGCTGATTGGTCCCACTGTGTAAATCTCATCAAGCTGCTTCACATTTGGGAAGCTTGCTATTTTAGGTTGCTGGTGATATCTACCTTTGAATACCTCGTGCAAATACATCTTTGCCACACGCTCTGCCGTTTCTTGCGTGTTGTGGTCGTTTTCAATGTCGATGAGCAGGCTAATTAACAAGTCTCTAACCCTATCAGCCACCTCCTTTTGGAGCAGATCTAATTCACCCTCTAACAGGTAATCAGCAACATTATCGTTTGCAAGATAGGGCACACCAGCAGCATCGAGGCGGGCCCGAATGATTTCGCTAATCGTGCGGGGAAGCACTGATATTGAGGAGGATGAAGCGTTGCTGATCCCAAGGGATGAGCCGTTAGTAAGAATTGGGCTTAGGTCGTTTAGGGCTGTCATGGAACTCAAAAGGCGCCGGAGGCGGGCATGAGGGTTAAATCTTCCAGCAGGAGCTGGGGTGGGGTTTGAGCCATTTGAAGCAGGGTATTTGCCACCATTTCTTGGGTGAGCATTGCCTGGCGATCAAAGGCGGCCTGAACGGTAGGACTATCCCAAAGCGGAGTATTCACTGAACCAAGTGTAAGCGTGGATACCCTTATGCCGTGGTTGCCCTCCTCTTCAGCCAAACAGCGGCTGAAGGCCGCTAGTGCTGCCTTAGTGGTGCTGTAGGCACCCCATCCGGCAAATGTTTTGTGGGCGGCATGGCTACTGATGTTGATGATCAAGCCACCGCCTTGGGCCCTAAGGCCAGGGAGCAGGGCATTGCAAAGCTGAAAAACACTGGTGAGGTTCAGTTGCAACAACCATTGCCACTGTTCCAAACTGGTGCCAGCTAAGGGTGCGGTGAGGGCAGCGCCAGCATTGTTGATCAGCACTGAAGGTATCCCCCCGGCGCCTATCAATTGCTGTAAACCAGGATCTACCTGGTGAGGATCCGTTAAATCAACGCAGGCACAAAAAACATCAACTTCAGCTGAGCGGCAATCTTGTGAAACAGCATCAAGCTCTGCCTCGGAGCGGGCCATCAACTGCAGATTCCAACCAGCAGCGGCAAATGTTCTGGCAGTGGTAGCACCAATGCCCCGGGAGGCCCCAGTAATGAGGGCGGTTTTCTGCAAGTGATCACAAGCAGGGAGGGAAGGTTGCAACCAAAAGTTGAAACCTAAAGAAATCCTAAGCCTTTATGGCGTTGAATGCGTGCTCGGCTGAATCCTCAAGAACCTTGCCGATAGCCCGATATTTTGCGTAGCGCTGCTCAAGCAGGAGCTCTGGTTCAAGGCTAGATAACGCTTCCAGCTCCTCTAGCAAAGCCAACCGCAGTGTTTCCGCTGCCTGCAAGGGAGCCCAATGGTTTCCCCCTGAGGGTTCCGGCAAGATGCGATCAACAATGCCCAGCTGACTCAAGTCGCGGGCGGTGATCTTCAGGGCCTCAGCGGCGGTTGAGGCTTTGGCGGCATCACGCCAAAGGATTGAGGCACAGGCCTCTGGGCTGGCAACGGTGTAAACGGAATGTTCAAACATCATTAGGCGATCTGCCACACCAATGCCCAAAGCCCCGCCAGAGCCGCCCTCACCAATCACCGTGGCAATCACAGGCACGCGCAAACCAAACATCTCGCGCAAGTTCACTGCGATCGCTTCCCCTTGACCCAATTCCTCCGCCTTGAGGCCTGCATAGGCCCCTGGGGTATCGATAAAGCAGATAACTGGCAGATTGAAGCGATCGGCATGGCGCATCAACCTCAGCGCTTTGCGATAGCCGCCGGGGGATGCCATCCCAAAATTACGTGCCACATTTTCTTTCGTATCACGACCCTTTTGATGGCCAAGGAACATCACCGGCTGTTCGCCAAGTTGGCCTAAACCGCCAACTAAAGCCTGATCATCTGAACCGCAACGGTCACCGTGGAGTTCGATCCATTTTTCACTAATTACTTGGATGTAATCGAGGCAACTGGGCCGATGGGGATGGCGGGCCACCTGGATTTTTTGGGCTGGAGTGAGGGAGCCAAAAATGTCTTGACGGCGGCGGGCAGCCAGGGTTTCAAGCTGCAGCAATTGCTGGCTTACATCAACCTCTGAATCCCGGGCTAGCTGGCGAATTTGATCAATCTGTTCCTCCAAATCCACCAAGGGCTTTTCAAAATCCAGTAGGAAACGACGCACAGCCATGGGCTTCAAGCTGCAATTGGCAGGGGTGAAATTGATGCTGCTTCCAATCCCAATACAGAAAATCCGTGGCGGATTGATGCTGCACCTATCTGTTCCATAGCCTCGAGGGTGATGTTGTTGCGGCCCCAGCTGAAATTAGTATGCCAATCTTCAAATTCAAGCAGCATTGCCTCAGCAAAACAGGCAAACAACTGGCGGCGAGGGTTAGCCATTTCTGCCATTTCCATCATTTGCCAGCCAATATCTCGGGCAAATTCAACAATCCCACCCTTCAGCACATTCACATGGGGGGAATTAACCTTGCCATCCAAATTTTTTGGGTAGCCGCCATCAATCATCAAACAAGGCTTTCGTAAATTGGCTGAATCGATCGTGAGGGTTTGGGGCAGAGAAGCAACCCACACCACCACATCAGCCTCCGGCAGTGCCTCCTCTAGGGAGAGAACTTCACCGCCGCCGAGTTCGGTGCGCAGGTCGTTGAGCCGCTGCTGTTGGCGGGCCACCAAAAGCAAATCAGACACACCGCTGCGGCGGCTCAACCAACGGCAAACCGCACTGCCGATATCGCCGGTGGCACCAACCACAGCCACCCGCGCTTTTGCTAAATCGATGCCCATCAATGGGGCATTTTGTTCTATCTGGCGGCAGATAACCCAGGCGGTGTGAGTGTTACCGGTGGTGAAACGCTCCCACTGAAGAAAGGTGGATCGAATTTGTTGAAATTTAGCGAGGTTGAAATTCTCAAAAATAATTGATGTAAATCCACCTAACGCAGTGATATTAATACCTCTTTTTTGAGCCAATTCCATAGCATTTTGTACTTTGCGCGTGGCCGTTTTAAAACGGCTGAGCATTTCAGGCACAAAGCAAGAATCGATGTAAGTGCCTTGGATTGTTTTACCGGTATTACTTGTTACTTCAAAGGTTTCAAGCAGCTGGGGCGGTGCGCTGCACCAAATATCAAGTTCCCCATCGGCAAGGTCTTCAAAGCCCAGGTCGCGGGCCTTGAGGCGTGCCTCACTGAAACTGCTTGAGTGACCGATCAAACCAAACATGTTCTATTCCCTTTGCCCACCAGCACGAGGTGCGGGCATTGAATTATTCAATAGTGTCCCACGACACCAAGAGGCAGAAAGCAACACCTAGGACACAAGGGCCGCTGCACTCATGCGGGCCAGATCGCGGGGGCTAAAACCGATCTCCATCAAGGCTTCTTGGTAAGCGATCAAGAAATCCTCAATCAAACTTTCCTTTTCCATGTGAAGTTCGGCTGCGTCGTTTGCAACCTGCTCCAACATGCGGCGAATGATCGGCAGGTTTGTGCGATTTGCCTGCTCGATTTCACTGCGGCTGGCTTCAAAATTTGCCTTCAGCCATTCCTGGCCATAGTTGAGATGGGTGTATTCATCCTTCACCACCCCTTCGGTTATTTTGCGCGCAAATGGGTCGGCCACTGGGATATATATGTGATAGGCGGCAATAGCAAATGCTTCAATCATCAGGGCCTGGATCACCAAGCAGGTAACAACCTGATTTGCCGCCAAGGCTTGCTTGAAGTTGTTGTGCAATGGCGCAAAAAACGTTTTAGCAAAGGCCATGTCTGCCTCAACCCCCAGATTTTTACCGCAAGCCTGAAAACCCTTCATGTGCTTGAGCTCCATGCGGGCCAACTGAGCCAATTCCTCAACCTGGGTAGGTATCAAGCTGCCTAAAGAGATGTAGTTGTCGTGGGCTTCCTGCTCACCTTCGATAACGATGGCATTTATGCGGCTATAGGCGGATTTGTATGCCTCGCTGCTGAAATCAGGCAAGCCATCTGCAACAGAGGGAACCACCACGGAGCTTGCCATTACGGCTTAGTAGCAAAGGTATGACGCTGCACTGTACTTAGCTCCGAGGGTAATTGGGGCCACTTGCTTTGAACGAGGCTTTGGAAAAGCTCACACCAGCCCTCTACCAAGCCCCTTAACAACAATTCGCCCTCCCCAGCGCTAGCCCCATTGGGATTGCCCACCACGCCGTTAGCGCTGATGCAGCGGGTTTGCCAGGCGGTGGGAACTGATCCCTCCAGGGAAAGGCCCTTGGGCGGCTGCGGCAGGGGTTCAGGGGCGGGCAGGGGGCCCACCAGATGGGGAAAGAGGGCAAGCATCAAGCTGGTTTCAAGCCTGCCCCCATGGAGTCCTTGGCTGCGTTCAGGCTCGGGAATAATTTCCAACAGGCCTTGGGGACCGCTCCAGAGGAACCAAGGCAAAAGCCCTAACTGGGGCAGCTGCTGCTGGATTTCACGGGCAGCCACTTGGAGCAGAGCAATTTGACCGCCGTGGCCATTGAAAAAAACCAAGCGTTGAAAACCAGCGCTTGCAGCCATAGCAGCCAGGGCCTTGAGCTGGGCCAACAGCGTTTCCGCACTTAAGGAAATGGTTCCAGGGAAACCCAGGTGCTCCGGGGAAAAGCCATAACTCAAGGTTGGTAAGCGCCAAATCGGCAATTCGGCTGGTAGCGCAGCCAGCACTCGATCAATTACCGCCTCAGCAAACAAGGCATCGGTGGCAAGGGGCAGATGGGGGCCGTGTTGTTCCATAGCTCCAACCGGCAAAACCAAAGTGCTGCCAACGATTGACCCGGCCGCCTGCACCGCAGGCCAGGAAAGTTGATCAAGCTGGCGATTGCTAACCATTGGGTGTGTGGCGCTGCCTAGAGTGTGGGATCGCATTAACCCTGGATCATGGCGTCCCCCGGCAGCGACACACCCCGCACCAGCCCCGCTGCCCCCATCAGGAAGCCCCTGGCAATCCTGCATATCAGCAAAAAAGAAGAGGAGGATCGCCGTTTAAAAGAGGCTGCAGAACAAGCAGCAGTGGAAGCTAAGGCTCAAGCTGCAGCCAGCATGGTGCAGCCCAAACCAAGCTTTGAAGGACGCAGCACCAGCAACGACATGGAAGGCCTCACCATGGCCGATCTTCTTGGTGCTGCAGAAAAGAAACGGGAGCCTCAAGCCGTTAGCAGCAGCCGCAGGCAAGTTGATGATTTTGATTTTGATGAAGAAGCTTTCCTTGCCGCCCTAGACGAAAACGAACCGATCGGTGCCACCGGCGATGTGGTTACGGGCACCGTGATCGCCCATGAAAGTGATGGCATCTACGTAGATATCGGTGGCAAGGCTCCGGGATTTATGCCAAAAACCGAATGTGGCCTCGGTGTAATAACCGAGCTGAAAACTCGTTTCCCCAAAGGTATTGAGGTGCAGGTACTTGTTACCCGCGAGCAAAATGCTGATGGAATGGTAACAATTAGCTGTAGGGCCCTAGCCCTGCGCCAGGCGTGGGAAAAAGTACGCCAGCTAGAAAAAGACGGCAAGGTTGTTCAAGTGAAGCTCACAGGCTTTAACCGTGGCGGCTGCACCTGCGATCTGGAGGGGTTAAGGGGCTTTATTCCCCGCTCTCAATTAGAAGATGGCGAAAATCATGAAGCCCTTGTGGGTAAAACAATTGGGGTTGCCTTCCTTGAAGTAAATCCCGAAACACGCAAGCTGGTGCTATCAGAAAAGAAAGCTTCCACCAGCGCCAAATTTGCCAACTTAGAAGTGGGCCAATTGGTGAGCGGCCAGGTTGTGAGCCTCAAGCCCTATGGCTTTTTTGTAGACCTTGGCGGGGTGAGTGGCTTGTTACACCAAAGCAGCATCACCGGTGGCGCCCTGCGCGATCTGCGGGAGGCATTTGAAACCGGTGAAACAATTCAGGCATTAATCATGGAATTGGATCCAGGCCGTGGTCGCATCGGCCTAAACACTGCCCTATTAGAAAATCAACCAGGGGAACTACTGGTTGATAAAGCAAAGGTGATGAAAGAAGCAGAGGAAAGGGCTAACCGCGCCCGCAACATGATTCGCCAAAAGGAACAATCGGCGGGATGAACAGCCTGCCGGCGGATTGGGAGCTCGATTACTACTCCCGGCCCCTTCAAGATGCCAACGGCAAAAAACGTTGGGAATTGCTGCTGAACAGCTCCAATAACAGCTTCCGCTGGCAGCGCTTTTGCCCAGCAGAAAGCGTTAATTCCCAGTGGCTTAACCAGGCCCTCAACGATGCCATCTGCGAAGCGAAAGCCGAGGGCATTGAAATAGCTCCACGGCTGCGTTGCTGGCGTCCATCGATGCGAACGATGGTGCAACGGGCTGCAGAGCCCCTGGGCCTTGAGGTGATCGGCAGCCGCCGTTGCTATGGCCTAATCGAATGGATTCAAGAACGGGAGGCCGCGGTATACCCAACCATGGAAGGCTTTTTGGTTGGTCCATTAGCGCCACCCCCCAGCCCAATCAAACCCTTGGCCCTGCCCCTACCGGAAGCGGTAAGGGGCGATCAGTGGAGCTGGGCCAGCCTTTCAGCTGAAAGCCTGGCGGAGGCAAACCAATGGCCGATCGATTTTGCCGGTTTGATTCCACTACCTGAGCTATCAAAAGCTGCATCGATTCCTGGCGTGAGATTATTTAGCCCAAGCCGTGCCCTAGCCTTGGCGGGTTGGTTAAGCGGCCTTGAACCCGTGCGCTTGGAAGTGCGCGATCAACAACTAGTGCTGGAAGCAGGTATCGATGATCGCTGGTTGGTTAGTGACCTAGCACCAGAGGCGGCAGATGCCGCCAAGCAGGTTTTGAATGAAGCTCGCAGCAATGCCGGTGGCTTGCAATTTTTGGCGGTGCAAAGCAGCGAGGCAGTGAGCAAATTTTCTGGCTTTTGGTTATTGCGAGATCTAGCCGATGGCTGAGGGCCCATTTAGCAAACCCGATAAAGGTTTCAACAACATTCCCGGCTGGACCTGGATTGGCACCTACGGCGGCTACTACCTGCAATGCAACCAACTTGAGGAATTTGAACACGGCTTTTTCACGCGTCAATGGCATGGGCGCGGACCAGAGGAGCTCGTGGGCTATGTGAGCTCTGGGGTGAGCGTGCATCGCCCCCAACAGATCCATAGCGCCTTGGTGCTCCCAGCCCCCCAGGCCAGCCAAGCGCCATGGCCAGAGGCCGATGGGTTAGTAAGCACAAAAGGAGGGCAAAGTTTGTGGGTGTGTGGTGCTGATTGCACCCCTGTGCTGCTGGCCGATGCCGCCACTGGCCGGGTAGCCGCTTGCCATGCAGGCTGGCGTGGGGTAGCGGGCGGCATTCTCAAAGAAGCAATCCAGCAAATGGAAGCAGCCGGCAGCAAACGCGAAGATTTATTAGTGGCGCTGGGACCGGCCATAAGCGGGCCCAACTACCAGGTGGAAAGGCAGGTGAGCAGCCAATTAGGCGAAATTGAGCAACTGCAGGCTATTGCTGCGGTGCTACCAGATTCAAAGCCTGGCTGCGATCGCTTAGATATCCGCAGGGCTGCCTGGTGGCAACTGAAGCAGCTGGGCCTTGCGGAAGCGCAAATCAGCAGCTGCCCCCTCTGCACAGTGGCTGAACCAGAGTTATTCCATTCCTGGCGCCGCGATCAGGTAAAAGCAGTGCAGTGGAGCTGCATCGTGAGCTCTAGCAGCGTTGAAATGCAACGGTGAGGTTGTTTGCCGGCATCGGCCAACGGCCAAACATTTTAAAACCATGATGCTGAGCAAGGCTGCTCACCTCCCCAAGGCAGCGGAGCCCCCAACTTGGATCTCGCTCTTGCAAGGAGTTATCAAAAGCTTGATTACTTGGGCTTAGCGGCAAGCCAACTTCACGGAAGGGGCCATAGAGCACGAGCAAATTCCCCGGCAATAAAAGCTGCGCCCCATGGCTGAACAGCCCCTCGGTGGCGGCCCATGGGGCGATATGGATCATGTTGATGCAAAGCAGCAAAGCTGGCTGTTCGCCAAGGTTTGGCCAATGGGCCGCCATGGCATCAAGTTCAAGCGGAGCCGCCATGGCAGCTAAACCGAAATGGTTGGCCCAAGCCGCAATGCTGGCTCGATGGGCCGGTTCAGGGTCGCTACCGCGCCAGCGCAAATCAGGGTGGCTGCTGCTAAATCGCTGCTGCAAGTAGCAAAGATGTTCGCCACTGCCACTGGCGATTTCCAACACCAAACCCGCTTGCGGCAACAATGGTTCCAACACAAGCGCAATGGCTTCGCGATTACGTTCAGTTGCTGGAAAACAGAGCCGCTCAGCATCCCTAGCTTCAGGCCTAGCTTCAAAGATTGCGTTCACAATTGACTGCATCCAATCATTCATTTTTCAGCATGGCCCATCCCTTTTGGTCGTTGAAACCCTGGTGGTGTCAACCCTGGACAATCCTGCTCACTGGCACTGTTGCTATCACCACCACTTGGCTAGTGCTGCACATTTGGTGGTTAACCGCTGCCGTTGCCGTGCTGGTGCTGGCCTGGTGGTGCCTATTCCTCTTGATTGTTCCCAACATCACCCCCGTTGAGCAATAGCAATGCCGCCAAAGGAGCCAAGGCAGCAGCTGAACTAATCAGTTGACGGTGATTCCACACGGGTAAACGCTGCACGCTGCCCACCGCAAGGGCGGCACTCCAGTAAGGCATCACCATGGCATCCAGCAAGCAATAAAAGCTGTGGCATTCCACGCCATCAAGGCAGTGCAGGTTGGCATTAAGTGAGTTGAGCAATGGGCTGCCGGGTTTCATATCGGCAATTCCAGGTAAAAGCCAACGGGGACAGGGCAGGGCCGTAATCGTGCCCTGGTGGGGGCTGCCAATGCTCACAAAACGTTTAGTGCGCTGGTTTCCACCTAGAAGCTGCAACCAGCAACGCAGCACCAACCCACCCATGGAAAAACCCAACACATTTAGGGGTTGCTCCGCTCCGTAACGGAGCTGCAATTGCTGCTCTAGTTGCTCAGCCAAAGCAATTAATGGCGTGTCGCCCAAGCGATGGGGCAGGTGGGGGCAAAAAATTTCAAAATCTGCGGGGGCGAGATATGCCCTTAAGCGATTAAAAACAGCGGGATGATCCCAGAGCCCATGCACAAGAACTAAAGGTGGCGCCATCACCAGGCTGACCTGCCCATCTGAAGCCCCTAACCTTAGGGGTCGTTTTGCGATAGCAATTAGGCCATGGCCAATGATCACTATCTTGTTTGCCTGGCCCTTCTTAATCAAAATGGCAAACGGCGTTTACCAATTGGCGGGGCATCATTGGCTGAACCCATTGCCGCTGATGCTGATCCAGGTCAACAGGGGGAGGCCTTAGCCCTCGATCTACTGCTTAGGCTCTGGCAACAAACCAACCTTGGACCAATCCAAAGCCATGGGGAAGAAGCCAATCTGTTATTGCTTGAGATGCCAATGGCAAAGGTATTAGAGGATTTACCTCGTTTGAAAAAAGCTTGGCTTGCCGGTGGTAGCGATGCTGATTTATATAGGGAATTAAGGCAACTAACTGAACGGGGCTGGAGTATTCAAACGGCTAAATATAGCAAACCTATCTTTCAAATCTGGTGAACAAAATTTTTTCTTTCCTGCTGAGCTTTCTGCTTCTAATTGCCCCCACCGCCAGCTCCGGTGAGCAATTATTTAACCAATATTGCATCGGTTGCCACATTAATGGTGGCAACATTATTCGCCGCGCTAAAACATTAAAACTGGCAGCATTGCAAAAGAACGGCATTTTGGATGCAACTGCCATCAGCGCCATTGCAACCCAAGGCAAGGGTTCAATGGGTGCCTATGGAGCCCTTCTAGGCCCTGATGGCGCCGATGCTGTTGGCGAATGGGTGTGGCAACAGGCGCTCACAAACTGGCCTTCATAGGGCTTGGATCCAGGGATGGATTTCAAAGGCAGTCCAAATACCTTGAAGCCAGTAGATATCGTTTTTGATTAGTTTTTCCACCTGGAGTTTTGTTTCAGCTTCATAGATGCCAAACACATGGCTGGTTGTTTCTGTTGGGCCAAGGGTAATCAGAATCCCCTCTTCCTTTTGACGCCTTAAACCAGCTAGGTGCTGCTCCCGATAGGGGGTGCGGGCCTCAAGGGCATTGGAGCAATAGGTACCCCAGAGCACAAAACGCATGACCAAAAAAGAAACCGCTGGCGCTCATTTAACTATCTAGGGCTTTGCGTAATTCGCTGCAGAACTGCTGAGCAGCGGCAACAGGCTCAGCCAAAGCCATGCGTTTTACCAAGGCACTACCAACGATGGCGCCATCGGCGCCCCAATCGCGCACCTGAACTGCTTGTTCCACCCCTGAGATGCCAAATCCCACCGCCACAGGGGTGGGACCTAAGGCCTTGATTTGCTGCACTAAGCCAGCAACCCTTGTTTCCATTTGGCTGCGTTCCCCCGTAACACCCGTAACACTCACCAAATAGGTAAAGCCCCTGCTGGCTGCAACGATGCGGGCCATCCGTTGCGGTGGGGTGGTGGGGGCAACTAACAGCACTAAATCAAGCCCTGCTGCTGCTGCTATGGGTGAAAGACGCTCAGCCTCCTCTAGAGGTAAATCAGGCACCAATAGGCCCGCTGCCCCTGCAGCGGCAGCCCGTTGGCAGAAACGCTCCATTCCACAATTTAAAAGTGGATTGCTGTAGGTGAATAACACCACTGGCAGCTCTAGCTCTCCTTTAAGGCTGCTGAGCAGCTCTAAAACACCAGCAAGGGTGGTACCCGCGGCTAAGGCGCGGCCAGCCGCCGCTTGAATAACAGGCCCATCAGCCAAAGGATCGCTGTAGGGGATCCCCAGTTCCACCAAATCTGCGCCAGCCTCCTGGAGGGCCAGCAGAGCAGCCCCAGTGGTGGCGAGATTTGGGTCCCCGGCGGTGAGGAACGGCATCAGGGCGCAACGACCCTCGGCCCGCAAGCGCTCAAAACAGCTGGAGATAGCAGATTTCATTGACCCACTTCCTCGAGCAGGGCCTGCTGCTCCTCAGGGGAGAGGCTTTCAAAACGCTCGCGCAGCTGTTCGGTAGTTAGGGCGTCGTAGGCACTGCGATAGCGGCGCCTTTGCTCCATGAAGGTCATGCGGCCAGTAACCACCCTGAACAGGTAGCTGCCGGTCCAACCCACAACCAAAAGCACAAGAACTGCCTCTGCGGCGATACCGGCATCAATGCCGCCAAGGCCTGCGGCTTTAAAGCCCCAGTAACCCAAACCACCAAGCACAAATACCGCTAAGCAAAGCCATAGGGCACGGGCTCTGGTCATGGCAATCAAGCCTCACCCTGACCTTGAAGGCGCAGGTTGAGGAAGGGAGCAAAAAGGATTAAGCCCGGAAAAAATAGGAATACCAAGCCGTAAACAAAAGTGCGTTCAAATTTGCCCATCAGGTGCCAGCGTTTATTCATCCAAAGAAAAAGCAGCAGTGGCACCACCAGCAGATAGGCACCAGCCAGAAGGCCATAGGCAAGAAACACCAGCAGGGTGCCTTGGGGCAGCTGGGAGAGCAGGTGCTGAAAAGGCAAGGGGTACTCCTGGAAGAGCTGGTTTTTAAGTGGTGCCCGTGGCGGGATTCGAACCCGCACTGGAGCGATTTTAAGTCGCTTATCTCTGCCGTTGGATTACACGGGCAGGCACACTCAACCATCATCAACTAACGGCCTATCCCCATGGCTGAGGAGCAGCTGCAACAGTTTCTAGAGAAGGTGGCACAACTCAACCAGCTGGTGGCCCTGATTGGTGGCAATCCCCAACTGCGAGAACGCCTAAGCGCCTGCAGCAATCACCTGGAGGTAGTAGCCCTCGCTGCAGACCAGGGTCTACAGATCGGGCAACGCTGGGGAGAACCAATATTGCAAACAAATGCGGCTGTAAACAACCTCTGGGCCAGTGCAGCGCCACCACCAGGCGGCGAACGGGTGCAGTTATTGCTGGAGGGCAAGGGTTTGCGCTTGGAGTTAATCCATTCAGTTGCTGCCAGCACCCCTTCCGGCCAGTGGTACAACCAGCCCATGGGGGAGTGGGTTGCCCTTCTAACAGGCAGTGCGCAACTGCGTTTTGCCGATGAACCTAAGGCCCGCAACCTTGGGGCAGGGGATTGGTTTTGGATCGCCCCCCACCGTTGCCATCGGGTGGAAGCTTGCAGTGGCAGCGGTGGTTGCCTATGGCTCACACTGTTCATTGAGCCAGAATTGATGGCAATAGAACAGTTCACCCCTTAGCTTTTTGAAATGAAAATTCCCCGATTAGCACTGTTAGCCCTTTGCTTCGCTGGCCCAGTGGTGCATGCCCAGGCGGCAAAGCAAACCATGGCAGAAGCAGCCCAGGCCATGGATGTGTGTCGCCGGGTACCGAAGGCCGACCGCGATGAGATGGTTGGTGAACAGGTGAGCCGCGCCTGGCTTGCTACGGGCCCCAGCGCTGCGGCTGAAAAGCAAGACAAATTAAATCTTTTGCGCAGCATGGTTGATGCCTACGCAAAAGCAATGCAAGCCGATGGCCAGCTGATCGCGATGGGATGCAGCCAAGGGGTTTTAGATCGGGTGCAAAATTTGAATTGGAGCCCGTTTCATGCCGGTGTTCAAACGGTGCTGAAAGCAAATGGATTGGCTGATGTAATCAAGCCTTGAGTTGATTGCGACCACGGCTAATCAACCAATAGGCGGCACACAGGGCCAAGGTGCCAAAGCCAAGGCTTGCCACAAGAAGGGGCTTACCGCCCACATCCGCTGGTAAAACAATGATCTTGCGGGCCATTGCTGTGATGGCGGTTGCCAAAACCAACTCCACCTGAATCTTGTGGTCTTTGAGATAGGCGGTGATATTTTCCAGCACTTCGATGGTGATTAACAAAGCGAGCACATCGCCCAAAACCCGCTCTAATTCAGGGCCTAACAGGGGACTATTGCCCGGTGACACCTCAGTGCCAATAACAACCAACAGCTGAAAAGTGGCAGCTAATATCACAACCACCATGGCAATGGCTAACACCTTGGCTAGGGCCCGCTGGAAGCGGCTCAAACCCCTTTGAAAAAGTTGGTCGTTTCTAAAAAATTCGATCAACATTTTGCTCAATTATTGAAATAATTGATTTGAGGCTTTGCCTGGGTGTCGCCCGCTGGATTTTGAATGCGTGTGTCGCAGGTGGTGGAACCATCTGGATTAGTAACACAATTAACGGTTTTCAGCGTTGAGTCGGGCCCAACATTTGAACCAGGTCCCAGGAGGTAACTTTCGGATTGAGCCAAAACCGCACCAGGAATTAAAACCAACGCACCCAAGAAATTGAGTGCTAAGCGGCGAAAAATAGAAGCCAAGTTCAGTTCCCAATCAACTGCAGCTACTTTGCCCGAGAAAGGTTCAGCTGGCGTCGTTACGAATCGATTGAAGGAGCAGATCGAGCTGCGCTAATTCCTCGCCAACTACCGGCGGGCTGTGGTGCTGCCATTCAGCCTCGATGCTGCAAAGCCTTTCGGCTAAACCCACCACACCGGCTTGCATCACCGTGCGTTGCAGCTCTTGCAATAGGGCTGGCATACGAATCGAGCCGGCCCTAAGGGAGCGCCTTAAATCTGCCTGGGTGCGACCGCTGTGGCGCAGCCAATCCTTGAGGAACAGCTCCAGCTGCTCCAGCTGATCTGGATTGAGGGTGGAAGCAGCAGGAACCATTGAGGCAATTTAGACATCAAGCGAAAGTGCCAGTGGTTTCCACCAAACCAGATTGAATCCCGGCACGTCGCAATTTACGCAGGGACCTTTGCACCACTTGACGGCAATATTCGCGGCTGCAACCCATCTGCCTTGCCACCTCTGCCAAGGTGCGCCATTCATTGCTGCCATCAAGGCCGAAACGCAGCATCACAACAGTGCGCTCCTTAGGGGTGAGGCTTGATTCATCGAGGAGGGTCCATACCGCCTGGGAGCGCTCATCCTGTTCAGCCCGCTCCATCGGTGGGATCTCTTCACTAGCCAATAAATCCAGCAGCTCGGAGGGATCGGATTTTGATTTCACCACCCCCTGCAAACTAACGGTGATGCTGCGCAATTCACAGCCGAGGAGATCTTCCACTTCATCGAGAGGAAGCTTGAGGCAATCAGCCAGATCGCTGCTGGAGGGGGGCCTGCCGGTGGCTTGAAGCAAACGTGCTTTTGCCGCCCGAAGTTTGGTTAGCTTTTCATTCACATTCACCGGAATTCGAATTGCACGACTTTGGGTAGATAGGGCGCGATTTAAACCCTGACGAATCCACCAATAGGCATATGTACTGAATCTATGTCCGCGGGTGGGATCATATTTTTCCACCGCACGGGTGAGGCCAATGGTGCCTTCTTGAATTAAATCGAGCAGATCTAAACCCTTACCTTGATACCGCTTAGCCAGATTCACAACTAAACGTAAATTTGCAGTGATCATCTGGTTTTTAGCCCTTTCCCCCAAGCGCAGTTGCCGCCTTTCATCAGCGGTTAGTTCAGTTGCACTTTTTTCCAGCAGGGGACCCATGGCCTGCACCTTGCGGCCAAGGGTTAATTCCTGTTCAGGGGTGAGTAGCTGATGCCTACCAATCTCACCAAGAAAGGCACTGAGTGAACTGCTCATTAGCGAACCTGGGCGGGGGCATTGATTTGAACCTAGGGGAACTGTTTGATTTTCTAGAAACCGTCATAAAGGCTTAGTAGTTTATGTTTTGTTCGTTATTGCTTCCAGCTCAATAATCAACTAACAAATGCTTCACCATTGCAACGAAAAGCCACAAAAGATAGGCCTTAAGGCAATTGAATTCCAAAAAGTAGAGGGTTTGCTCGCAGTGGGCTTGATAAACGGTTACTGTCCCTGCGGAATCGGATTGTTGCGATGGACGTTTCCGTAGTAAGCCGCGCGGGCATGGCCTACGCCCATGAACTGAGCTTCATGCTGTGTTTTGCAGCCCTCACCGCCGAACGTTTTTTGATTCGTGCCAACCCCGATCGCAGCACCGCCACAAAATTAATCATCACCGACGTGGTTTACGGCCTTGCTGCCCTCACGCTCCTGGGCAGTGGTGTGTTGCGGGTGCTTTATTTTGGCCAAGGGGCAGATTTCTACACTGAGAATCCGCTTTTCTGGTGGAAGGTGGGGATTTATCTAAGCGCCGGTGCTCTCTCGCTCTATCCCACCATTACCTATGTGCTCTGGGCCATTCCCCTGCGCAAAGGTGAAACCCCTAGCTTTTCCGCCGCCGCTGCCCAACGGATCGGTTGGGTAATAAATGTGGAATTACTAGCCTTTGCAACCCTGCCCTTCATGGCAAGCCTGATGGCCCGCGGGGTTGGCAGCGGGGGATGATCCCCTGTCCGCCGGTGGAGATGCGGGATGCAGCCCCAGAGGTTGCCCCTATGGCCATTATTACCACTGGCGATAGGCCAGGCTACGCAGCAGCCTTGGAACCGTCGAGGAGGGGTTGGGTAACCCTGCCCTTGTGGTGCGTGTGGGTTGAACCCCCAGGCCCTGATTTGTGGAGTAAGCGCTGGCATGGGGCCGTGGAAACATCGTTAGCCACTTGGGCCACCCATCTGCAATTAATTCGAGTTAAAAATGCCACTGATGCCCACCTGAGGCTGTGGCGTCGAAATCCACCGCTTCAGGCGGGCAGAGCCAGTAATGGAAGGGCCCTGCTCAGTTTTGAAATGGTGCAAAGGGGTGGCAAAAAAAGAGTTGAACCGCTTGTTGATTTGTTGATTAGCCCCGGCATCCGCCAGGAGGCAATCGAAGCCACCAGCCTGCATGAATTGGGCCATGGCTTTGGCCTATGGGGCCATAGTGATCAGCCCACTGATGTGATGGCAGCAAAACCAGGGCCCACGCCGATTAAACAATTAAGCAAAAGGGATCGCCTCACCTTGAACTGGCTCTACAACCAACCCAGTGGCGTTAGCCCCTAGGAAGCAATGGCGCAAATAGCAACCGTGTGGGCTGTGTTCCAAGGCCTATTGCTAGAAGCATTACCTTTTTTATTAATTGGCGTTGCCATTTCCAGCCTGGCAAGGGCCTTGGATCCCAGTGGCCATTGGCTGCAAAAACTACCAAAGGGAGCGCTTTGGGGGCCCCTTAGTGGAGCAATGCTCGGTTTTGCTCTACCCGCCTGCGAATGCGGCAATGTGCCTGTTGCCCGCCGTTTGCTGGCGGTGGGCGCACCCCTGGGCACAGCATTTGGCTTTTTGTTTGCGGCACCGGTACTCAACCCGGTGGTGCTGCTAGGCACCTGGGCTGCCTTCCCAGATAAACCTTGGTTATTGCTGCTGAGGCCCGCCGGCAGTGTGGTGATTGCGCTGGTGCTTTCAGGTTTGCTCCAACTGATAACAGAATCAAAACTTTTAAATTCCGAATTATTAGCAGAAAGGCGCTTAAGCCAACCATTGGCAGCGGTTTCCCTGCTGGAGCGTTCAACAGGCCTAATCGGCCAACCATTGGCGGCGCTAACAACGGATCCAAAAGCAAGTGTTCAAAACAAACAAGCTGGGCTACTAAGCCATGGGGTAAATGAATTTCTTGAATTGAGCAGTTTGCTGGTGCTGGGTTGTGCTGTGGCTGCCTCAATTCAAACTTTGATCCCAAGGGATCTCTTCCTTGCCCTAGGCCAAGCACCCACCCTTTCCGTGTTGAGCCTGATGTTGCTGGCACTTGTGGTGAGCGTGTGCTCAAGCGTTGATGCTTTTTTGGCCTTGGGTTTTGCAGATCAAGTAACTCCGGGAGCGCTGCTGGCCTTTTTATTACTCGGCCCAGTGATCGATCTAAAAAGTGTGGGCCTTCTTGGCCGGGTATTTACTTGGCGAGCCATGGGGCTTGTGCTAGCTGGTGTTTCCCTCACGGTTTTGCTAATGGGCCAGGCCTTGAATTTGTTTTTGCTATGAAATATTTAGTGCTGGGGTTTCTTGGAGCAACGCTGCTCAAATGCTGGCTGGATCAACGCCTTAATTTGCTGTTAAATAGCAATTTCCATAGCCTTGTTCTAATTGCTGGGCTAGTGCTATTGATAATTGCTATTGCCGGCTTTTGCTCAGAAAAAGTAAGCAACAAAGCAACTAAAATCTGGCCGCTTATTGCGCTGAGCCTCACGGCCATGGGCCTATGGATTTGGCCGCCAAAACCATCACTCTCAACCCTGGCAGCTAATCGCTCAGGCGCCCAATTAGGGCAAAGCGAACTCTCATTTCTTTCGCCACCAGAACAACGCAGCCTCACCGACTGGGTGCGGCTGCTCAATAGCCAACCCGACCCCAATCTCTATAAGGGCGATCCCGTTCAGGTGAGTGGTTTTGTTCTTGATGTGCCGGGTAAACCGCCTGAGATCGCCAGATTGCTGGTGCGCTGTTGCCTTGCTGATGCCACACCGGTGGGTTTAGCAGTTAGGTGGCCAAAAACAAAATCCAACAACGGCTGGCCCAAGCCAGATCAATGGCTGCAAATAAAGGGCGTAATGGCAGTGGAAAACCACCAAGGCAGCCTGCGATCGGTGCTGGTGGCAAAGCAGATCAAAGCAATAGCGGCCCCAATTAGGCCCCTGGAGCCATGAAAAAGTGGTGGCTGGTGCTTGGGGCAGGCCTTGGCCTTGCACTGCTGCAACAGCAATTGCTGTTGAGGCGGCCGCCGCGATTGCTTGCAATTGAAGCAATCGCGCCTGGCCGTAATAGCGGAGCCCTAAGCATTCGTTTTAGTCGCTTGATGGATGGGGAAAGCTTGCGGCGCGGCATGCAACTAAAGCCGCAAGTGGCACATCAGTTACTTGGTGAAGGAAACAATTATACACTATTAGTTCATGCAACAGGGCCTATTAATCAGCCGTTTGAATTGCAATTAAAGGGCAAAGATATCCGCGGGGTGCCGTTTAAACAGAGCCGCTGGCAATGGGAACTAAGACCAACATTATTAGCCGCAAGGCCGGTGGTAGGTGGTGATCAAATACAACGCTGGCACGATAACAGGTGGCAGCCACTATCACCGGTGCGGGGCCTTATTCAAAGCTTTTTACCCCTAGGCAATGGCAGGGGTGTGGCTGTTGTTAATAACCTAAAAGCAATGGATAGCCAAGTGTGGGTGCTGATGCTTTCAGATCAGGGAATACCGCTATGGGAAAAACATATTAATAAAAATCCATTGATTTTTGCTGCCCTTAGTAGTGACAACAGAGGTGATCTTTTAGTGCAAGCTTCAAACGCAAAGGAACCGGGTAGCAGGGTTGAGTTAAGCAGATTTGAAGCTGCTGATTTACAACAACCCCAACAGCTAGCCGTGGAGGCGAGCGGGCCAATTCAACTGGTTCCCCAGGGCCATCAGCTGGTGGTGCCACAACTTGATGGCTTGAGCCTGCAAAGCCTGCCTCCACTGCCTGCCCAAAAGGAATTGCTGCCCGGCAGCCGCGACCTGAGTAGTTTTTGCCCGCAACCAGGCCGAGCCCTTCTGGTGCGCCATTGGCCTGATTACCGCCGCTCGCTTGAACTACTGGAGCCAGGAAAAGCACCAAAACAAATTTGGCTTGGCAGTGAGGCCCTTCTGGCCACAGCTTGCGCTGGTGGCGGAGAGAGAATTTGGCTGCTCTTGCTGAGTGGCATCCGCAGACCCTTACTTGAGTTAATAGAACTAAATAAACAAGGAAAATTAATGCATAGGCTTCCACTAACTGGCAAGGAGCTTGATCCAGGCAGCAAGCTTCACTATGATTCAACACGCCAAGTGTTGCTACTTTTATTAAAACGCCAAAGCAGTGATTACCAAAAATCCATACCAGCGCAGGTTCATTTGATTCAGATAAATAATTATTCAATAAAAGCAATTCCAGGGGCGGCAACCCATGCAGGCTGGCTGCCCTCAAGGCAATTGCAGCACCTAAACAACCAGCATCCCCGTAAATGACCAATATTATTAAAACCCACCACCCCCAGCGTGCCTAAGCTCAGCTGATCCCAGCTGGAAACCTGAAAAGCTGAGCCAACGCTGAATGCCAGCAAAAGAGCAACAAAGCGTTTCATTGGAATTTCTTGCTCTAGCCATTAAGATAGGGGTTTAGTACTTGGTTTCAGAACCAGCCCAAAAACCAGTAATCACCATGCGGGACGACGATTTCTCTTTAGTAGACGACATGGAGGAAGATAATACCCATGATGAACTTTCTTCCATAGCTGATCTAGGTGCTGAGCACTGGCAGGAGGAGATCGAATTCTTGGAGCAAAGATTACGGGGAGATCAAGGTGAAATAGATAAAGACGACAGGGAAACTTGCCAAGTGGCTTTAGATATCGCTCGAGATAACCTTCAAAACTGCCTTAAAGGCAAAAAAGATTAAGCTGGGCGGGATTTAGCGGTTTTGCCGGCTTTGCAAAACTCACAATTGGTTTTGGATAGGAGCTGCCAATCACACAACCAACCCGATCTTGGGTTTGTGGATCCATCGTCCACGGTTGATGTAGATATACTGCTGGAACACGGCGTAATTCAGGTAGCCATCTACGAATAAAATTGCCGGATAAATCGTGATCAAGACCTTGCTTAAGGGGATTATATATACGCACGGTTTTATTTCCCGTGGTGCCAGATTGCATTTGGCATTGGCTCCAATGGATTCCAGGCTCATAATCAATAAATAGGCGGGCTAAATGCATGCCACTTTCGCGCCAGGGGAGCAGCAGTTGGTAACTCGCAACGGAAATAAGCATTGCCCGCATGCGGAAATTAAGCCAGCCGGTAGCAATTAAAGAACGCATGCAGGCATCTACAAACGGCAGGCCAGTGCGACCCAAAGCCCAGGCCTCTAAACGTTTTTCATTGCTGCTGCGCTGCACAAACCTGCCGCTGTAAAGCTCTTGATATTCAAGGCTGGGCTTACTTTCAAGCTTTTGAATAAAATGGCAGTGCCAGTGAAGGCGATTATCAAAGCGCTGCAAAGATCGGCTCCAGCTGCGCTCTGCGGGGCTATCAGCAAAACATAAACAGCGCTTTCTTGTGAGTTGCACCACCTCACGCAATGAAAGGGTGCCCCAGCTCAAATGGGGGGAGAGGCGGGAGCAGCTGGTGGCCGCAGTTATGGGGCTTGAGATATCAGCCTGGTAGCGACGGCTGCGTTCAGTTAAGAAGCTTGATAGCAACTGAACAGCCTCACGGCTGCCGCCATGCTGCCTGCGTGGCAATAAATCGGGCTCTAGGCCCAGCCCATGGGCAGAGGGAATTTCACCAATTTCTATGCCCTCCAAGGGTATTAAGCGCTCCGGCGGCGGGGTGAGCATTTCAGCCATGCGGCCCTCCCAGCGGCGGGCCCAACCCTTGCGGTTTTTCAGCCCGCGAATAACGCCGAACTGGGCAAATTCATGCCACTTAATCGAATGCCGCCTCGCCCAGGCGGCCACCCGTAAATCGCGGGCGTAGGTGAAAGCATTACCGGTTTCCTCATGGCTCCAAAGGCCAGCGATGCCAAATTGATTGTGGGCCCGCTCCAACACCTGTTCCACCTGGCCGCAGCGCACCACAAGGGGTTGCCCCAAACGGGCTAGGGACAACCTCAACTCCAACAAGCTTTCAGAACAGAATTGCCATTGCCTCCCGGAACAATCGTTTTGCTGCCAGTAGTGGGGTTCCACCACATAAAGGGGAAGTACCGCACCGAGCCGGCTGGCTTCCAACAGCGGTTTGTGGTCTGCAATACGCAGATCCCGCTTGAACCACACAACCTGCAGGGGGCCCTTCACAAGCTCTAGTGACCCAAAACCGCTTCTTGTTAAAAGATAGAAGAAAAAGCAAGGGATCTAAAGGGAAAATTACTTATTCATGCCAGCGCATGCTCTCGAGGTGTTCTAAAATATTTTTACGAACTTCCATTAATTCGTTGAAGCATTCTTGATTATGGGCACAATTGCGAAGCTTTGGATCTGGCTTTAAAACCGATTCAATAAACAGATCCAGGCCGCGATTCCACTTATCTTTTTGATCAATCACCAATCAGCCCTCCAGGCTTGCACATAAAAGCGAATTTACTTTTACAAATTTGGATCTGATTTCAATGGTTTTGAGTTGAACTCCTAACAAGAATGCCATGGGAACAAAGGGAAACTCCTGTGGCCCAAGCGGATTGAGGCAATTTACTTTCCGCCCTGCACTTATCCAATCTCATCTGCTCAGAGGCCAAGACGCCAAGTAAAACAAAAAATGCACCAGTAATTATACTCAGCAGAGCAGTCAAGGTTTTGGGGTTCGTCTGCCCGTTTAAGGCAAGCTTTTGACTCTCGAGGCTAAACATTGGCCCACCAAATATTAAATATGAATAGGAGCTCAATGGCCGCAGCTTCTGTATCAAGTGATGCGAAATACCAAAACAACTTTTCAGTGGATTCCAGCTTGGCTAGGCTTTGGATTTGCTTAGCTTTGCTCAAAATGGATATCCCTCTCCAAGAGCAAAATCAAAAGTGGTTTAAAAGCCACCTACTCGATCGATCCATAGAACTTCAGGAGCTCTATGAGCTCCCCCAAGGCGAGCTCGACCTGCTTTTGGCTGAAACAGCAGAGCTGAGGAGCGACTCGGTGAATAGAGATCGCAACCATGGCAAGTGGTGCACCGCGGGCTATTTCCTTGAGCTTGCCCGACTAATTGATCAAAGGCGGGGGCGCGAAACGAGCACCTAGGAGCCACAAAGGGATGATCTTTACAATCCGTTACAAAGCCTGTAATATTTCGCAACACGTGCATCAGCAATGGACAACTCCGCAAGCAACAGCAAATTGTTCCAAGCCCGCGCCGAGCAAATGACCCACATGGAGCAATTGCAGAAAGTTGAGCGTTTCAATGGCCGAGCGGCCATGGTTGGCATCGTGATTGGAGTTGTTGTGGAAGGCCTCACTGGCTTTGGCATTGCCCACCAGATTGGCCTTGGCGCGCTAGTTGATGGCTACGCCGCCTGCAGAGCTCAATTTTTACCATTCTGTTTATGAGTTTATTTTTGAATGATAATTATTTCTAAATTTCTCTTTTTCATCCTGCTTCCAAATTTCTAATACCTCGGGGAATTGATCTTCCATGCAGGCATCGCATACTCCATGGCTGAAATTTAGGCTGGATCGCGAGGATAGATACTGATCTAGATATTGCCATTGTCCATTCTCATTTTTTGCTTTGCGACAGTAGGAACAGGTGGAGATAACATTGGGCGAGTGATTTAAACTACAAAATGAATCTAGTAATCGCACGGCCCTAAGCCTTAGATCTAAGAATGAAACTGCTTGCCGCGCAAGCGCTTCCATAATTTTAATTTGCGATTTGTTTAGGGATTTTGGCGTTCTATCAATAACGCAGAGAGTACCAATTCGATGATCTTGACTATTCTGGAGCGGAAAGCCCCCATAAAACCTTATTTTTGGTTCGCCGCAAACTAATGGATTATCGTGGAATCGTTGATCATTCAAAGCATCTTCAACAATTAAGGGCTCAAACGTGTGAATAGCATGGGCGCAAAAAGACCAGTCTCTTGGTGTTTCTAACACATCAACACCAACTTTCGCCTTAAACCATTGCTTATTTTCATCCACCAAACTCATTAATGCAATTGGAGTATCACAAACCTCTGCTGCTATTAATGTTAAATCGTTATAAGACTGTTCCGGCTGGGTGCCAAGAATTCGATATTCCTGCAAGGCGTGCAGCCGATCTGCTTCGTTAAAAGGAATGCTGGCTGCTTTCATGGCCAATTTCCCACTTGGTCAAGCTCTGGGGGGATCTATCTCTAGGGGAAATTTGTTCCTAACAAGAATTACTCATTCAAACTTAATCTATTTTTTGTGTAGGCTTTAATTTTTCCTCCTGGGGGCATCCCTTCGGCCCGCCAACACCTCTTGCACCTGCCGCCAACTAACGCCGTGATGGGCTAGGGCCACCTGAAGGTGAAATAACAAATCAGCAGCTTCTGCGGCAATTTGATCTGGGGCATTGTCTTTACAAGCCATCACAAATTCCACGCTTTCTTCGCCAATTTTTTTAAGGATTCGATTATCACCACCCTCCAGCAATTTATTTGTGTAGCTGCCAGGTTCAGGATTCTTCAGCCGCCCCTGGATAACCCTTGACAATTCCGTGCAGGCATCGGCAGGCGGCGGCAGCGCCGCAGCACCGCCGGAGCTGATTTTGTTTCCAGAGCCATAAAAACAACTGCGGGCACCCGTATGGCAGGCGATGCCGCCCTGCTGTTCGATGCTCAGTAACAACACATCGGCATCGCAGTCGTAGCGAATCGCCTTGAGGTGTTGGAAATGGCCACTGCTGGAGCCCTTGTGCCACAGCTCCTGGCGAGAGCGACTCCAATAGTGCACCTGACCGCTGGCAAGGGTTTGCGCCAAGGCCTGGCGATTCATCCAAGCAAGCATCAACACCGCCCCATCAAGCCAATCCTGGGCAATGGCAGGAATCAAGCCGTCGGGGGTAAAACGCAGCTCTTCTAGGGGTAAAGCCCAAGGAGCATTCATGGCCGCAGGGGAAACTGATTAAACAAGCTTCGCAGCGCACTGGCGCACTTATGTACACCTGCTCTAAGCAGTTCGAGGGATTCCCCTGCTGCCACCGCCAACCAAACCATCCTGGCCACTGCCATTTTGTGCATGGCTACAGC
>MWMJ01000069.1:0-6762 GCA_002151525.1 Synechococcus sp. Lanier | reverse complement strand
GACGGGGCATCAGGCGGATGACTGAAGCCTGCTCGGTGAGAGCAAAACCGTAACAGCGAACAACATCGTTCGTTTCTCCCGTCAAGCCGCCCCCGTGGCCGCCTGACCCTTAGGGGAGATGGGGTTAAGTTAGCCTTATCAACCAAATAACTCATTGGGCCTGGAAGGGCCCTTTTAAGTAGTTGGAGCTTTGATTATTAGGGCGGTTGCAACCGCTCAGTGGCGCTTCCGCTTTCGCCATGGCTCGGGCCACTTATGGGATGGCCACCCTTGAAAAGATTTTGAATAATTAGCACCCAAAGATTGAATAAATACGGGTGCCATCTTTCCCGCTAGGGGGTTCCTCCAGGGTAAGCACTACTTATTAATCAAAACCTACTCCCCGTTCGGTTTCTAATCCCGCTAAAACTCACTACCGCTAATGGATTAGGGGGCTTTAGCCGAGGGGAATGCCTGTGGGATCGCATCGATGCAGCCTGTGTGCTCACCAAGGAGCTGGCATCAGGGTGAATCGCACTACACAAGATACATTTACTCAATAGCCATGAGCAGATGTATTCAAACTGTTTAATATTGCATTACCAGAAATATAGGTTAATTCTGTTCTCACTGGTCGAATTTATTACTGTTGCAAAATCAATTCACAACAACCCCTTTCCAAAAAGCAACTCTTCCCTTGATCTGCTTTGCTGCTTCTTTTGGATTTGCATAAAACCAAGCAGCATTTTCATTCACTTTGCCATCAACAACAATGTTGTAATAGCTGGCAGTTCCCTTCCAGCCACATTCAGTTGTGTAATTGGAAGGCTCAAAATAAACCTGGTCAAGGTCTTCTAATGGGAAATAAGCATTACCATCAACCTTCACGATGTTGTTGCTGCTGGCAATAACCTTGCCATTCCATTGTGCTTGCATACTGAAAACTCTAGTGATTTCATTGATAATCCTAGCCTAGCTGTAGATCAAAGATACCAGGCGTTACCCTCATAGCTGTAACCCAACCCAGGCAAAGAAGCCGCTTCTGTGGCGCTAGAAGTGTATAGATGCTCACCTGTTGAGGCATTAAAATAACGTTTAACTGAATTTTCACCCCCCTGTCCTAAAGCATATGCACGGCCAATGATTCCTTCATAATTCCATCCCGAGGATTTCGCTGCAGAAACTTCCCCATCGCTAATTGTGAACAAATGCTCTGAAGTGGCAGGATTGTATAAACGATGCACTTCAGACAAACCATTAATTTCTCCACCACTGGGAGCAAATAAACTCCAACTAATACCCTCATTTTTATATCCGCGGGCAGTTAAAGCGCTTAATTCAGAGGAATTAGCTGAAAACAAATGAAGGCCCGAAATGGGATCAAACAATCTATTGAAGTGAACAAAATCAGATTTAAAGGCACTTGCTCCGTTAGCAGAATCCCAAATAAAACTGTTTGAATTAAGATCTAGTTTTTGTGATGCTGGCCCCTGAACAATAGCGATCAAATCATCCTGGGAACCTACCCCGGGGGCGCCATCACGGTTAAAATAAATACATGTTGCTGAAGAAACTCCGATCAAGCAATCTTGCAGAACATACTCAGTTTTATTACCAGTTAGAGATATTTTATCGCCACCTTCAAAATCTTGGATAGCCGCATAGCTATTGGAACTTCGGCCAATAGGATCTAAATAATATGTAAGCCCCGCTGCACCAAGCACAAATGTATCTGCACCTGGAGCACCGATTAGAACATCAACCTCACCACGTCCCGGACTTTGATCTGATGGGTCTACGCCAATTAGTTGGTCGTTACCCATGGCCCCAATAATTACGTCGCTACCACCCTTACCAATAAGCTTATCTTCTGCATCTGTGCCAATCAATACATCATTAGTGGCTGAACCGGTGGCATCAATCGCTGACCCTGGAATATCCCAAATAAAAGTACTAGCATCCATAAGATCCAGCTTAAGGGCATCGGGCCCTTGCACTATTGCAATTAATTCATCGGTAAGGCCAACACCAGCAATACCATCTCGATCGTAATAAATGCATCTTGCTTCACTTAAGCCAACCGTACAATTCTGAAGGGTATATTCCCCCATCTCATCACATACGAGTACGATTTTATCGCCTTTCTCAAAATCCTGAATTGCCGCATAGCTCCTGGCACTTTGGCCCAAAGGATCCACGTAATAAACCTTACCTAAGCCGCCAAGAACAAAAGTATCGGCACCGGCCAAACCAATAAAAACATCAACTTCACCTCGCCCCGGAAATGATGAAGCTGGATCAACCCCAACAAAGCGATCCTCACCTTGACTGCCATGCAACACATCGCTGCCAGCTCCACCAAATGGCGCAGAGGTTGAACTTAGGAACAAAATATCATTAGTAGCTGCACCTATGGAATCAATCGCCGTAGGATTGATATCCCAGATGAAAGTACTTGCATCCATCAAATCTAAACTGAGTGCATCAGGGCCAGTAACGCAGGCGATCAAATCAATATGGGCACCTGTTTGATCATCATTGTTGTAATAAATGCAGGAGCATATACCAGCCGTTTCACCCATATCACATGCAAGAATGCTATATTCGCCCATTTCATCACAAACTAAACTAATCTTATCTCCTTTTTTAAAATCCTTAATTAATGCATAATTGCCATCTTTACCAGTTGCACCATAGGCATCTTTGTAATAAACCAAACCAGCATTACCCAATTTAAAAACATCTGCTGCTGCAGTTCCTGAAATTACTTCTACCCCCGATCCAACTTGGGTGGCAGCAGCTGAAGCTGGCGTTGAAGTAGGTAGAGCACTTCCGCCAGCCGCACCAGGGTCGTGACCTGCATGCTCAAAGGCAACCCCCTCAACAGCGCGAAATAGAGCAAGCATGCTTAGCCAAACGATTCCAGTAAAACCTACACCAGAAGCTTCTCTATGGAGACTTTTGTGTAGGGTTCAACAAAATTGCTGCTGGCTTCTGGGTTAGTTTTTATTCCACCGCAGTCGCGCCAATTGCCAATAAGAGACAACAATTGCTCCTGCACCTGCTGAAGCTCTTTAATCTTTTCATCAACGCTATTAATTTTACTTTTTATAGTTCCTTTCAAGTAAGTACAAGTACAAAAGCCAGAGCGCCTAGCCTCGAGAATTAATTTTATATCAACTAAGCTAAATTCCATTAATTTCAATGTTTTTATCAAAGCTAATTCCGCAACCACACATTCATCAAAAATGCGATATTTGCTCTCTGAGCGCCCAACTGGATGGATGAGCTTTTGGTCGCAATAAAACCTTATTGTTTTTACTGGTAAGCAAGCAAGCTTGGAAACGTCTCCGATTTTCAGCTCACGCTTCGGCCAAGGCAAGTTTCCAGACATAATTAATAAATAAGTTAGATGCTATGAATGTTAAAGCTCTGCCCAACTGCGCAGTTCCTTTAGGTTCATTACGCCCTCCTTGCGTTTTTCACCCAGAGTCCAGGTGGGGAAAGCTTTTATTCCTGCTTTTTTGCAGCGTTCGCGGCCGGCATCGTCTTTATCGCATTCCACATAGGGCAATTCTTGGCCTGCCTCTGTGCCAAAAAGATTTTTTTGATGGAAGCAATGGGTGCACCACCAGGCGCCATAAAAAATTGCCCCCGCCTGCTTTAGGGCCTTTGCAAATTTCAACTGCTCCGCCGTGGAAGGGCTAACTGCATCGCCTAAATTGCCTGCCCTAGCGGGCATTTCAAGGGGCGCTACCCACAAGCAAGCAAGCAGGGGTAAAGCCCAGCCAAAACGAGCCATCCTCTCAGGGCAATTGCCTCCAGATTAGGCGAATGGGCCAGCATTCGGGCTTCCGCCTCCCTCGCTTAGCCAAAAGCTGAGACACTGGGGCAAATGGATTTTGCAGGTTGGTGATGGCAGGGGGTGGTTACCGCGACTATTTCAAGGTGCTTGAACTGGAGCGGGGGGCTGATGCTGATGCCGTAAAAAAGGCCTTTAGACGTCTTGCGCGGCAATACCACCCGGATGTGAACCCTGGAGATGCCAGCGCAGAAGCTCGCTTTAAAGAGATAAGTGAAGCCTATGAAGTGCTTTCTGATCCGGAAAAACGCCAACGCTATGAACAGTTTGGCCAATATTGGAACCAGGCCGGTGCGGCGTCAGGAGCTGGTTTTGATGTGGATTTCGGCCGCTACGGCAATTTTGATGATTTCATCAACGACCTCCTAGGCAGGTTTGGAGGCCCAGCCGGGTTTGGCATGGGTGGATTTCCTGGGGCTGGCTCAACCCCTAGCCCAAACCTTGATGCTTCCGCAAACCTAAAAGTTAGTTTTTCGGAAGCATTTCGCGGCTGCGAACGCAGCTTGCAGGTGAATCAAGAGAAAGTTCAGGTGCGCATACCAGCAGGAGTACGCACTGGCAGCAGGCTAAGGCTAAAGGGAAAAGGCAATCTGCAACCCAGCAGTGGCCGCAGGGGCGATCTCTACCTCAATATCCAATTGGATAACCATCCTGTGTGGGAACTTGAGGGGGATTTAATGCGCGCTGATCTTCCCCTAAGCCCAGAGGAAGCGATTCTTGGTGGTGAATTAATTGTGCCCACCCCCGATGGGGAGGCGCTGATAACAGTGCCGGCTGGCATCAATAGTGGCCGCAGCCTGCGCTTAAAAGGAAAAGGCTGGCCCCTACGCCAAGGCAGGGGCGATTTACTGCTCACTATTCAAGTTCAAATCCCATCAGAATTGAATCCGGAAGAGAAACGAATCTATGAACAATTGCGCCAGCTGCGCCAAGGCTTGAAGTTAAATCCAAGAAATCAACTGGTGGCAAATGGTGTTTTGTGATAATATTAAATTATCAATAGCCTGGCAAGCGAACTAGAATGGGTATTAAGAAATTTTATGTATTATTTTTTATCGGCTTATTGTTTAGCTTTAGCCTTAGCTTTGGTCTTCAGTACCACAGCTTTGCCGCAACCCCCAGGCAAACAGAATCCAATTTAGTTGTTAGACCATTAGATCCCAAGCGGGATATCGAAATTGGCATTCATATTGAGAATGTTTATAATTTATCTCTCAAAGATAAAACATTTAACGCTGAGGGTTGGTTTTGGCTGAAGTGGCCGGAGGCGGTGCAGGAAATAATTACCAAAAACAAAATACCTATTCTGGAAATTGTTGAATTAGTGAATCAAGTGGAAACCTGGGATTCCAATATTCAATTAGACAGTAATGAACCAGAGCTGCTGGCTGATGGAAAGAGGTTGCAACTGGTGCGTTTTTCAGCAAAATTTTACGACGACGTTCAGAATCTAAAGCGCTTTCCTTTTGAAACCCTTGAATTACCGATCACGCTTGAAACCAGGCCCACCATATTTTCCATGGCCGATCAAGCAATCAGCCTCAACCCAAAACTCGGTAGCACAGGGGTTTTAGGCCAATATGCAGGCCTTAATGGCTTTGGCCTGCAAGGTTCATCTTTAACTAAATCAATTTATGCATATAACACAAGCTTTGGTGAAAACAATGGCGAAAAGGGAGGTGAATTTAGCCGAGTTGAATACACCGTTAATTACTCAACAGAATTTTGGCCTTCTTTTTACCAATATATAATGCCCTGGCTTGCTGTGATGGCAATGTTAATTTTAGCGCCCAACCTTGAGGGTAAATTCACGGAATTGCGATTGGCGATTCCTTCCACCGCCCTTTTAACCCTGGTGTTTTTGCAACTTGGCACAAGCTCAGATTTGCCAAAACTGAGCTATATCACCTTCATCGATCAGCTCTATCTCTTTGGATATATTGCTTCGATAGTTCTTTTCGCGCTATTTGTTTGGGGCAGCAATTTGTACGAAACTGCTCCAGCAGAACAGCAGCAAACTGTTATGTTAAAAATAAATCGAATTGATCTTATCTACCAGATCAGTATTATCGCTGGTAGTGGTTTAATCGCCGTTTCCGCCTATCTCTAGGATTCCCCTAGCCAGGTGTTATGCCATGGAACTTTCCTACCGTCCCCGCCGGCTCCGGCGCACACCTGCCCTGAGGGCAATGGTGCGGGAAACCCAGCTAAGCCCCGCTGATTTCATCTATCCCCTTTTTGTGCACGAAGGGGTAACCAATGAAGCGATCGGTGCCATGCCTGGCTGCCAGCGCTGGAGTTTGGATGGCTTAATCCATGAGGTGGGTAGAGCTTGGGAATTAGGCATTCGCTGTGTGGTGTTATTTCCCAAGGTGGCCGATGGCCTTAAAACTGAAGCTGGTGGTGAATCATTTAATGCTGGCGGCCTTATCCCCAGGGCAATCAAACGAATAAAGGAAGTTCATCCCGCCATGACGGTGATGACCGATGTTGCCCTCGATCCCTATTCCTGCGATGGCCACGACGGCATTGTTAGCCAAGAGGGAATTGTGCTGAACGATGAAACCGTTGAAATTCTCTGCCGCCAGGCGGTTACCCAAGCTATGGCCGGTGCCGATCTAATTGGCCCCAGCGACATGATGGATGGCCGGGTGGGGGAGATTCGTGAAGCCCTTGATGCTGAGGGTTTTGAACATGTGGGCATCATTAGTTACACCGCTAAATACGCCTCCGCCTACTACGGCCCCTTCCGCGAAGCCCTGGATTCAGCCCCGCGGAGCACCACAGCCAAGCCGATCCCAACTGATAAATCCACCTACCAAATGGATCCCGCCAATGGCCGGGAAGCCCTTACAGAAGCGCTGCTGGATGAACAGGAGGGTGCCGATATCTTGATGGTGAAGCCAGGCTTGGCCTACCTA
>MWMJ01000068.1:0-6779 GCA_002151525.1 Synechococcus sp. Lanier | reverse complement strand
AACATCGAGCTGATCACATGGGCAAAGGCTTCGTAGGTGTGGAAGAAGCTGTAGCGCCCGGTAAGTAGATAACCTTCCATCATTCCAACTAAAGTGTGTTCGGACAGCATCTCCACCACGTGGCCATCGCGGCTCAGTTCGCTGCCGTTTAGGTCCTCTGGAAGATATTGGCCCATCCATACTTTTTTGGTGGTTTCATATACAGCTTGCAATCGATTGGAATGGGTTTCATCGGGGCCAAATAAACGATAACGGCCTGGATTTTTTTTGATTAGATCGCGAATTAATTCACCCAGGGGATAGGTATTCTCCGCTTCCCGCTGGCCTGGGCTTTCCACCATTACCGCTAGGGCTTCCACATTGGGCCAATGCAAGTTTTTACGTAGTAAACCACCGTTGGCATTTGGATTAGATCCCATCCGCTGGTTTCCCTTTGGTGACAGCTTTCTTAATTCAGCATGCAATCTGCCGTCGTTATCAAATAACTCCTCTGGTTTATAACTTTTAAGCCAGGCTTCTAATGCTGCTAATTGTTCTGGATCTTTGCGGGGGTTACTTAGGGGCACCTGGTGGGAGCGCCAAAACCCCTCTAATTTTTGGCCATTGAAATCAGTTGGGCCTGTCCATCCCTTGGGTGAGCGCAGCACGATCATTGGCCATAGGGGGCGGAAGGTTTCAGCGCTGCTACGTGCTTTTTCTTGGGCGGCACGTATTTGCTTAACCGACTGCTCCATCGCTTCAGCCATTGCTTGATGCATGGCCATCGGTTCACTGCCTTCAACCGTTATTGGTTCCCAGCCATAACCCCTGAGCAAATTGTTTAGCTCTAAGTGGGGAATGCGGGCCAGGATTGTGGGATTTGCAATTTTGTAGCCGTTTAAATGCAGCACCGGCAGAACGGCACCATCACGGCTTGGATTGATGAATTTATTTATGTGCCAGGATGTTGCCAATGGACCGGTTTCAGCTTCCCCATCACCAACACAGGCGAGTGCAATCAATTCCGGGTTATCAAAAATTGCTCCGCAGGCATGGGAGAGCACATAACCCAATTCACCGCCTTCATGGATCGATCCGGGGGTTTCCGGGGTGCAGTGGCTGCCGATGTGTCCTGGGAAGGAGAATTGTTTGAAAAATCGCTGTAGGCCTTCAATATTCTCACTTTTATCTGGATAGATTTCACTATAACTACCATCTAAATACACAGGGCCAAGCATTCCTGGTGCACCATGGCCGGGCCCAGATAAATAAATCATATTTAAATTATATTCACGAATTACACGATTCGCATGGGTCCATATAAAACTTTGGCCCGGGCTTGATCCCCAATGGCCCAGCAGGCGATTTTTAATATGTTCTGGTTTCAGCGGCTCCCGCAGCAGTGGATTTTCCTTTAGGTAGATCATCCCCACCGCTAGATAATTGGCGGCGCGCCACCAACTATCTAGCTGCTGTAGTTCCTGTTCTGATAAGCAACGGGTCATGGCTTGGTTTCTCTAGGAGGGTTTCTTAAGGAATAGGGCTCATACCAAGCGAGAACCACTGGGTTTGTGTTGGGTGTCGGGATCGAAAACTGCTGCAATTACACGCACCAGCCAGCGACCCCTTTCGTTTACGATTACATTATTATTTCCTAAGGTTAATAAACCCTCCGCTTCCAAGTTTCTTAATTGTTTCCACTCATCCTTAAATAGCTTTTCAGCGTCGATGGCAATACAATCAAAATCAATCGCAAAATTACACATTAATTCCAGAATAATATGGCGCCTCAATAGCACCATTGGATCATTTATTTCCAAGCCGCGATCAATTGCTAATTTAGCCATCGAAAGCGATTGTATGTATGTATTTAAGGAGCGAGTATTCTGGGTATATAACCTTGTAAATAGGCTTATCGCGGAAAGGCCCACCCCTAGTAGGTCGAGGTTTGCTTGGGTGGTGTATCCCTGGAAATTTCGATGCAGGCTTCCCTCCCGGGCGGCGATGGCCAGCGGGTCGTTTTTTAGGGCAAAGTGATCCATGCCGATTGCCACATACCCCTCCGATAGCAGCTTGCTGTGGGCCCCTTCCAGCATTTCCAAGCGCTGCTCCCGGCTTGGTAATTCAGCGGCTTTGATATGCCTTTGTAGGGGCAATTGTTCCGGTAAATAGGCAAAACTAAAAAGGGATATTCGATCGGGCCGTAGGTTTGCCACTTCATTGATAGTGGCAGCAAAGCGTTTGGGTGTTTGCAGCGGTAAACCGCAAATAACATCTAGGTTCACGCTTTCAAACGCCGCTGCTCGCATCCAGCCCATGGCAGCCCGCAATTGGTCTACGGGCATCACGCGATTAACCGCTTTTTGCACCAAAGGGTTTACATCTTGCAGCCCAAAGCTGATGCGGTTGAAGCCCAGATTGCGCAATTGCTGCACCTCCCTCTGGTTCAGCTGTTCTGGATTTACTTCTATAGATGCTTCATGGTTTGCCGTGAAGGGAAAGTGTTTATTGATTGCATCCCATAGCCGGCTGCGCTCCTCTGCATTGAGGTAGTTGGGGGTACCTCCACCCCAATGCAGCTGCGCTATTGGGCGCGCCACTGGCATGGCTTTCGCCAGTAGCTCAAGTTCCACCTCCAAGGCATTGAGGTAGGGGGTTACGGCCTTTGATCCGGCTTGGGTTGTGATTCGATTGCAACCGCAAAACCAACAGGCCTCTCTACAAAAAGGTAGATGTATGTAAAGAGATAGGGGCGTTGGATTGGCTTGGGCTAAGGCATGGAGTAGATGTTCGCCATCAATGCCTGGGTGGAAGGCTTGGGCGGTGGGGTAGCTGGTGTAGCGGGGTACGGGCCGGTCGTGGCGGCGCAGCAGTTCAATACTCATCGCTAGGCGGCCTTGATTTCAGCTAGGGCTTTGAGCAGCCGTTGGTTTAGGCGGAAACCAGCGGGGGCCTCCTCCAGCAAATTTGTTTCCTCGTTGTGCATTAAGGGCAATAGCTCGATGCCATCGTGAAGTTGCTGCTTTAGTTCAGCGATGGGCCTGGGGAAGCTCCAAAACTGCAATTCAGGTAGGCCTGCTTTGCTAAGGATCGAGTTGGCTTGCTGGGCTAGTTGTTGGCCGCCGGATAGGTCGCCCCCATAGCGCACATACACATGGGCAAGGAACCGTTCTGGTGCTGTTTCCGCCAAGTTTGTGAGGCAGGCGATTAATTCATTTGCCAATTCATCAAGGCTTGGTGGGCTGGCTTCTAAGGCCGCCAGTGCCGCAACATCCTCCTTGAGGGCCCTGTGCCGTGAGAGGGCATGCCAGGGAATGCCACTGGTTTTAAGCGGGTCGGGCAGTTGCTCAATCAAAGCCTCCATTGCTGTGTAGATCGGTAATAGGGAACGTATTAAGGCGGCGATTTGTTGGGGGCTGGCGCTGCCTTCGAGCAATGCTTTCGAAAACACCATCCCCTCCGCATCGCGATGGGCAGCGCCGATCACACGGTGCAGTTTTTGGAGGCGGGCTCCGAGCGGAATTTTTTGATCCCTATGGGTTTCATGAACGGAAACAGGGGTGTCAGCCATGGCGGCAACGCAACTGTGTAAATGATATAATAGAATCGTTGTATCAGCCTTGCATGTTGCAAATGATTTCTGTTCCCCTCGCCTCTGTGCTTGTTGCCCCCTACGGAGTTCTTAGTGGCGATGGCCAATTGGAGGAGGTGTTAGCTGAGCGTTTACGCAGTGGCCAGGGCAATGCCCCTGATATTTGGCATTTAAGCCCAGATCAATTGGAACCCACTCTTAAGGCTGAATTACAGCAGCGTGGTGTTGATCTAGGCACAGATCACGCTGCAAAGGAATTGTTGCTCAGCACCACACCACACCTGCTGGTGTGGTTACAACTACGTTTTGGCGGTGATTTATACGAGCATCTCCCCCTACGCCAAGGCACGGGCTATCGCAGCAGCACCAATGGCCCTAGCTCGGTTTTGATGGAAGCCGATAGCGATCAAGGTGTCGTTGAAAAGTGAAACAAATTCAGCCACCACCTCGGCTGGATCAATGCCAATCGCCACAAGGTGTTGCCATAGCTCTTTGAGAATTGTCATGGTGGTTGCCAGTTCAGTGCGGCAACATTCAGCAATAACCTCCTGCTGTTCAGCAAAATTTGCCTTTAGCCATCGCTCTGCATAGTTCAAATGCAAATGTTCATCATCTATCACTTTTGCTGTGATTTTTTTGGCATAGGGATCGGCTACGGGTAGATAACAGTGATATGCGGCGATCGCAAAACATTCGATGATTAGGCCTTGAATCACCATGGGTCTTACCAGGCAACCCCCCTTAAGGGCTGTGCAGAAGTGGGAATGGAGTGGTTGAAATAAACGGCGCGCCATTGGAATTGCAGCGGTAATACCAAGTTCGCGGCCGCAGCCAACGAAATCCCTTGCATGGCGAGCTTCCATGGCAGCTAGGGCCATTAATTCATCGTGGTCTTGATGGATTGCCTTGGCCAATTTTTGAAAATGCTGAGCCGCGTGGGTTTCCCCCATAATCACCACGCCATTTATGTGTGAGAAGGCGGTTCGATAGGCGCTTGAGTAGTAATTAATTGTTTTCATGCCAGCTCCATAGGGCTAAGGAATTGACGCAGCCCGTGGCCTACCAGCTTTAGGCGAATCAAGAAACAATCAAAACGCCAACCCTTAGCCGCCTTGGCTTGTAATTGTTGAAAGCAGTGCACTAAACCATCGCGATGGGCCATGAAGTTTGTGCCTGTTAATTT
Organism: Synechococcus sp. Lanier; assembly: GCA_002151525.1. Lineage (GTDB taxonomy): Bacteria > Cyanobacteriota > Cyanobacteriia > PCC-6307 > Cyanobiaceae > Synechococcus_D. The sequence continues at coordinate 2,025 of MWMJ01000068.1, read as the reverse complement.
AAATACCACGGGGAACGCCCTGCGAGCACTGCGATTTGTGGCTTTGATTACTTCGGTATCAAACTGGCGGGCATCCATGCCTAACAGCTCATAAAAGTTGCTGCGTTCCGCCACAGTGAGGCTATGGGTTAGAAATACCAGCCATAGAAATAGGCGGCTTAATAATTTACCGCGTATACCTTTAGTCATCCCTGGCCAACACTGCAGCAACATATTGAAAATATCGCCATGACGATTTTCGTCTTGGCACCAGGCATCAAAATAATCAAATAGTGGTGCAAACTTATTGGCAGGATTTTTTTCTAAATGACGTTTGATTAATATATAACGCCAATAGCCAATCTTTTCAGATAGGAAAACTGTATAGAGCACCCAGCTGAGCGGAAACCAGGTGATTGGGCGCCTCCCACTCAATTGGGGTAGATCTAGTTCGATGCCCTCTGCCACTAGAGCGCGATTTAAGAAGCCGGCATGGCGGGCCTCATCGCGGGCCATTAGTTTGAACAGCTGGCTTAGGTCGAGGCGTTGGGCTAACTGCAATTGCCTTGAAAGTTCTTTAAATAATAAAAATCCTGAAAATTCTGATATGCAGGAGCGCACTAAATAACTTTCATAGGCCTGCTTTTCAATTGGATCAAGCGCCTGCAGCCGCTGCAGGGGAGCGCGGCGATCAAAATGATCGCGGTTGTGATCTGCTGCCATTTCCTGCAGCATTGCTTCAAAATAACGTTGTTTTGGTTTTAGATTTGTGCGGGCTGCCTTGTTAATTTCTGTGCTGTAGAAGCGGGGGGTTAGCAGATCTTCCCTGAGGTGCGGAGTGGTGTTTGTCATTGTTTTACGAGTTGAGTTGCTTTTGCCCTTGCATAGGCGATGGCATCTGCGCCATGGCGGTGTTGATAAAACCACTGCTGCACATCCATGAGCAGATTGAGGCGCAGCCCCCCATGGTTGAGGCATTGGGGTAGTTGTTGCTCGATGGAGCCAAGCAGTTCTTGATGGCTGAGGCGATGGCCTTGGCAGAGGCAGCCGGCCTCGCTTAGCCAGCGTTCTTCCAGGCGCAGGTGCAGTTTCAATTTTTGAATTAAATGCATCATTTGGGGCAAGTGGCTTGGCTCAGAGCCGCCAGCAATCAAATCTTCCAAGCCCTGCTCAAGCTGGTTGTGCTGCTGCTCCAACAGGGCCTCCTTCTGCTCCCAGGCTCTTGGCATAGCTATCTTTGCAATATCACGTATCTGTTATACAGCAGAACAAACAAAAAACAATAGAAGTAACAACGCCTTGATTGGAGTGTTGAATCCGTTTAGGCTTATACGTTGTTAATCCGTGTTACTGCTGATGGCGGCACCCTTGGAGGCCCTTGCTGAATATTTCAAGGTGTTCAGCGAGCCCAATCGCCTGATGGTGCTTGAAGCTTTAAGGGAGGGCCCCCTCAACGTAACCGCTGTGGTGCAGTGCACAGGCCTTAGCCAGGCCTTGGTTTCTAAACACCTCAAGCTCCTAACAATCGCTGGGGTTGTAGCCCGCAGGCCTGAGGGCAGCCTTGTGTTTTATGAGGTGCTTGATCGTGGTGTATTTCGTTTACTACTTGCCGCTGAAAAGCAGCTTCTCACCGCCCGTGAGCAGCAACTATCCGCCTTGCAAGCTGTGCTCTAACCCCTGCCATGCTTGATCCAGGGAGCCTGCCGCAGGATCTAGAGCAGCTGCGTGAGCAATGGCTAGCTGGCCGTAGATCTTTCCAGGGGCTTGAGTTGGTTGATACCGATTTTGCTGATCTAAACCTTGGCGGGGCCGATCTCAGGGGCAGTTGTTTTCGCGCTAGTAGGTTTGGCCATGGCCAGCTCAATGCAGTGAATTTGAGCGGCGCTTTTTTACAGGAAGCGTTGTTGTGGGGAGCTGATCTCTCCGATTGCATTGCAGAGGCTTCCTTTTGGCAGGAGGCAGACCTCTCAGGTGCCCGCCTGCAGCGGGCAAATTTTCGTGCTGCCTATTTACATCGCGCTTGCCTCAGGGGTGTTATCGCCCCCA
>MWMJ01000067.1:0-6784 GCA_002151525.1 Synechococcus sp. Lanier | reverse complement strand
TGGGCTAGGCGAGGCTTGAGGGCACCATTCAGGCAAATGCCCCCCAGCTGCTCGAGGCCGCTCCAAAGTTGATCGCGCAGCTGCCCCAAGCGCTGGGCCCGGCTAAGGGCATCAGCAAGGGCTAAATCAAGGGCGGTTGCCAAACCCACAATCAGTGGCGTGCTCAAGCTGCCGCTGCGGCGCCCCCCCTCCTGGCCGCCGCCATGGATCTGGGCTGCCAATTCCAAATCCTCTGCCACCACAAGGGCACCAATGCCCTTTGGGCCATAGAACTTGTGGCCGCTAAAGCTAAATAAATCAATGCCTAATTCCAAGGGTTTGATTAATTGATGGCCCACTAGTTGGGCTGCATCACAATGGAAGGCGGCTCCATGGCGGCGGCAGATGGCAGCAATGGCCTCCAGGGGCTGAAGCACACCTATTTCATTGTTGGCTGCCATCACACTCACCAACACGGTGCTAGGGCCCATGGCCGCCTCAAGCTGGGCAGGATCCAAAAGTCCATCGGCTGCCACCGGTAGCACCGTGAGGCTGAAACCGAGGCGCTCCAGGTAGCGGCAGGGATCTAACACGGCCCGGTGTTCAGTTGCCACCGTGATCACATGACGGCCCTTGGCCAGCCGCGCTTCACATAAACCTTTAATTGCCAGGTTGTTTGCTTCGGTGGCACCACTGGTAAAAACCAGCGTGTGGGGCGGGATTGCTAAAGCAGCAGCCAAACTTTCCCTGGCCTGATCCACCAGCAGGGCTGCTCTAAGGCCAGGCCGATGGCCGCGGCTGGAGGGGTTAGCAAAATCCTCACCCCACAGGGGCGCCATGGCTTCCACTACCGCTGGATCACAGGGAGTGGTGGCCTGATGGTCGAGGTAGATCGGCGCAGCGGCCACTTACACCACCTAAAGGTTCATGTTGGCTCCATGCTGGCAACAACTTGCTGGTTTGTTTGATGGCCCCTCTCTTGCGGCCCCAGCTGGCTGCGTTGCTGTTGGCAGGCTCCTGCCAAGCGCAAAGCCTCGACCTGCAAAAACCAGAAAACTTTCGCCCTCCGGGACTGCTGATCCTGCAGGAACGAACGATTCCCTATGGCAAAGAGGTGATTGGCATCTATGCAATCCGCCCCGCCAGCGACATCCCAGGGGGCAAACGCCTGAAGGTGTGGCAAGAACTGGTAAACGACGTAAAAGTGCGCAATGAAACCTTGCGCTGCGACACCACAGCCCCCGCCCGCGTTACCAGTAATGGCAGCCAATTAATAATGCTGGAACTAAACCCTGGCGGATTCGTTGGCAGCCATAACCGCCTATCCCATTTGATCTGGTGGGCAGCCTGCGTACCGGAACAGGCCGGTAAAGACCCCAATAGTTTGCAAGCGGTGGCGCGCAAATTGGGCTTTAGTGGCAATCTCATCGAACGGGAACATCTCCTACCGGGAAATCCCCGCTAAATCCAATGCAAAATTCAAATCCCAAAAATCCAAATCCCAATCAAAACCCAAGCCCTGATCCCGTTGAATCCCTAATCACAGGGCCAGCGCGGGTGCTTTTGGTAGACGATGAACCCGGCATTCGCACAGCTGTGCAGTCTTACTTCGAGGATGAAGGTTTTGCCGTTAGCACCGCAAGCGATGGGGAAGAGGGTTGGCAAAAGGCCCAGGCGGAGATGCCTGATGTGGTGTTAAGCGACGTAATGATGCCGCGCATGGATGGCTTTGGCCTGCTCAAACGCCTGCGGGAAGATGAACGGCTGGGTGGCACTCCGGTGATTTTTCTAACCGCCAAAGGGATGACCTCCGATCGCATCGCTGGTTTTCGAGCCGGCGTAGACGACTACATCCCCAAACCATTCGACCCCGATGAATTAGTGGCACGGGTGCGCAATGTGGTGCAACGGCAGGAGCGGCTATTGCGAGAAGCCGCCCGATATGCCGACACAGATATGGGGCAAATGGCTAAACAAATAACGGAGATTCGTTCAATGTTGCAGGGGGGAAATAACAAAAAAGGGACTGCACCGGCCAACCATTCCTTCACCCCAAGGGAAGCGAGCGTTCTGCAATTGGTAGCTGAAGGATTAATGAATAAAGAAATTGCCAAGCAACTAGAAACATCAATCCGCAATGTGGAGAAATATGTGAGCAGGCTATTTGCCAAAACTGGCACATCGAGTCGCACCGAACTTGTTCGCTATGCCCTTGAAAATGCTTTGGTTGAGTGAAAGCTGCCTACAATCAAGGCCACACATACAGGGATCGCCTAACACATCTAGGAATAAAAAATGGAATAGAAAATGGCATAAATAATCACATAAATATTAACAATAACCTAGGAGCTTATGCAGATTTAATTTGCAATTTCTATGCAAACCGTTGGCCCCATAGTTCAATAAAGGATTGGCAACAACGGCTAAGCAATGGTGAAATCCGATGCAATGGCTCTTATTTGGAATGGCGGCGGCCGCCGTGGCTAGAGGAAGCGGTGCCGGATAAATGGGATGTTATTTATGATAATAATGATTTGCTAGTAATTAATAAACCCAGCGGCCTACCCGTATTACCAGCCGGCGGTTTTCTTGAACACACCCTGCTCGAATTACTCAAAAAACAATATCGAGCTGATCCCCAGGGGCTGCCCAAACCTGTGCATCGCCTTGGACGCTTCACTTCAGGGCTGCTGGTGTGCGCCCGCTCAAGTGAGAGTCGCGCCTGGCTTAGTGCCCTTTTGCGCAATCACCAAAGCGCCAATGGCTGCATAAAGATCTATCGGGCGCTACTGCAACAGCCAGCAGAGGGTTCGCCATTGCTGCAATTAAAGCCTGGCAACGAATGCCAACTCAACACCCCAATCGGCCTACGGCCCCATGGCCGCCTTGGCACTATTTGGGCCGCCGCAAGCCCTGAGCAAAAGGGAGCGCTGCCGGCCTTCAGCCAGCTGAAATTAATAGAAACTCAAGCTGCTGGCTGGCTGGTGCAGTTAACGATTGCCACCGGACGCCCCCATCAAATCCGCATACATTGCGCCGCTGCCGGCGCCCCATTAGTGGGGGACCCCCTCTACAAACTGGGGGGCCTAGCCTGCGATCAGGCCCTGCCAGGCGATGGCGGCTATCAGCTCCACGCCCACCAACTGCAAATCCCCCTTGCAAATGGCGAACAGCTCAATTTGGAGGCGCCTTTACCAAAAATATTGCAGGCTTAGAAACTAAATCCTTTCGAATTCAATCAACCGAGAGAAGTAAAAAGGTGCCTGGTTGAGGCTGCGCCGCAACGGTTTAAAACCGGCTTCAGCCGCCGCCGCAATGATGCCACTTTCCTTAAGTGTGTAAGCGCGGGTTGCTTTGCTTGGCCCAGGAAACAAAGAACCAATGCTTTTAAGCAATGCCAGTAATGGTGTGTAGGGAGCAAAACTCACAATTAAGCGTCGCTGGGCTAAAGCTGCCAAATGTTTAACCATCGCCTCCGCCTGGGGCTGGGGATAGTGAATAAACACATCAAGGCAAATAACTGTGTTGTAGGTGCCGCCAAGGCTTTCCAAATCGGAGGCGCTGAATTGCACACGGGCAACCTCGAGGCCTGCCTCGGTTGCCCGCCTGGTGGCTTCCTTCACCATTGCCTCAGAAATATCGCTGGCGGCAATGCTCTCAGCACCCAATTGCGCTAGGGGAAGGCTGAGGCTGCCCACGCCGCAACCGGCATCACAGAAGCTGCGGCTAGCCAGATCGCCATCTTCTTGCAACCAAGCCAACACGTTATCTACGGTTTTTTGATGGCCAATGCGGATATTGCGCTGCACCCGATTCACATCACCACTGGTGCTGTAGATGCGATTCCAACGTTCAAAGCCAGTGGTTTCGAAGTAACCCTTCACTTCAGCTTTTTCTTGATTTCCCATCGATTTGGATCCCATTGCCGGGGACCCTACCCGTTTCGCTGCCAACTGAGCTTGTTATCAGCATCTAATTGCCATTTCAAGGTGTCAACCCAGGCCATTCCCAATAGCTGTTGCTCCACAGGGCGCAAATCACCAAGTTGGCGCCTGGGTAACACCGTGGCCGCACGAATTGCCGCGGCCGGCATGGCACCCCAAGCCGCTAAACGCTTAACGCCTTCCAATAGGGGCAAACTGGTGCCCGCCAAGGTGCCATCACTTAGGCGGCAGGTGCCTGCCTCCACATTGATAAGCCGTTCATCCCAGGGGTAGTTGCCATCCCTTAGGCCATAGGGAGCTAGGGCATCACTCACAAGCAACACCTGCTCCGGCAAAAGCCGCTGTAGCAACACCGCCATGGTGGGCGCCACATGAATGCCATCTGCAATTAAACCCAAGCCCACATGGGGCGCGGCCAACACCGCAGCAATCGGCCCCGGTTCGCGGTGATGCAAACCAGCCATGGCATTAAAAGCATGGGTGAGCATCCCCACCCCATCGCCGTAGGCCCTTGTGGCCTGATCTTCATTGGCACAGCTGTGGCCAAGGCTTACAAGGATGCCCAATTGCCTTAGGGCCCCTATTACCTCTGGGGCACCCTCCAGCTCCGGTGCCAGGGTTACTAGGGCAATTTCACGCTCAAATCCGCCTATGCGTTCATGGAGAGCGGCAATCGATGGGGCACATAAATGCTCTAGGGGATGGGCACCGCGCCGTTCTGGAGCCAAAAATGGGCCCTCCAGGTGGGCCCCCAACAGGGCACAGCGCCCAGGTTGATGCATTTCCCTGGCTTGCCTCAATACGGCAAGGGCCTCGCGTAGGGGCGCCACAGCGCAGGTAACAAAAGTTGGACAGATCGCTTCTACGCCATCACGCCAGAGCAAATCCAACAGCTCCAGCAGCTTGGGCAGATGCTCTGTTTGCAATTCAGGGAAAGCCAAGCCAAGGCCGCCATTAATTTGTAAATCCACCCCTGCCGGGCTTAACCAGGCACCATGCCAATTCAAACCGGCGCCAGCGGCCTGGCTTGCCAAAGGCTCTAGGCGACTAATCCTGCCGCTTTGATCAATCAACAAACGCCAACGTTGATCTTGCCCACCGCAAGCGCTTGGCAGGCGCAGATTCGTATGCCAATTGCTGTTTATGGGCGTCTGCATGAAATCAAGGTGAAAATGCACACAGTGGCAGTCTGCCGATGGCTAGGGATCCGCGGGTAGGTGTGTTGATGGGCAGTGATTCAGATCTGCCCTGTATGCAGTCAGCGGTTGATGTTTTAGAGGAATTTGGCATTAGCCATGAGGTGAGGGTGCTCTCTGCCCATCGCACCCCAAAGGCAATGGTTAGCTACGCCGAATCCGCCCGCGGGCGCGGCCTGCAGGTGTTGATCGCCGGGGCCGGCGGTTCTGCCCACCTGCCTGGGATGGTGGCCAGCCTCACCACCCTGCCGGTAATCGGTGTGCCCATAACAAGCAAAGCCCTAAACGGCCTCGATTCCCTCTATTCAATTGTGCAAATGCCAGCAGGCATACCCGTTGCCACAGTGGCAATCGGCAATGCCTGCAATGCGGGCCTCTTAGCCCTGCAAATCCTTGCTTTGCAAGATCTCGCCCTCGCTGAAGCCCTGCAAACCCATCGGCGTGAATTACAAACCAATGTGGAAGCAAAAAATCTAAGGCTGCAGCAATTGGGCAGTAGCAGCTATTTAGCTGAGCGCAATTAAAATGTGGCCTCCCCGTTGGTTGCGCTTAAGCCTTGCTCTACCACTGGTGGTGCTTAATTTATTTGTTTTGCGGCAATTATTGTTGCCTTTAGCACCATTTCCAGCCCTATTTGTTGCCGCAGCTTTAATTGCATTTCTACTTGATCTACCAAGCCGCTGGCTGCAGCAACGGGGCTTAGCGCGTCCGCTAAGTTTCAGCTTGGTATTGGGCATAACCCTGGGGGGCGTAAGCCTTGCCGCCACATGGTTAGTGCCCCGTTTAATCGAACAATTAGCAGAACTAGTAAATGCAATACCCAGCTGGTTAGTACAGGCCCAAGAGCTATTAAACCAACTGCAATCTTTAGCAGAAGCTAGGGGCTGGCCCACGGACTTCAGCCCACTTAGTGATGATCTGTTAGCCCGCAGTAGTCGCTTGGCCCGCAGCTTTAGCCAACAACTACTGAGTTTACTTACTGCCACCCTTGGCCTCACTGTGAATACAGTGATCGTGTTGGTTTTAGCGGTATTTTTATTATTAGGTGGCGAAAGTATTGCCGCTGGCCTTGCCCGTTGGTTGCCGAGCGATTGGCGCGAATTGGTAACAAGCACTATTAATCGCACCTTTCGTGGTTACTTTGCCGGCCAAGTTTTGATTGCACTAATCCTTAGCGGCTTGCAGTTGGTGGTTTTTACCCTGCTGCAAATTCCCTATGGGGTGGTGTTTGCCCTACTGATTGGTTTCACCACCCTGGTGCCCTATGCCAGTGCACTCACGATCATCCTAGTGAGCGCTGTGTTGGCGGTTGAGGATCCGCGCACGGGCCTTGAAGTGTTGGTGGCTGCCATCAGCGTTGGCCAAGTAGTGGATCAATTGATTAGCCCTCGTTTGATGGGCAGCATCGTGGGCTTGCAACCGGCCTGGTTGTTATTTAGCCTCCCCTTAGGCGCCCGGGCTGGCTCGCTGCTGGGGCTAGGCGAACTGCTGGGCCTGCTGCTAGCCGTACCCGTGGCCAGCGTAATCAAAACATTGCTAGACGCTCTGTATTTAAAAATCGTCACCAATGGGGAGTAAGAAAAAAATCCCTATAACTTAAAACCTATCAATTAGTGCCCTAAAAATTGATAATAAAAAAGGCCCCCTATTGGGGGCCTTCGCCAC
>MWMJ01000066.1:0-6828 GCA_002151525.1 Synechococcus sp. Lanier | reverse complement strand
TGTTCACCGCTTTCAATGCGGCTAGATAATGGTGAGCTGCAGGATTTAGTTGATGCCATTGCAGCAAATAATCCTGATAATCAATGAAGGATTTGCGTAGGCTGCAACGCCTGTTGCCATACCTGGCCCGGGATCAACGCAGATTATTTCTTGCCATAAGCCTTCTTTTACCAGTGGCCGCCGCCAGTGCTGTGCAACCACTATTGGTGGGCCAAGCAATTTCCGTGTTGCGCGGTGAACAGGCCTGGTGGTGGCTGCAAGCAATGCCAATGGCCTCAGCCCTGCGCTGGTTGATCGGCCTATTGCTAGTGGCAGTGTTGGTGCGCCTTGCCCTGCAAGGTAGTCAAAGTTTGTTAGTACAAACCATTGGCCAACGGCTTACCTCACAATTGAGGGTTGATTTATTTAGCCATACCCTCAATTTATCGCTGCGCTTTCACGACCGCACCCCCGTTGGTAAATTGATAACCCGGTTAACAAACGATGTAGATGCCCTGGCGGAGGTATTTGGTTCAGGCGCAATCGGAGTGATTGCTGATGTGGTTACTTTTGTAGTAATCGCATCATTAATGCTTTCAATCAATCGGCCGCTGGGTTTGATGTTGCTGTTTCTGCAAATCCCCATAACCTGGCTTGTGATAAGCCTTCAACAGCGTTATCGAAAAGCTAATTACAGAGTTAGAGAAGAATTAGGCCAGCTCAATTCAGATCTTCAAGAAAATCTTCAAGGCCTTGAAGTTGTTCAAATGTTTAGGCGGGAAACACTTAATAGTGAACGCTTTGCAATAACAAATGAAAAGTATCGCAAGGCCGTGGATGGAACGATCTTTTATGACAGTGCCATTTCAGCTTTACTTGAATGGATCTCTTTAGCAGCAGTAGCGCTTGTGCTAGCCGTTGGCGGACATCTGGTTACATCGGGAAGCGTTGGCTTAGGTGTGTTAACAACCTTCATCTTATTCTCGCAACGCTTATTTGATCCCCTTAGGCAACTGGCGGAACGCTTCACCCAGATTCAAGCTGGCCTAACAGCAATTGAGCGGATTGGTGAATTACTAGATACACCTTTAGAAATAAAAGAAGCAAAAAGATTCATATCATCAGATCAACCAAAATCAGGTGAGGTTATTTTTGAAGATGTTTGTTTTGCCTACAGGGATGATGAACCAATTCTAGAGAACATAAACATATATATAAAGCCCGGTGAGCACATTGCACTTGTGGGGCCCACAGGATCTGGTAAAACCACAGTAATTCGTTTACTGTGCAGATTATATGAACAACAGCAGGGTCGCATATTACTAGACGGAGTTGATATCAGAGAATTACCGATTCCAGATCTGAGGCAAAGGCTTGGTGTTGTGCTTCAAGATACTTTTCTATTTAGCGGTAGTGTTGCAGATAATCTAACCTTAAATTCTGAATGCAGTCGCCATGAATTAGAGCAACTCTGTAAAGACCTTGGCCTGGCGCCAATGCTAGAAAAACTCCCTAATGGCTTGGATACATCACTAAGGGAACGGGGTGGCAATTTAAGTTCAGGTGAACGACAACTACTCGCAATCGCAAGGGTTGCCCTACGCAATCCTTCAGTGTTGGTTATGGATGAGGCAACAGCCTTCCTCGATCCCAGCACCGAGGCAACCTTACAAAATGATCTTAGTAGGTTATTAACAAATCGCACCGCTATTGTGATCGCCCATCGCCTAGCAACAGTGGAGGCGAGCGATCGGATCTTGGTTCTAAAACGGGGGCGCGTAGTTGAAGAAGGCAGTCATATTGATCTGCGCGCCCAAGGTGGCCTCTATGCCCAACTGGCCGACCTGCAGGAACGGGGCCTGGCAACCCTCTAAATGAAAGCAAAATGAACAGCAGTAATACACAACAATCAACACTCAGCGAACCATTACTGGATAAGCTCTATGGTGAGCAGTGGCGTGAGCTAAAAACCAACAATGAAAAGTTAAGGCTGGTAACTAGCTTTGATCGTGAAATTGATTTAATTGAATTAGAGCAACTTTGTGATGCGGTGGGTTGGTGCAGAAGGCCGCAAAGAAGGGTTCGTAAAGCCCTTGATAATTCTCTATTGGTTATTGGTTTATGGCGCCATGACCCGCGACAACCGCGATTGATTGGTTTTGCCCGTTGCACTGGCGATGGAGTGCTTGATGCCACGATCTGGGACCTAGCAATTCACCCCTTATATCAACGCAATGGCCTTGGCAAGGGAATGATGGTTGTATTACTTGAACGCTTACAAATGATGGAAGTGGAAAAGGTAACCCTATTTGCCGACGCTCAAGCGGTGCGTTTTTATTCAGGCCAAGGTTGGAATCTCGAACCCCGAGGTGAACGTTGCGTTTTTTGGTATGCGAGGTAAAATACATTAAAGCAGAAACGACCCATGACTTCCGAACTTCTTTTCTTCTTAGTTCAGGCCGGATTTTTTAAGAACAACATACCTTTACTTTTTCAATTCATTATTAAACTTGCTGAATCAAGCAAAGGATCCACTCCGTCAAATGAAGTGCCAGTTACAAAACCCACAACTGATTTTAACTACATAATTGGTGGACTGTTCCCTACGCTCCCCAACGGCAATCCCAATGTGATTCTAGCTGAGGGTCTAGCCTATGAAGCTGGATCCAGAAAAATAATATCAACAACCAACGACCCATCAAAACTGAGCATGAATGCAAAGTTAAATATCAGTACAGATTCAATTACTATTCCTGGAGCAGATCAATATCTAAACAACTTCTATTTGCCTCAACTTTTAGCAACAACTCAAACGAACTCAACATTCAACCAATTAAAAAATGCCTATATAAATAAATGGATATCTCAACCTCGCAACCGTACGATGGAGGGGCTAAGTTTCATTGGCTATACGGGGCCTGGCAAGGAATTTGCTAACAGTAGCGATAGCTACTGGAGTAGTTATGGTACAACAGCAGATTCCTTTTATACAGACATTCAGAATATAGCGAATTACAATCCAGCGGACTTATGGAAAAACTGGAAAGGCAACATAGAAATCAATTCAACCTATGATTTAAATTCCCTTAAAAAGAACTTAGATGCTTTAAATGATCCAAATAGCAATAACACTCCTCCATTATGGTATCCCACATTTCTGTACACATATAGCGAATTAGATGCTTTAGGTAATAGCTTAGGAACAAGCTATCCAGGTCCAACTCTTTTTGCCCAGCCTGGCAACAAGCTCAATCTAAATTTTAAGAACCAAATTAGCGTGCCAGGTTTAACTACTGAAGAACTTAAGAAAGCAACTTTAATTAAAAATAGCAGCTATGGAAATAGCAGTAGCGATGGGCTTGGCGGAAGCACGTCAGTTAATTATCACCTCCATGGATCTCATACAACACCAACTGGATTTGGCGACAATGTTGTTAGTAGATACACCACAGGGCAAGAATGGACAACAAAAATAGATTTACCTTCAGATCACGGAATTGGTTCCTATTGGTATCATCCACATTATCATCCCTCCGTGAATCAGCAGGTTTATGGCGGTCTATCTGGCTTTCTGCAGCTTGGAGATCCCCTGAGTAAAGTTCCCAATTTCAAAAATATACCGCGAAATTTAGCGATTCTTAAAAATATTGATCTCACAATTGATCAAGAGTCTGGAAAAGTAGTAATCACATCACTAGATGGTGGTGGGGCAGGTAAATCCTCCAATCAAATGACGATGGTTACAGTAAACGGGCAATTCCAGCCCACTGTTAATGGAGGGGAAGGCGGTTGGCAAGCCATAACACTTAGTAATCAAACAAACCAAGCGTTCTACAATATCTCTTTTGTTAATACTAGTAATACTGGGAAAATATCCAATTTACCTATTTATATCTTTGGGGAAGATGGGCATCAGTATCCCCAAATACTTGCTGCCCTAGGAACTCTTGGAACCAGCGGCAAAAACCAAGCAACTAGCTACGCCCAGCAGCCTAACCTTCTTTCATTGCCCCCAGCTAAAAGACTTGATGTCTTGGTTTATCTACCACAGGGAACAACACAAATAGCCTCAACATATTCATTCACACAAACAACAGATAGCGGAATAACAAAAACATATAATAATTCAAACATGGGTGGCTATCCAGATCTAATCAGCTCGAATACGACAGCAGTTAAAGGAATTAACACCACCGGTACAGGTGCCGGTCCGTTGGCGATATTCCAGGTAAATGCAGCTGTAACACCCATGAGTGCGGCACAACAAAATGATGCTATTGCCAGTGCGAATGCAGGCATATCAGTACAAAAAATCACTCCAGAAACACGTCCGGAAGAATACGATTCAAATAGCGTTCCAAGTATAAATCTGTTTGAACAAGATGCAAAAGGTAAACCCCTGTGGGAACCAATACGGAACCGACAATTCAACTGGGCTAAAGGCACACTTGTAGGACCCTCCGATGATTGGGATCCAGCTACTCAAGAACTACTGGCGCAGTACACGGCAGCTAACAAGCAAACCTATCAACGCTACACGGCACTTCCAGTAGGCGACCCTGGAGTTGAAAATTGGTTAGGCTATAACAACCCATTCCTAATAAATGATCACGTCTTCCCTAATGGCAACCTAACAATTGCACAATTAGGCACAATAGAAGAATGGACATTAAGGAACTGGAGCGTTAATAGTGCAGAAAAATATATCGGCCATCCTTTTCACATTCACATTAACGACTATCAAACACTAAATAGTGACACAGAATTAACCAATAAAAACGTCCTAGAAGACGTAACAATGCTTAATTCGTCTGGTTTTAAATATTACAATACATCCAAAAATGCTGCTGGCAATGAAATCGGGCTCATTAGTGCAAAACCGCTGCGGGGATCGTTCCATGAGATAGCCGAAGCACAAGATCCCAACAAAGTTGATAACCTAGCCACGTTTGGGGCAAATGATCAAACTATTAGGATGCTATTCCAGGATTACTTAGGAACCTACGTATTTCACTGCCATATTCTCCCCCATGAAGATGCAGGCATGATGCAGGCAATCATGGTGATTGAAAATACTGATTCCAGCTGGTTACTGCCAGCGGATAATCTAGAAGCAAAAGGCGTTAATGGCAGTAATGGAAGTTTCAATTGGAGCACTGATGTTTTGTTGGCAGAGAGCTTTTTGCCTAAAAAACTAAGCTGGGAAGCATCACAAGTTTCGCAACCAGAGCGCTCAACAGTTGGTGATCTAACCGGAGATTTTATCCAGGAAATTACGATTGCAAGCAAAGGATCTGGACAAGTAAGAGTAATGGATGGGGCAGCACTTCTTAAGAATGGTAAAAGTGTAACCCTATCAACATTCGATCCCTATCCAATCACAGGTTTAGCACCATGGGTATTTGCTGATGATGTAACTGGTGATGATGCTCGAGACCTTATCACTGGTGGTTTTGTCAAGAGTAATGGAGACCTAGTTTCAATTCACAGCTTTGAATTGGCAGGGTGGACATCACCTGATGATGCTCTTAACTGGCTGCCCTTATTTCGTTTTAAACCATGGGATAGCTTGCCTCACCACGGCGGCTTGCTAGAACCACGTAAAGGGCTAACTGTTAATCAAGTAAGTATGGCAGTTGGAGACTTCAATCTTGATAACTTCAGCGACATCGCAATGGCCTACGCCACTGAAGCAGGGGCGAGAGTTACCTTGCTCGATGGAGCAGCTCTTAGCCTAACACTGCAAACAGGAAGTTTTGAAGGTGGTTATTTTCCCAACCAAGCAATACTTGCTGATGCACTCATATCCGATCCAACATTGGCACAAGCTGATGATCTCAGCCTAAGCTCAGGTTTCAACCTATACGGCCAAATAGCACTTGAAAATTTTCTACTCACAGCTCAGAAAAAGGGCGGAGATGCAACTACTTATACACTTCAATTAGAAGCAGGCCATTTCATTGCAACTTCAGAACCAATAGAAAATGATCATTCCACTAATAGTGACCATTCCACCCATGGCAATAATGGCAGCACAATTCCCAGCGCGGCTCCCCACCACAGTAATAGTGGCGCTAATCGTGCACCAAAAAATGCTGATGATGTAATCACTAATCTGCAACCAGGAAATCTTCTCCCTGTTCATATTGTAGATATCAACCTCGCTTCCGTTGCCCCCAATGGGCCAGGGGTAAGTATCACACCATTATTTGGAGGAACTATGGCAACTGGCGGCGTTTTAGTGAGCGGTTCAACGGTTGGAAATACTTTCGTGTTTGCCCAAGGTAATGGAGTGAATGGAACCAAATCCACATCACCAACACTGGTGGACAGCGCAGACCAATTAGCGATTGGTGTTAATGGTATTAACCTAGTTAATAGTGAAGATCTTATCGGCCTGAAAAAAATACAGCCAGAGGGATTAAAGGAGAGATTCAATTTAGTAAATATGGCATACTGGGCCTATTTTGGCGAGAGCCCTGAACCAACTGGTTCAGCATTTTGGGCAAACAAAGCAATTCTTGCTGATAATCAAACAGCCGACGAATTTGCTCTAAACTTTATCTCAACTCCAACTGGAAAAACAGAAACGTCAGCACATTTTGGCGGAGCACTAAACACTATACCGATTGCATCAATTGTGGAAACTACAGCTAAAACACTTTGGGGAAGGAATGCAACTAAAGATGAAATAACCGGTTGGCAAACCGCTGTAAATTCATCCCTTAATCCATCGCTTGTTCCATTAAGAATGCTTCAAAGTAGTAATGGCAATGATTTATTTAGAGTTGCATACCTTTCCGCAGCTTCAGAATGGACAAATTCCCAATGGGCTACAAGCGCAAACGT
>MWMJ01000065.1:0-6974 GCA_002151525.1 Synechococcus sp. Lanier | reverse complement strand
AAGGCAACAGCGCCGGTTTTGCTATCGGTGGTGTTCCTTCACTCGTGAGCAACAGCGCCGGTTGGAACAAAGACGGTGGCATGCCTACCGCCCTTGAAACCTGGTACCAGTTCCAGGTAACAGACAATATCAGCATTACACCTGGTATTTTCTACATCTCCAGCACCACCAACTCCGATGGCATCGGTGGCGGCGATGTGTGGGGCGGCGTGATCAAAACCCAGTTCAACTTCTGATCTGGTTTAGTTCACTGTTACATCAAATTAACTTCTCACACACTCCCAGCCCCTCCTTTGGAGGGGTTTTTTTTTGCTAATTAACATGAAGTTGCAATACCTCCTGGCGATATTTTTATTTATTAGTTCAGCTCCTGTTTCTGTTTATGCTGAACAGGAAAGGGAGCCTGAGTTCACTGATTTTTCAACTTCTTCCAAACTATCTGGGGTGGTGCGTTTTGTGCTTGGTAATGCATATCGCAATAATGGTTATGCCAATTTTGGCCAAGCCACCGCCCTTTCTAATCTTGCCGATCTCTATGGCCATCGCGCCTACGATGGTTCAATTGCTTCTGTGCAATCGAGATCTATTAATATGATCGCATCTCCCTTAAGCCAAGGGGAAGCTTTTATTTTTTATCGCGCTTCAGCGCCAGCGAAACTCAGCCGTGAGTTGGCATTCAGCACCACCTGGACAGGTTATCTACCAAATAACATCAACACCACTTCCAGCAGCAGCAGCAACGCTTTTGCTGAACCGGCCTCTAGCAATGTGATGCAAGGTGTTGGTTCTGGCCAAAATCTATTAATTAATCCCAGCACAAACCGCCTGCCAAGCCAAGCGCAACTCACCCGCATCAGCCTATTTACAGATTCTGGCTTTAGGCAAACTGTTCAATTGGCAAACACTTCATTCAGCTTGGAATATTTAAATCCCGCTACAAATATCTACCTGCCACTACAAGGAAGTCAAATTCCACTGCTCGATCGCTACGGCCGCACCAATGCATTATTTGCCACCACCAGTGGCACCAGCAGTAGTGATTTCAATAGCAGCAAAATATTGCTTGATCCAAAGGATTTAAACGCACTGGTGGCCCTTGCAAATGAGTCGCGTCGCGTTAAAAATTACGCTTTCTATAACAACACCGCTAATTTAGTTGTTAAGCCAATTGGTGCCTACGATCCGATCTCAATTGCAGCCAGCGCTGAACGTAATTATCAAGCCGTTAATGCTGCAGGTAATACGGTTAATAATTTTAGTGGTGCTGGCCTTGGTTTAGTTGTTACCCCTGGCGGCTTAGTAACAAATCCCACCATCTATAACAACTTACTTAACTATTTGATTGCTGAATATGGATCCTTGTCAGAGGATCAGCGCAGGGTTGGTTATGTTCAAAATGCAGCAACTAAATTTATACGTAATCTTGCTGCTTATAATACAAATAAAAATTACGTGGCGGATAATAATGCCTTCACATTTTCCCGTGATGCTTCTTTGAGCTTTGATACTAGTTTTTCTGGGGTTGATAAATTACAAATAAGGGTGCGTTCAAACAATATATATAGCTTCGCTGCCCGCACAGACAATCCAGCCGCAGGCCTTGCCTACGATGGCGCCACCATTGATTGGCCTAATGGCGCCACTCCCTTTGTATTTCTAGATCGGCTTTTTTATGCTTTTCCGCTTAATAACTCTATTAATCTCTCCCTAGGAGTTCGTTTGGGCCAAGATGGCTTCCTGCCAAGCCGCGGCAGTTTTTACAGCCCATCTGCCCTGCTTGAATTCTTTAGTAGTGCCGCTGGTGTGCTGCCTTCCTATACAGGTAGTGGCGCCGGTTTTAATTACGGGCCATTCCAATTGGATTTCCTATCCTTAAAAAATCTTAGATTTGGCATTGGTTATCTCACCAATGAGGCAGATGCAGTGTCGCCAGATGCAAATAACGTTATGGCGCAAGGTTGGTTTTCAGCTAATACCCGCCTGAGGATACCCCTACAGCTGGCTTGGCAGAGCAGCAACAGCAGATGGTTATTTACTGCTAACTACGCCTATGAACGCGGTAACAACAGCATGGGTGCAGTGGGAACTCAGCTTGCCCTCACGCCTTTTATGTATGCCAGCCTCAACGAAGCAAATCAGCTTGGCGTTACCGTTGCCCGTCAAATAAGTGATGATTTCAGTGTTACCGCTGCCTATGGCCACGGGGCCGTAAAAGCTCGATTTAGTAGTAGTGTTTTAGGCGTTAAGATGACATCAGCTGGTGATTTGGCGCAGCTAAATAGCTGGATGCTCGCTTTAAATTTCAATAATCTATTCATTAAAGGCAACAGCGCCGGCATTGGTGTTGGTGGAGTTCCTGCATTGCAAACCAATCGATCCAGTTGGAATAGTGATGCTGCAATGCCCATCGCCCTTGAAACGTGGTATCAATTTCAATTAAGCGATAACATCAGCTTCACCCCAGGTATTTTTTACATATCAGCCACTGCTAATTCCGATGGCCTTGGCGCAGGTAGTAGTTGGGGTGCTGTGCTTAAAACCCAGTTCAATTTTTAATGGTTCTCAGCAATTGATGAATAAATTCTGATCAAAATGGAATTTTTGGCTTTTGCACAGCAGCAATGCGCCCAGCAACAGGCTGCAAGCGCCGAACAGCATTTGCTTGCTCAATTTCAGCAGCAACCCCAGCCCCCCAGCGCTGATTTTGGCCTTGCCCTAGCCCTTTGTAATCTCCATTTAGATCGGCTTGATCAAGCCCAAGCCTGCATTGATCGGGTGCTGCTCGACCATGGCGACAGCGTTGAATTGCTGCAATTAGCCCTCGCCTGCGAACGTCGCCGTAATGAAGGTAGCTGTAGCTCTACCTTGCGCCAGCGTTTACAAGCTTTCTTAGCTGATCAAACGATTGCCTTGGAATGGTTGCAACTGCTCCAGGCAAACCTCGATCTAAATGCAGTTATCAATTGGGCCCAACATTTGCTTAGCCAATGGCCCCAGCATCCTGCGGTGTTGCATGCCCTCAGGAATCTGGCTTGGGATCTGCATGATTCCAGCTTGATGGCGCAGCTGCCAGCGCCCAGCTCCCTGCTCTGGCAGGGCAGGTGCCAATTGCTGCAGGGTGATTATCAAGCGGCCGAAAGCAGCCTGCGCAGCTGCCTAATGCCGGGTGCTTTGCCCCTCGAGGAGCAACTGCAGGCATTGCACAGCCTGATATTTCAGCTGTTGCCAGCCCAGGTGGAGAGCCTTCTGGAGCCCCATTTGCCCCAGTTGGTGGCCTGCCCAAATTGGGCCTGGACTTTTGCTCGTGCCCTATTGGCCGCAGGCGCCTGGCGCCAGGGATGGCAGCTTTATGAACAGCGCTACTACAGCCTTGATCGCGCCCAAATCATTCCGCCGGGCTTGCCATTGCTTGGTTTAGAGCGTTTAGAGAGCCGGATGGCGATTAAAGGTAGTGCTGTTTTGCTCTATGGCGAGCAGGGCATCGGCGATACCTTGATGTTTGCCTCGATGCTGCCGGATCTTGAGGCTGATCTCAATGGCTCTGCTGGTTCCTTGCAGTTGCTCTTGCCGCCACGGCTAGTACCCCTTATGGGGGCTTGCTTCCCCCACCTACCCGTTGCCGCCAGTTATCCAGATAGCTTGCTACCCAGCTTGGATTTGGCCTGCAGCATCGGCAGTTTGGCTTTGCTTTATCGGCCAGATCAAAGCAGTTTCGCTGGCCGTAAACCCCACCTAAACCTCCCGGCAGGGTTAGTTGAACCCTGGCGCCAACGCCTGGCTGATTTAGGCCCTGGCCTCAAAATTGGCATCGCCTGGCAGGGGGGCGGCACCCTTGCCAATCGCATCCAACGCTCCCTGGCTCTGGAGCAGTTATTGCCGATCCTGCAGCAACCCGGTTGCCATTGGCTGAACCTCCAATACGGCCACAACCCAGCTGAATTGGCTGCCATTGAGCAAAACCATGGCATCAAAGTGCATCACTTTGCTGGCACCGGCAGTGATCTGCTAGCAACCGCAGGCCTCACCGCTGCCCTTGATCTAGTGATCACCGTGCAGCAAACCGCCCTGCATATCGCCGGTGGCCTCGGGGTGCCCGCCTGGGGTTTATTGCCCCATAGGGCTGAGTGGCGTTATGGCCTATCCGGCCCGCATATGGCTTGGTATCAAAGTGTGCGTTTATTCCGTTTGCAGCAGCGGGGTAATTGGGCTGGCTTGATCGAAACAGTTGCCCAGCGGTTGGCCCAGCAGAATGGCCTTATTCCAAGCTCCTTCGATGGCAATTGCTCCTGACATCACAGCACTTGTGGGTCGCACCCCCCTGGTGCGTCTCAACCGTTTGCCCCAGGCTGAAGGTTGCCTTGCTGAGGTGGTAGCAAAACTGGAGAGTTTTAATCCCACCGCATCGGTGAAGGATCGTATCGGCCTTGCCATGGTGCTCGATGCAGAAGCCAATGGCCTTATCAACCCCAGCCACACGGTTTTGGTGGAGCCCACCAGCGGCAACACCGGCATTGCCCTTGCCATGGTGGCGGCCGCCCGTGGTTATCGCTTAATCCTCACGATGCCAGACACCATGAGCCAGGAGCGGCGGGCCATGCTGCGGGCCTATGGAGCTGAATTGGAGCTCACCCCAGGGGCGGAGGGCATGAAAGGGGCAATTCAACGGGCCCGCAGCCTGGCGGAACAGCTGCCCAATGCCTATTTATTGCAGCAGTTTGCTAATCCAGCTAATCCAGCTATCCATGCCCGCAGCACTGCGGAAGAGCTCTGGACTGATACCGATGGCCGCATCGATGCCCTGGTGGCAGGTGTTGGCACCGGTGGCACCATCACCGGCTGCGCCCAGCTGTTGAAGCAGCGCAAATCAAGTTTCCAAGCGATTGCAGTGGAACCCAGTGGCAGCCCCGTGCTCAGTGGTGGCGCCCCAGGTCCCCATCGCATCCAAGGCATTGGCGCTGGTTTTGTGCCAGACAACTACCAAGCTGATTTGATCGATGAGGTGATGCAGGTGAGTGATGCAGATGCCATGGCCATGGGTAGGCGCCTGGCGCGGGAAGAGGGCTTACTTAGTGGTGTGAGCAGTGGCGCCACCATGGCGGCTGCATTACGGCTGGGCCAACGGCCCCAATGGGCTGGCAAATTAATTGTGGTGGTGTTAGCAAGTTTTGGTGAGCGCTACCTCAGCACACCGATGTTTAGCGATGCCATGCCATGACTGCGGTGGATCCCTATCGGGTATTAGGCGTATCCCGCGGGGCCACCACAGCTGAAATAAAAGCCGCCTACCGGGCTTTGGTAAAGCAACACCATCCAGATGCCAAGGGGGGCCCTAACCATGATGCGGCCCAGATCATTGCGATTAATTCCGCATGGCAATTGCTGCGCAATCAGGAAAGTAGGCGTATTTACAACGCATCTCAACCCATTCCTGCGCGATCTATCCCTAAAAGCAGTGATGTGGCACTAGAGCAGTGGTTGCAGCAGGTGTATGGCCCCATTGATCAATTGTTAGCCCAGGTTTTAGAACCTTTCAATGCGGAACTCACGGCCCTCGCCGCCGACCCCTACGACGATCAGTTGATGGCTGATTTTTCTGCCTACCTCGAGCGCAGCCGCGGCCATCTCGAGCAGGTGGAATATTTATTTCGCTCCCATGCCTGCCCAGCGGTAGCTAGGGCATTTGGCCTCAGCCTCTACCACTGCCTCAGTGGTGTGCAGGATGCCGTTGCTGAGCTGGAGCGCTACTGCGCCGGTTATGTGGATGATTGTTTGCGGGATGGCCGTGAGATGTTGCGGGAGGCTGCCCAAAGGCGCCGCCACCTGCAAGCTCAAGTGCCGGCATAGGGCTCCAATTGATCCAGCCGCAGCCACACATCAGGCACCGGCTTGCGAAAGCGCAACTGGGCATGGGTTTCATTCACAAGCAGCACCTCACCAGGCCCCTCCAGCAGGTAGGCGGGTGGTTCCGGTGCGCTGGCGGCAGCTTCCAGGCTGCCCACATAGGCCTTACGGTTTACCCGCACTAAAGCGCCTTTCTTGAAGCTATCAGCCATGGTTTGTGGCATTGCTTAGCCAAGGCTAATCGGCTGTGGTTGGCGTTAGCTTCCGCAGCAGTTACTTAAATTGTGATGAAGTTGTTGCTGCTCGGTTGCACCGGTTTTATTGGCCGTGAATTGGTGCCGCTCCTAGCTGCTGCTGGCCATCAACTCACCCTCGTAAGCCGCAGGGGTAATCCAGCTGCTGATTTGATTCGCTGTAATCCAGCCCTTGCTGAAAGTTGGCAGCCAGGATCAGCTCTAGCTGAGGCCCTAAACCAGGCGGAGGGGGTGGTGAACCTGGCGGGGGAGCCGATTGCTGAACAACGCTGGACCCCAAGCCAATGCGCGCTGCTGCGCAGTAGCCGCATAAACACCACGAAATTGCTTGCAGCGGCGATTTCAGCAAGCCCAACGCCGCCCCAGGTGCTGCTTAGTGGTTCCGCCGTTGGTTTCTATGGCAACAGCCCCAGTGCTGTGTTCAATGAAGCAAGCCCCGCTGCCGCTGATTTCCTAGGCAAACTCTGCAGTGAATGGGAAGCAGCAGCGGCGGCCATCCCCAGTAGTTGTCGTTTGGTGGTTATCCGCACTGGCATCGTGCTAGCGGCCGATGGTGGGGCCCTGGGCAAAATGTTGCCGATCTTTCGGGCTGGTTTTGGCGGCCCCATCGGCTCTGGCCGCCAATGGATGAGCTGGATTCAGCGCAGTGATTACTGCTCAATAATTGCTGAAGCCCTTAGCAATAGCAGCTACAGCGGCAGCTACAACGCCACTTCCCCAAACCCTGCAACGATGGCAATGTTTTGCCAGGCCCTAGGCAAGGCCCTAGGCCGCCCCAGCCTTTTGCCAGTGCCAGGGCCCCTTTTGCAATTGCTCTTGGGTGATGGCGCCGCCGTGGTGCTTGAAGGCCAAAAAGTATTGCCTGAACGTTTGCAGCAA
>MWMJ01000064.1:0-7061 GCA_002151525.1 Synechococcus sp. Lanier | reverse complement strand
CCCTGGCCTATATGCCAACGGCCTTAGCCAAGCTGGGCACTGAATTAAGCGTTGATATCCGCGGCCGCCAGGAACCGGCCCAGGTGGTGAAACGCCCCTTCTATCGCCGCAGCTGAACCGCCTGCATGGGATCATCCGATTCGCTGAACAACCGCCATGCGCAGCCACTCCTGCGGCGACCTGCGCACCAACGCCATCAACACCAAGGTGCTGCTTTGCGGCTGGGTTGATCGCCGCCGCGACCATGGCGGGGTGATCTTTATCGACCTGCGCGACCGCAGCGGCACCGTGCAGATCACCGTGGATCCCGATCTGGGTCCAGAAGCATTTGCGGTGGCAGAACATCTGCGCTCTGAAACCGTATTGCAGGTGGAGGGCTGCGTGCGGGCTCGACCAGCTGCTTCCTTGAATGAACGGCTGGCTACCGGGGCAGTGGAAGTGCTTGCCCAACAGCTCAAGCTGCTCAATGCCCCCAGCCGACCCCTGCCATTTCCAGTGTCGGTTCACGATGAAGAAAATACCCGCGAGGAACTACGGCTGCGCTATCGCTACCTGGATCTGCGCCGCGAAAGGATGCGGCGCAACCTCACCCTGCGCCATAAAACAATCCAAACCGCCCGTCAATTCCTGGAAGCTGAGGGTTTTATCGAGGTGGAAACACCGGTGTTAACCCGTTCCACCCCTGAGGGTGCCCGCGATTACCTAGTGCCGTCACGGGTATGTGGTGGGGAATGGTTTGCTTTACCCCAATCACCGCAACTGTTTAAACAACTGCTGATGGTGGGTGGCCTTGAGCGCTACTACCAAGTGGCCCGCTGTTTTCGGGATGAGGATCTCAGGGCCGACCGTCAACCGGAATTTACCCAGTTGGATCTGGAGATGAGCTTCCTGGATCAAGAGCAAATTCTTGATTTGAATGAACGCTTGATCGCTGCGATTTGGCAGGCGGTGAAGGGGGTGACCTTGGCATTGCCACTGCCGAGGCTCACCTGGCATGAAGCGATGGAGCGCTACGGCAGCGACCGCCCCGACACCCGCTACGGCATGGAGCTGGTGAATGTGAGTGATCTGGTGGCAACCATGGGCTTCAAGGTATTTAGCGGTGCTGTGGCTGCAGGGGGCAGCGTGAAATGCATTGCCGTTGCTGGTGGCAATGAGGCGGTGAGCAATGTGCGCATCAAACCCGGTGGTGATGTGTTTTCAGAAGCGCAAAAAGCAGGGGCCGGAGGCCTTGCCTTTATTCGCGTTAGGGAAGGGGGTGAAATCGACACGATCGGTGCAATCAAAGACAACCTCACAGAAACCGCCAAAGCGGAGCTGCTTAAGCGCACCGGCGCCGAGCCGGGCACCCTGCTGCTATTTGGCGCTGGCGACACGGCAACGGTGAATAAAGCCCTGGATCGCGTGCGCCAATACCTGGCAAAGGAGTTGGGGCTCATTCCCGAGGGGGCCTGGAATTTCCTTTGGGTAGTTGATTTCCCGATGTTTGAGCGCAACAGCGAAGAAAATCGGCTTGAGGCGCTCCATCACCCCTTCTGTGCGCCAAACCCTGAGGACGCCCACGATCTGTCCACCGCCAGGGCCCAGGCCTACGACCTAGTGCTCAATGGCCTGGAATTGGGTGGCGGTTCACTGCGCATCCATAAAGCTGATTTGCAAAGGCAGGTGCTCCACACCATTGGTCTGGAACCTGAAGAAGCGGAAAAGCAATTTGGCTTTTTGCTGGAAGCATTGGAACTGGGTGCACCACCCCATGGCGGCATCGCCTTTGGGGTAGACCGCATGGTGATGCTGTTGGCGGGTGAAGAATCAATCCGCGACACGATTGCATTTCCAAAAACCCAACAGGCCCGTTGCCTGCTCACCGGCGCCCCTGCTGCCGCCAGCACGGCCCAATTAGCGGAATTGAACGTGGCCAGCACCTGGGTAGAACCGGAAGATAACTAACGCAAAGTTTTTCGCTGCCGCCGAATTAGTTCAGGCTGAAATCGGCGATGGTTGCAGGGTTGCTAGAGCGAGAGCGTCAACACAGCAGATCGCGCCGTTCCACGGCTGATTTGGTGCGCCTCTATCTGCAAGACATTGGCCGGGTGGATCTACTTAGCCAGGAGGAGGAACTCACCCTGGCCCGGCTGGTGCAAAGGCGTGAACTACTGCTGCGCCAACGCCAGCAGCTGGCCAGTGGCAACCCCCGCCTAGCCCGGCTTGATCATTTGGAAGAACAACGCCAAAGGGAAGCGTCACGCCTGGGCCATCAACCCTCCCAAGGACAATGGGCCCAGGCCTGCCAGCTCAACCTGGCCGCCCTGCGCGAGGCCCTACAGGAAGGCAATCAAGCCTGGGCGGAACAGCTAGGCATCAGTAGCAGCGAATTGCAACAGCAACTCCACCGCGGCCGCAGGGCAAAGGAAAGGATGATCCAAGCCAATTTGCGCTTGGTGGTAGCCGTTGCCAAAAAATATCAAAACCGCGGCATGGAACTGCTGGATTTAGTGCAGGAGGGAACTTTGGGTTTGGAGCGGGGGGTGGAAAAATTTGATCCCAGCCGGGGTTTTCGCTTTAGCACTTATGTGTATTGGTGGATTCGCCAGGGAATTACCAGGGCGATTGCCACCCAAAGCCGCACGATTCGCTTGCCGGTGCACATCACCGAAAAATTAAATCGGATCAAAAAAGCCCAACAACTGATCGCCGCGCGCCATGGCCGCAGCGCCAGCCTTAAGGATCTCAGCCTTGAGCTAAATCTGCCTGAGGCTGTGATCCGCGAAACGCTGCAGAAACTGCCCCATGCAGTTTCGCTGGATAGCCGCGTGGGCGGCAGCCAAGAAACGCAATTAGGGGAGCTGCTGGAGGATCCAATGCCCACGCCAGAGCAGCTGCTAAGCCGTGAAAAATTGCTCGACGATCTGGATGCACTGCTAGATCAATTGAGCGGCAAGGAAGCGCGGGTGATCCGTTTGCGGTTTGGCTTGGATAACGATTCACCCCAAACCCTGGCTGAAATCGGCAAAAATCTTCAGTTGTCGCGGGAACGGGTGCGTCAAATCGAAACGATTGCCCTGCATAAGCTGCGCCTGCCTGAGGCGCGCCTCAAGGTAAAAGACTACCTAGAAGACCTGGCTTGATTCATGATGAATGTTGCAAGTGCACCTGCCTAAAGCCATGGCCCACCTAGCGCCCCCCATCGATATCGGTATCCCCGCCAACCAACGCCAGGAAATCGCCGAAGGCCTTGGGCGTCTGCTGGCCGACAGCTATGTGCTCTACCTAAAAACCCATGGCTTCCATTGGAACGTAACCGGCCCAATGTTCAGCTCGCTGCACGCCATGTTCATGGAGCAATACACCGAGCTCTGGACTGCCCTTGATGAAATCGCTGAACGAATCCGCGCCTTAGGCCATCTGGCACCCATGGGCGGCCGCCGCTACGCGGAGCTTTCCAGCATTGAAGAAACCCAGCAGGCCCCCGAGGCCTTGGCGATGGTAACTGAATTGGTGAAGGGCCATGAGGCGGTAGCCCGCACGGCCCGGGGCCTATTACCCCTGGCGGAAGCAGCGGAAGACGGCCCCACCGCCGATCTACTAAATGCCCGTCTCCAGATTCACGAAAAAACGGCCTGGATGTTGCGCAGCATCCTTGAGGGCTGATTTACTTATTCGTACGTTACCGCCGGTTTCATGGCCAAATTTGTATTTGTAACCGGCGGCGTGGTATCGAGTATTGGTAAAGGAATTGTGGCAGCCAGCCTGGGCAGGCTGCTCAAAAGCCGTGGTTATAGCGTTTCAATCCTCAAATTAGATCCCTACCTAAACGTGGATCCGGGCACGATGAGCCCCTATCAACACGGAGAGGTATTTGTTACTGAAGATGGAGCTGAAACAGATCTTGATTTAGGCCACTATGAACGCTTCACCGACACAGCAATGTCGCGTTTAAATAGTGTTACCACAGGCTCCATATATCAAGCTGTAATCAATAAAGAACGCCGGGGTGATTATAACGGCGGCACCGTTCAGGTAATCCCGCACATCACCGGTGAGATCCGCGAACGCATCCATCGAGTGGCGGCAAATAGCAATGCCGATGTGGTTATCACTGAAATTGGCGGAACGGTGGGTGACATTGAATCCCTACCATTTTTAGAAGCAATACGTGAATTTCGCAGTGAGGTTGGCCGCCACGATCTCGCCTATGTTCATGTCACTTTAATGCCCTATATAGGTGTTTCTGGCGAATTAAAAACAAAGCCCACCCAGCACTCTGTTAAGGAACTGCGCTCAATCGGCATCCAACCGGATGTGTTGGTTTGCCGCAGCGATCGCCCTATCAATAATGAACTTAAAACTAAAATTGGTGGCTTTTGTGGTGTGTCAACTAAAGCGGTGGTGCAATCCCTTGATGCAGATAGCATTTATGCGGTGCCGATCGCCCTGGAGAAGGAGGGGCTATGCCGCCAAGTATTGGAAGTTTTAAACCTCCAAGACCATGAAAGTGACATGGCTAACTGGGAGGAATTAGTGCATAAATTACGCAACCCAGGCCCTGCGGTGAAGGTGGCACTTGTTGGCAAATACGTGCAATTAAATGATGCTTATTTATCGGTGGTAGAAGCCCTGCGCCACGCCTGTTTAGATGCGGATTGCGGCCTTGATTTAAATTGGATTAATGCCGAACGCCTTGAGCAAGAAGGGGCTGAAAAGTTATTGCGCGGCATGGATGCAGTGGTGGTGCCAGGCGGTTTTGGCAACCGTGGTGTTGATGGCAAGATCGCTTCAATTCGATGGGCGCGGGAACAGCGGGTGCCATTTCTTGGCCTATGCCTTGGCATGCAAACGGCAGTGATTGAATGGGCCCGCAACAGCGCTGGTTTAGTGGATGCCACCAGTGCTGAATTGGAACCTGCTAGCACCCATCCAGTAATTCACCTATTGCCAGAGCAGCAAGATGTGGTGGATTTAGGTGGCACGATGCGGCTTGGGGTTTATCCCTGCCGGCTGGTGGCAGGCAGCAAGGGCCACAAACTTTATGGAGAGGAAGTTGTATATGAACGCCATCGCCATCGCTATGAATTTAATAATGCCTACCGCAGTTTATTTTTGGAATCCGGCTATGAAATAAGCGGCATGTCTCCCGATGGTCGCCTGGTGGAATTAATTGAATTAAAAAATCATCCCTTCTTTTTAGCGTGTCAATATCATCCCGAATTCCTATCGCGGCCAGGTAAACCCCATCCCTTATTTCGCGGTTTGATCGAATCGGCCAGGGAGCGGCTACCGCAAAGCCCCCGCGAAGCCATCAGCCAGCACCAGTGATTGCAAATCCTGGCCTGTTGCCAGTGGTGGAAACCTTCCATTCCCTCCAGGGGGAGGGTATTCATGGGGGCCGCAGTGCTTTTTTTATTCGACTAGGTGGTTGCTCAGTGGCTTGCAGCTGGTGCGACACAAAACATTCATGGCCAGCACAGGCGCACCCCCAACGCCCTGAAGAAGACCTGGCGGCCGAGGCGCGGAGCGCCGCCCAAGCCGGGGCCGCCTTTGTGGTGATCACCGGTGGTGAACCACTGCATCACAACCTTGATTGTTTATGTAATTCCCTAAAACCCGTGGGACTGCCCATTCATCTAGAAACCAGCGGTGTGGATCAATTAAGCGGCTGCTTTGATTGGATTTGTTTATCACCAAAACGCCACCGCCCGCCAAGCCAAGAATTACTAACTGTTTGCAATGAATTGAAAGTAGTGGTGCATGAAGCGGCAGACCTTGAATTTGCAGTAGCCATGGCTGCGGCAGCCAACAGGGGCAAAAACAAGCCGGTTTTAATGCTGCAGCCGGGAGCTAATAGCAAAGCCGGCAGCAGCATCGCCATCAATTATGTGATGGCCCATCCCGCCTGGCGCCTCAGCTTGCAAACCCATAAATGGCTAGGGGTGCGTTAAAGGATTTGGGCTGGCTGGCTGTTTGTTTCCGCTTTCCAGAGGCGATAACGCACCTGGAAACCATCAGGTGCATAAATCACAATCGGCATACTTGCATTGAATGGCAACACGAATGGATTGCCTCCTAGGGGTACAAATTGCTTGCTAAGCCCTTGGCTGGGGCAGGCTTTTTTTGTAGATAACATCTCTCCCAATTGTTCAGCTCGATACACGGTGTAGCCAAAACCTGGCAGCACTTCTGAACGCAACCTGCCGGTAAAACGATGCAGGTTGCAATCCAGTTCCAATTCCTTACCCACCAGCAACTGCACCCGCCAATCGCTTGGATTATTTGAAATACTTGGGTTAGTAGAGGGTTTTAAAAGGGGGTTCAACTGAATCACCCAACGCTTTTCACCGGCCACGGCTTCGGGATAGGGCTTCAGATCAAGTAATGGAATTGCCCCTGCTGGCATAGCAACTGCTGAACAAAAAATTGCTGAACAAATCAGCCCTGAAATACTGCGCACAGCTATTCGATCAAACTCAACCCATCCTGCCCCCCCCATGCACCCTGCACCACCAACTGCCGTTGCCCTTCTTTCCGGGGGGCTTGATTCCGCCACCGCAGCGGCCATTGCCATAGAAGCGGGTTATCGATTGATTGGGTTGTCTTTTAACTACGGCCAGCGCCATCAACGGGAATTAGAAGCAGCAGCCCACTTAGCTCGCCATTTCAACTTCAGTGAGCACCACACCATCAACGTAAACCTGGCGGCCTGGGGGGGCTCATCCCTAACCGATCTACAGCAAACAATTCCCAGCGCTGGAGTGCTGCCAGGCGTTATCCCAAATACCTATGTGCCAGGTAGAAACACGGTGTTTATTGCCATGGCCCTAAGCCTGGCCGAGGCCCGCGGCGCCGAGCGGCTGGTGCTAGGCGTGAATGCGGTGGACTATTCCGGCTACCCCGATTGTCGGCCCGAATACCTAACGGCCTTTCAAAAATTGGCTGATCTAGCCAGTAAAAGTGGCCTTGAAGGCCATGGCGCCCAACTTTGGGCACCCCTAGTGCAATGGAGCAAAACCGAAATCGTGGCGGAAGCCTTAAGGCTTCAGGTGCCTATCGCTGATACCTGGAGTTGT
>MWMJ01000063.1:0-7181 GCA_002151525.1 Synechococcus sp. Lanier | reverse complement strand
TACCGACAACATCAGCGTTACACCTGCCTTCTTTACGATCACAAACCCAGCAGGAACTGGCAGCAACAACGCCTATGGCGGTGTACTGAAAAGTACGTTCATGTTCTGATCTATAGATTAAGTGTTATTTGTAAAGTGGTAGCAAAAATCCCGGCGGTGTTACCTGCACCGCCGGGATTTATTATCCACTGCACGGTTGGCTGCAGATTAAGAGTTGGATTTAATTGAAACTGATAACCAAGTTCGATCACACCTTCATAATTTTGATTGGGCGCTAGCAGTTGATTGAAGCCAGTTTTGCCAACGCCTAAAATAAATACATCAAAAGGTCTTGAAGCAATCAAGCCTTGGCTTAATAAACCAGCTGAAACAAACGTGGGAGTGCTATCATTTAAGCTATTAAATGAATAATTACTGCCGATCCAGAAGCGATGATCTAGGCCTAACGATAGGCCAGTGCTGAAACTAAGGCTGGCGTTGATGCCGCTGCCATCAACGCCATTATTGGTGGTATAACCACCAATTTGCAGCAAACCATCGGGCAGCATAGAGCCAGTTTTATTAGGCGCTAACCATTGAGGTGAGTAATTAATTTGTAGAAATTGAGCTACTCCTTCCCCGCCAACATTCGCCTGAGGATTCACACCAAAAACCTTGGCGATTGGTTTGGTGCTAGCTAGATCAAATAATCCATAACGCATCGAAATATCTTGAGCAGGTTTTAATTCCAAAACACCACCAATGGCGGCAAGGGGATTTACGGGGAGATCGCTAATTGAAATGTTTAGGGTGTTATTTAGGCTTGAATGAATGTAGTAATCATATATTGGAGTATAGATGAAATCAGGGTTGAGTGAAAGAATTCCTGCTTTAATGCCAAACCAGCCATTGCCAATGCTGCGGTTTAGTTGCGCTTGGGTAAGCCAAAAGCCATTTTCATGGGCCACCTGTTGCAGTGGAATAGCAGCACCGATTTCACTATTAAAATTTGGATTGCCATTATAAAAATTGACGCTTGCATCCACATGCCAATGGTCTATCTCCTGCCAATTGCTTGGATCTTTAGCTAGGCCCGTTCCAACTGATATTGAGGCAACGGTTTGTTGTATCCAATTATTGGTTTGTTTTGTGCCACCGCTGGGGTTGAGCATTGGTTCGGCTTGGCTTTGCAAACTAAATTGAAACCAATCGGGTAAATTTAAATTATTTTGAATGCTAAACCATGCTGCAGGTTGCGCTGGGGGTGGCGTGTCTTCTGCTAATGCGCGGCTAGAAAGTAATGAACTTACAAGTAGAAATGTGGCGATAGATAATGATCTGCTGCTTATGGTTGACATATTACTAAAATGGCGTTTTGAGCCTCTTTGCAGCCCAATCTAGTAGTTCTGAAGCGGCTTGCAAAGCACTTTCACTGTCTTCCGGGCCAAAAACATCTGCGGGCACTTCATCTCCTAGGGCATCTGGATAACACGTGGGAGCGTAGAGTTTGTCGAGTAAACGAGCCTGACGTTGGCGGGGCTCTTCTATTTCGCCACCTATTGCTTTAAGAAGAGCTGTTAATGAATGGCTGCGTAAGTCACGATCATCAGCTGCCAATAGCGCTTTAAGAGCCTTCTCTCCAACTTGTTGAGATTGAAAGCATGATTGAGCAGCTTGGCCTGCTCTTTGCAGAACCTGGGCAGCTTTCAAATCATCCCTTGCTTGTCGCAACCATAATTGAGCTCGTTGATGGGCACTTTCTAGGCTCATGGGAATTTACTGCCTAGTAAAAGAGGAATAGCATCATTTTTAATTGAGCGCCAGAAAGGTGCATCGCCATGTTGCGTGAGCAGGTGTTTCCCTGCAATCAGCGGCTGAAGTGGTAATGGGCATGGGTAAATTACTTCTAGAACAGAGTTGTAAGCATCGAGCAAGTTTTGATTTTCGAAACCCATAACTAAGATATCTACATCTGAACGGAGGCTGGCATTACCTCTTGCCCAGCTGCCAAATAGCCATAATCCTAGGGGTTCTAATTCATTAACAAGAACTTCCAAGATTGGAGAAAGCTCTAACCTTAAAGGCGTGGGTATTAGTTCGATGACAATTCTTCCCGCTGATTTTACCAAGGGATTTATTTTAGGATTATAGCAATCAAAAGGATCATTATTTAAAGGTGATTCGGTATTGTTGGCAAAGCGGTGGGCGGCTCCATGCTCTTTCAAGACATCATTCAAACCCTCAACCGCTTTTGGGCTGAAAGAGGCTGCTTAATCCTTCAGCCCTACGACACCGAAAAGGGTGCTGGCACCATGAATCCCCACACGGTCTTAAGGGCTATCGGCCCAGAACCATGGGCAGTTGCCTATCCGGAACCATGTAGACGGCCCACCGATGGCCGTTATGGCGATAATCCCAACAGGGCGCAACATTATTTTCAATATCAGGTATTAATAAAACCATCGCCTGATGCTATTCAAGAAACCTATCTTGAATCCCTTGCCGCGCTTGGCATTTGCGCTGCTGAGCACGATATCCGATTTGTGGAAGATAATTGGGAATCACCAACCCTTGGTGCTTGGGGTGTGGGTTGGGAGGTGTGGCTTGATGGCATGGAAGTTACCCAGTTCACCTATTTCCAACAATGTGGCGGCCTCGATTGCAGGCCGGTGTCGATTGAGATTACCTATGGCCTAGAACGTTTAGCTATGTATCTACAAGATGTTGAAAGTTTATGGGATCTGCAATGGGATTCAAAATATAATTATGGTGATATTTGGTTGCCTTTTGAGAAGGGTCAATGTGTTTACAATTTTGAGGCATCAAATCCAGAAAGATTAAAGCAATTATTTGAAATTTATGAAGCAGAAGCTCGAAGCCTATGTGAAAAAGCGCTACCGGCCCCCGCCCTTGATTGGGTACTTAAATGCAGCCACACATTTAATTTATTAGAGGCGCGTGGAGTGATATCAGTAACAGAGAGAACGGCAACCATTGCCCGCATTCGCCACTTGGCAAAGCAGGTGGCAGAGGCATGGTTGGCGGAGCGGGAGGCCCTGGGTTTTCCTTTACTCCAAAGGTAAAACCGGCACTGCCGGTGCATCGGTGGTGTTGCTGCAAAGATCAAGCACAATTCGAGCTGGAACGGTGCCGCCACTGGGGATTTTCCATGGTTCCCACTGGCCATCAATGCGCCAGGTTTGCCGCAAGCTGTCGCATTGCACTGCAACAGCAGTTGCTAAGGAGCGCAAATTACCCACTTCAATTGGATTTGGTTTAACCAATGTGATGCGCACACCACCCGGATGTAGTCGCCAACCTTTCCAATCCACAGCGGTATTGCCATACCAACGCCAACCGTTTGGATCAACAAGCATTTGTTGGGCCCTATCCCTGCGTTCTGCAGCACTTAGTAATAAAGCAGCGCTTGCTTCTTTTGTATTTAGTTCTGGTGGTAGGGGTTGGTTTTGAGTGATTATTTTTGATGGTATTTGCAATATTGTTCCAATCGCTAAACGATCGGGAATAATGTTGGGATTCAATTTAATTAAAGCTGAAACGCTAATTCCTTGCTTGCGGGCAATTGCATCTAATGTGTCGCCAGCTTGCACTGTAATAGTGGCATTTGTTGCTAGTGGCTGAGCACCCACTGGTGCCGTGAGGATGCATGTAAGTGTCAGTAGGGCCAAACGGGCCAAAGGATTCATTGGTTGAGCTGTTTCTTGCTTTGTAACTTATCGGCTGCATCGCTGCCGTCTAGGGGGGGAATCCTCTGATGGAGCCGCTGCCAACAGGAAATGGTTTATTTGCGGCTTTTTCAGGCGCTGCAACGTAAATGGGGCATAGGCCTGCTTTTGCTTGTGCTGTTGTTTGGCTGGTTGTATTGGCGCTGGCCCCGTCCTGATGCTTTGGATCCTGTGTGGCAAGCCGATAACAAGCAGGTGCAATTAAGGGGACGGCTGGGTGCACCTATCCAACGGCTAATGCCAACGGGCTGTAGATCCTTATTAGTGCTTGATTTCCCCCATAGCGGCCGCAGCGATTTAATCCTGCCCAAATGTGGTTTATGGCAGGAAGGTTGGCGGGTTCAGGTGCAAGGCCGCTTGCAAAAACCAAGCCCAGCGGTGCATCCTTTACTTGGTGATGGCGGCCAACGGTTAGCGCAGCAAGGCACATTTAGCCGCTTAATAGTGAGCAACCTTGAGGTGCTAGATAAGAAGCAAGGGGTGGTATTGCAATTACGCCAACATTTAAATAACAAATTTCAGCAAGCTGCAGGCCCAGAGGTTGGCCCATTGCTAGCTGCTTTGCTTATGGGTAGTGCGGTGGTGGATCTACCTGATCAGTTGAAACAACAATTCAGGGCCGCGGGTTTAAGCCATGCCTTAGCCGCAAGTGGATTTCACCTCACCGTATTACTGGGTTTGGTGCTTGTTTTTGTGCGGCGGGGAAAACCACCATTACGTTTAACAGCAGGGCTTGGGGCGATGCTGGTGTTTTTAGTGCTGGCTGGCCCCCAACCATCGGTGTTAAGGGCATTGCTGATGGGTGTTGCTGCCCTAATAATTGAAATAAATGAAGAACGCAGCAAACCATTTGGCTTATTGCTTATTAGTTTAATGCTCTTGTTGCTGTGGCAGCCGGCTTGGTTATGGGATATTGGTTTTCAGCTAAGTGCCACTGCAACTGCTGGTTTAATTATCACCGCACCCCGGCTTGAAAAACACTGCCATTCATTGTTGGCAGTGCCATTAGCTGCCTGGTTATGGACATTGCCACTACAGCTATTGCATTTTGGTGTGGTTCCAATTTATGCAGTGCCGGCAAATCTAATTGCAAGCCCACTGATCTCAATATTAACGCTTGGATCTATTGTTAGTGCTGTGTTGGCTTTAATGCTACCACCTTTACTTGCACCATTTATTTGGTTATTGCAGCTACCCGTGCAGGCATTGCTTTTATTAGTGCAGTTTACGGCTCAATTACCTCTTGCATTGATATTTACAGGTAGGGTATCAGCATGGCTAGTTCTTATTTTTAGTGCTGGTTTATCAGCTTGGCTATTACCTCTTAAACGCTGGCGACCGCTTGGTTTATTGGTAATGATTTCTGCCAGTGCATATCAGTTATTCTGCTTATTTCAAGATCAATTGCTGCTTATTTATCAGGCACCTGGTAGTTTATTAATGGCTCGATATAAAGGTAGAGCAGCATTAATTAGTACAGATGCTAGTGAATTTAGTTGTCGCCGGGCTGGGCGATTACAGCAGGGTTTAGGGATTGCTCGATTGGACTGGCTGGTGTTGTTAGATCCAATTGCTACTGATGCCCAAACCTGTTGGCAGCAGTTAAGTGGGCTGGTGCAGGTGCTTCCGCAGGGAGTAGTGCGTAGTGAGGGTTTGAGCTTTAAAAGTTTGCCTGAATCGCCGGGGGCTGGCCTATTGCAGCTTGGTGATCGCCGTTGGGGGGTGTTCCCGCAACCATTTAAAACATCTTCCTTATCGGCCCTAAGCCTTGATGGTTTGTGGCTAGGTAGGCCGCCTAGCCGCAGGGAACTGGCCATGTGGCAAGGAGTAGCAAAGGTGTGGGTGAGCGCTGAAAAACCAGTTAATGGCAGGCTGCCACAGCATTGGCAATTTACAGGTACCCGGGGCTGGCTAGGCTGGTGAAATCCAGATGACCTGGGTTTGGGAGAGGTGGCTGAGTGGTCGAAAGCGAACGACTCGAAATCGTTTGAAGGGAAACCTTCCGTGGGTTCGAATCCCACCCTCTCCGTGTTCAGAAGGTCCCACGAAGACCGCCTAAGTCCCACTTCCCCTGCGGCGGTGGGACTTTTGCTTGTTTGAAAGTATATTTATAAGTCTTATCAGGATTTAAACCCTCTGCAAAAAGTCTCGCGTCAAGATCAGTAAACTTCAGGGTTATGCATTCCCGTGTAAATTTTGCTTAGTTCTCCATAAGTGTGAATCAAAGAAGAAAGAATAGAAACGGCTATCAGATCTCATATGCTCAAAGTGCCCATGCGCAGAATTTAATTTTATGCCACATTTCTGCATGTCTATTCTTTGCTGATGAAGACTCCCAACAAGCACCATTACGCCTTAGTCCATCAAAACAAGGGCTTGCTTTTCGCATGGTCCCCTCGTTCCAGCAAAGATCCCCACTATCTCCGCGTCTAAATAAAACTCCAAAAACCCCTTGCCTTGCAACTCGCTGTTCATACCCGTAACACGATGAGTACTCGGCCGATCTGCCGTTGGGGCAAACTAAGAGAAGCTTCTTGTCGCTGAAAAAATCCGAATCAGCGTCGGAAGTGAATGAACATTGGCTATTCATTCGAGTGCTGCCATCAATTACCAATAGGCACTTCGCATTGAATAGCTTGCTCATTGCAGGCCCGGGGATCATGGAAGCCGCTCCTAGCAGGAGTGTAAACAGACCCAATTTGATTAATTTCATTGTTTATTAAGCCGGTAGGCAGGGAGGTAATGGTTGCGCAGCAGAGAGTAGTTGGTGGCCTCACCACTCGAGGGGTGTGTTCGAGGTATCGCGTTAAAACAGGCAACAATGGCAGGCCTTCGCCCACAAATCGTCCTACTTTCTAGTCATGGCGGAGATAAACCTAGATCCTTTCTTCAGTGCAAGTAGCTCGTTAATCTCTGTGTGGCGAGGAATAGAGCTGGCTTCCTGTGCATTAACTCCAGGAACTTCTTCAACCCAACCGATCCACCAAGAACCACCGTGGATCATGGACTGAACAGGTTCGAATCGCTTGTGATAGGAGTTATCGTTAACTGCTCTAATAAAATTGTACATCTGATTAGATTTTCCTTGGGTTTGTATTGGTAGTTCTTACTGCAACTCGTTTCGGTTGATTTGCCTAACCCTGTTTTCGTTAACTCCAACCTCAACAACGCCAATGCTGCCGCTCTTCTCAAGCAGGAGGCAGCGTTTTGCAGATGAGCCATTTGGCCTATCAGAACTTTTCCGCCGCCAGGCCCCGAGAAATCTTGTAACCAGAATGCTCCTACCGCTGGCAGGTGAAGAGCCACTTCTGAAGGGGTGATCTCGGGGGCAGCACAACCGCTGCACCGCTCAGCTTGCTGAAGACCTATCTCCCATCAGAAAATCACGCTTTCCAATCGGTACGCCGTTGTTACGGAGAATCGCGTAGGCGATCGTGACGTGGAAATAGACGTTGG
>MWMJ01000062.1:0-7257 GCA_002151525.1 Synechococcus sp. Lanier | reverse complement strand
TCAGTGATGGCCTTGGAGCAGTGTTAGACCTTGGTGGCACTGCATCCGGCCTTGGGTTTTTGGTTTCTTTGATCGCATGCGCCGGCCTTGGCATGTTCGCCCTGCTTCAACAAGATGGCAGCAACGACGACGACGACTCAAACCCAGGCGGCGGGATCATGCAGCCGGTGGGAGGGGCGGCTTAGAAAAAGTAGTTCCTAAGGAACTATTCTTCTCCAGCCCCTAGCGCTGCGGGGATATTAGAGCTGGCTGGGTTATAAATTTTTGCTTTGATAACACCAGCGGAAGCAGAATTTAACTGCTTGCTCAAAGTGGTTTCAGCAACTTTGTATTGCGGATCGTTCCTGGTTCCCAGCTGCTCAAATTTAAGGTTTCTTGCATCCTCTTCGCTGAGTTTGGCAACGATATCTGGCTGAATGCCATGTTTATGGATATCTCTGCCGCTGGGTGTGAGGTATTTTGCAATAGTTACCGTCATCCCGGAGCCATCGGATAGGCCCCTAACCGATTGCACCAAGCCCTTACCAAAAGTTTTTTGACCAACCAAAACAGCTCGATTGTTATCCTGCAAAGCACCGGAAAGTATTTCACTGGCGCTGGCAGATCCTTCATTAACTAGAACAACAACCGGTGCTTTTGTGAGAGCCTTGCCGCCGGCGCGCTTTATATCCTGTACACCGTCGCGGGTTTTAGTGGATACGATCACCCCATCATCTAACCATTGGCGGGCGATTTCAACGCTCGCCATCAAAAGGCCGCCTGGGTTGCTGCGTAAATCCAACACATATCCCTGAACACCCTTCTCCTCCAGTTCTTTTATGGCTTGGCGCATATCTTTCGTGGCATTGGCATTAAACTGCTTCAGGCGGATATAACCCACCTTGATGCCATCCGGGGTGGTATTTAATCTGCTATCAACAGCATGGATTTCGATGCGGTCGCGAATTAGATCAACGTTGATAAGTTGACTTTTATTGCGACGCAGTTGAATTGAAACTTTGCTTCCCGCTGGCCCGCGGATTAATTTCACCGCATCTTCGGTGCTCATCCCTTTAGTGCTTTTGCCATTTATTTGTGTGATCACATCTTTTGGCTTTACATCAGCCCTTGATGCTGGTGAACCATCGATGGGTGATACAACAATTAATTCTTTAGTATCCTTATCAAGGCTTAATTGAATGCCCACTCCGGATAGTTCCCCGGAGGTGTCTATTTGCATCTCCTTGAATTCACGCGGATCTAGGAATCTGGTGTAAGGATCATCCAAGGTGGCAAGCATGCCGCGAATCGCTTCATAGGCATCTTTTGTATTGCCATAGCTTTTATTGAGCACATCCCTGCGCAGGGTTTTCCAGCGATCCTCTGTGTACTTACCAGTGGTATCGAGATAATCCCTAAATATGATCTGCCAAGCTTCATCCATCACCTCCTTGGGGCTATCGGAAATGATCGCAGCGGTGCTGCTGCCGATGATTAAATCGCTGCCAAGTACAACAACACCAGCTAAAGCGCCTGCCCCTGCTAGGGCTAACAAAGCAATGCGGCGAACTCCCCTTTGGCTCATCGAGTTTTTCTAAGTCCCCTAAACGTAACGCTTATTCAGCCTTGGGGCTCTACCCAACGGCCATCTGCTTTGATCAAAGCGATCAGTGCCTCCACACCCTCAGCCTCCGGCACCCGGCCTATTTCCTCGCGGCCCCGATAAAGGGAGATTGTTCCTGGCGTTTTACCCACGTAGCCGTAGTCGGCATCGGCCATCTCCCCAGGGCCATTAACAATGCAACCCATCACAGCAATATCCAAACCTGTGAGGTGATCGGTGGCGGCTCGCACCTTATGCAGCACCTCCTCCAAATTGAAAAGAGTGCGGCCGCAGCTGGGGCAGGCCACATATTCCACCATCGTTTTGCGCAGGCCAAGGGCTTGCAAAATGCCATAACAAACTGGGATTTCCTTTTCCGGTGCCTCTGTTAAAGACACGCGAATCGTGTCCCCCAAACCATCGGCCAGCAGGGTGGCGATGCCAGCGGTGCTCTTGATCCGGCCGTAGTCGCCATCCCCCGCCTCCGTTACCCCCAGGTGCAGTGGGTAGTGGAAGCCCTCTTCATCCATGCGATGGGCCATGAGCCGATAGGCCGCCAACATCACTGGGGCCCGGGAGGCTTTCATCGAAACAACGATGTTGTGGAAATCAAGGCGATCGCAGATCCGGATGAATTCCAAGGCGCTTTCCACCATGCCCAGGGGCGTATCGCCGTAGTTGAACAGCATCCGTTCCGCTAGCGAGCCGTGGTTAACACCAATGCGCAGGGCTTTGTCTTGCTGCTTAAGCAAACTCACCAGCGGTTCAAATGTTTCGCTAATCCGTTCGGCAATTGCTGCATTTTCAGCAGGGCTGAATTCAGTGCGATTGGGATCCGGCTTATCAAATACAAATAAGCCTGGGTTGATCCGCACCTTATCCACGTGGTTGGCCACCTCCAGGGCGATCTTCATGCCGTTGTGGTGCACATCAGCCACAAGAGGAACAGGGGGGCCGCTTTTTTCCACTAGGCGCCGGATTTCAGCCACCGCTTTGGCATGGGCTAGGGAGGGCACCGTTAAACGCACTATTTCGCAACCGGCTTCCTGCAGGCGACGAATGCCGGCGCTGGCTCCCTCCACATCAAGGGTGTCTTCATTGATCATCGATTGCACCACCACGGGGTGGTCGCTGCCGATCCACACATCACCCACCCGCACGCTGCGGGTTTTACGGCGGTGAATAACCGTGTCAAAACGGGCCGGTAGGCCGGTCATGGTGTGTTGGCAGGGGTGCGAGCCAAACCATGGCACATTTCATCACCTTTGCGCAGCTGCGCGCAGGCTTCGCTTAGGTCTTGGCGGGTTAATTGCCTTGGTGAATCAGCTGCCAAAGAGGGAAACCGCAGCAGATAGGAGGGGTGAAAAATAGCTCTATAGAGGCGTTTTTGCTTTTGATGCCAATGGCCCCGTTGCAGGCCAAGCTTGCCTTTGATGCCCAGCACTGCCCTAACAGCCGTAGCACCAGCCAACAGAACTAGGCCAGGATTAATCAGCTCTATCTGCCCCACTAGCCAGGGCAGACACTGGCTGATTTCAGTGTTGCTTGGTTTGCGGTTGCCGGGCGGACGGCACTTGATCACATTGCAGATGTAGAGATCGTTGCTGCTACAAAGGCCCGCCTCTTCAAGCATTTGCTCGAGCAGTTGGCCGGCACGGCCTCGAAATGGTTCGCCGCATAGATCCTCTTTTTGGCCTGGTGCTTCACCGATCAACATCAGCCTCGCTTTGGGATTACCCCGTCCCACAACCACTTGAAAACGCTCTTGTGCAAGCGGGCAGGCTTGGCAATTGCTGCATTGCTGCGCTAATTCTGCTAGCAGGGCTTCTGTTTGTTTCAGGCTCATGGCTGGTTTTGGCTTACTTCGGCCGGCTCCAGCAGCAATAGTTTGTTTCCCTCCGGATCAGCAAGCCAGGCTTCACGGCCAAAACTTTCCTGGCGGCTTGGCTCCAGCAATTGCCCCCCCAGCGATAGGGCCAGAGCAATGGCCTGCTCGAGTTTCGTAACAGGAAGGCAAAGGGCGAGGCGACCCACCTGTGCCGGCTGGGGCCGCTGCCTGGAGGGGCAATAAAAGAGCAATTCGCCGGCACCGGCAAAGGCCACCAGCCAAATGGCACCTTTTTTAATTGCATTTTCATTGGCTATAGCTGCATAAAAATGGGCCAAATCTGCTGGATTGTTGCTGGCGAGCACCCAAAAAGGACTGGCGTTCATGCACACTGGAACCGCTGGATTTTTTGCTGATGCTCTCGGTTCGGGCACAGGCCCTTAAGCCCTCCCTAACCCTGGCGATTGCCGCTAAGGCAAAGCAATTGCAAGCTGCAGGAAAGGATATCTGCAGCCTCAGTGCAGGTGAACCCAATTTTGATACCCCCGCCTTCATTCGCGAGGCGGCCACTCGGGCCCTTGAAAGTGGTGCCACCCGCTACGGACCAGCGGCGGGGGAGCCGCAGCTGCGCGCAGCTATTGCAGCCAAGTTGGCGAGGGCCAATGGCATGGTTGTAACCCCTGAACAGGTATTGGTTACCAATGGCGGAAAACAGGCCCTCTACAACCTGTTTCAGGTGTTGCTTAACCCCGGCGATGAAGTGCTTTTGCCGGCGCCCTATTGGCTTAGCTATCCGGAGATGGCCCAACTTGCTGGGGCCAGTGTTCGAGTAGTTCCCAGTGCAGCAACGGATGGCTTTCGGCTTGATCTGCAGGCTTTAGAGGCATTAATTACAGAGAGAAGCAGGTTATTGATTCTCAATACCCCTTCCAATCCCACTGGCTTGGTGTTGCAGCAGCATGAATTGGAGGCGGTGGCTGAATTATTAAGGCGCCATCCCCACCTAGCTGTTGTTTGTGATGAGATCTATGAATTCCTATTGGCACCTGGCCAGCAGCACCACAGCCTGGCGGCCTTAGCTCCTGATTTAGCCGAGCGTTTATTTGTAGTGAATGGTTTTGCCAAAGGTTGGGCCATGACCGGTTGGCGCCTTGGCTACCTCGCTGGCCCCCTGCCTGCGCTTAAAGCTGCCATTGCCCTGCAGAGTCAGTCCACCAGCAATGTGTGCACCTTTGCTCAATTTGGTGCCCTTGCCGCCCTTGAGGCCTCCTTGGATTGCGTTGAGGAGATGGCAAAAAGTTTTTCAGCCCGCCGCGCCCTGCTCACCAAGGGCTTGCAGCAATTGCCTGGATTGGTGTTGGTGCCCCCCACCGGTGCTTTTTATGCATTTCCTGATGTGAGTGCCTATGGGCTTAATTCACTGGATTTTTGTAATCAATTGCTGGATCAAGAGGGTTTGGCCCTGGTGCCTGGTGCTCCCTTTGGCGACGACAGATGTGTGAGGCTTTCCTGCGCCGTTAATAGTGCAACAATTGAAGATGGCCTGAATCGCCTGGGCCGCTTTTTAAGCAACCTGAATAAACCTTGAAACTACTTTTGTTTTTTTGGCTAGCGGCTGCAGCTCTAAGCCCGCTTACGCCAGCTATGCCATTGCAGGCTCAACAAAGCACGCCTGCCATAGCTGCAAAAAAAATATTGCGAATTAGCGCCATACCAGATCAAAACCCAGAGAAACTGAATCGCCTTTATGGCTTGCTTGCTGAGGAGTTGGAGCAAAAGTTGGGTGTGGCCGTTAAATATGTGCCGCTGATTGATTACACGGCAGCGGTAACAGGGTTTCGCAATGGCGACTTGGATTTAGTGTGGTTTGGCGGCCTTACGGGCGTGCAGGCTCGCCTGCAAACCCCCGGGGCCCAGGTGTTGGCCCAGCGGGATGTGGATGCAGCATTTCATTCGATTTTCATTGGCAATGTAAATAGCATTGCTGCAATCAAACCAATTCGTACTTTTAATGATCTCCAGCAGTTGAAGGGTAAAAGGTTTACTTTTGGCTCGGAAAGCTCCACCTCTGGCCGCTTGATGCCCCAGTATTTTTTGGCTAAAGGTGGTGTGAAAATCACTGATTTTGCTGGGGGTGCCCCTGGTTTTAGCGGCAGCCACGACGCCACAATTGCCCTGGTGCAAAGCGGCGCCTATGAAGTGGGCGCCGTTAATGAACAGGTTTGGCAAACAAACCTAAGGAATGGGAATATTGATCGCACAAAAGTTGTTGCACTCTGGCGTACGCCCCCCTATCCCGATTATCATTGGATTGCCCAGGGCAACTTAAACAAACGCTTTGGCCCTGGGTTTAGTTCTAAGTTGCAAAAAGCTTTAATTCAACTGCGCCCTTCTAATCCGCGGCAGCAACAAATTCTTGAATTATTTGGCGCCCGTCAATTTGTTGAAGCGCCTGCTTCTCAATATGGCCAAATTGAAGCGATTGGTAGAAATTTAGGCAAAATACGTTGATGTTGGAATTACGGGGGATTTGTGTGCCCGGCAGGCAGCGACCCCGTTTAAATAATTTGAGTTTTAGTTTAGCTAGTGGCGAACGGGTGGCCCTGCTTGGTGCGAGCGGCGCCGGTAAAAGCACCCTGTTGGCTGTGGCCAATGGTTTGATTAAACCCACTGCAGGGGTTGTGTATTGGCATGGAGAAGCCGCTGCAAATGGTGGCAGGAGATTGCGTCAGCAGGCTCGCATCGGCACCCTCTGGCAAGACCTGCGCCTGGTGGAGCAACTAACGGTTCAGCAAAGCCTTAATTGCGGTCGCTTGGCGGCCTGGCCCTGGCATTTGGTTTTACTAAATCTGCTCATTCCCCTTGAAACCTCAGCCTGCTCCAAGGTGTTGGCACAAGTTGAATTAACAGCTGATTTATTGCCGGTGCCAATCATTCAACTCTCGGGTGGGCAGCGGCAACGGATTGC
This sequence comes from Synechococcus sp. Lanier, assembly GCA_002151525.1. Taxonomy (GTDB): domain Bacteria; phylum Cyanobacteriota; class Cyanobacteriia; order PCC-6307; family Cyanobiaceae; genus Synechococcus_D. The sequence continues at coordinate 879 of MWMJ01000062.1, read as the reverse complement.
CCTGGGGCGGTTGTTGCGGCAGGGGGCCGACTTGTTGTTGGCAGATGAACCATTAGCCCAGCTAGATCCACCGCTGGCGGCAAAATTATTGAACCTATTGCTTCATCTGGGCTCCGCCCCGCGCGCTTTGTTGATGAGCCTGCACCGCCCCGATTTGTTGCAGGGTTTTGATCGGGTTTTGGGTTTGCGCTGCGGTGAATTGGTTTTTGATACTCACCCCGCTCGAATTAGCGCTTCACAGCTACAGGATCTATATAAAAGTGATCAAAATAAGAGCGATCAAACCTGATGCGTTTTCAGGCTGCTCCCGCCCTAGGCCTGCTGCTGCCAGCGCTGGTTTTTTTGCCGCTTGTTGCTCTCTTGCCAGGAGCTGTGCATGGCGGCGGTTGGCAATTAATTGCTGCTTTTGGCATGGCGGCGCTACAGCCAAGTTTTACGCCAGCCCTTATTGCTAATGCCCTAAATGGAATTGCGATCACCTTGGCGATTGCCCTTTGGTCGTGGTTATTGAGCATGGCGATTGGCTTAATCGCCGCTGTTTTCTCTTCTCCAACTGTTACCGCCGCCCTTTGGGGTTGCCGTTGGCCCGCCCATTGGTTGCGTCGTTTGCTGGCAATCCCCCGCTCGTTGCATGAGTTGCTTTGGGGTTTGATCCTGTTGCAGTTGATCGGGTTGCATCCGGCCGTGGCGGTTTTGGCTATTGCAATTCCCTATGGCGCCTTGGTGGCAAGGGTGCTTAGTGATCAGCTGGAATCCTTAGATAAAAAACCATTTCAAGCATTGCAAGTAGCTGGGGTAGCTGGCCCTGCTGCTTTGTTTTCAGCCCTAGGGCCCAGCTTGCTGCCGGGCTTGCTCAGCTACGGCGGATATCGCTTTGAA
>MWMJ01000061.1:0-7463 GCA_002151525.1 Synechococcus sp. Lanier | reverse complement strand
ATTTTTTTCAACTGAACTTTTTTTAGTTGAATTGTCTTTAATTAAATTGTTATTTAAGGCGAGCAGTTCCGGCAGCACAGAGGCGATGCGTTCACTACCGCTACTGCATTCAGGGCTACTTAAAAGCACAGGCACCTGCTCAGCAAGGCCCCAGGCGTGGATAGCGGTTTTAATCTCTTGGCTATCGGTGGTGAGCACCACCTGTGGGGCTGTTTGAGCTAGTAGGCAACGCTCGATCACCCGGAGCAGCAGGGCTTTGCCGCCCACATCAACCAACAATTTACGGGGTAGGCGCTTGGATTCAAGCCTGGCTGGGATAACTACAAGGCAACTCATGTGGGCTGCTGCCAGAGTTGGCTGGCCCGATCTCGGGCGATAAACCATTCGGCTGAGTTGCTGCATTCTTGGCCTGCAAACCATGGCCCGCCGAGGGTGAAATGCAAAAGTTTTGCTTCTGGATCAGGCGCTTGCACATCAACAAGGTGGTTCCATTGCTCGGGTAGGGCGCCAATTTTGTGATCTTCTAACCACTGGAAACGATGTAATTCAAGGCCGCTGGCACTGTTCACATAGGCAGCTGTTAAAGCTTCACATTGGGATGCATTAAACAGCATTAATGAACTCCAGTTTTTGCGTGGGTAGTCACTTTGCGGTTCACCTAGGAACTTAGTTGATTCATTTGGTATATGATTATGTTTAACGCACATCAAGGCATAGTTTTGGTCGCGCAGGCTCCATAGTTCGCTGATATCAGCGCGGCAGAGCATATCGCAATCCATAAAAATCCCCCAACCTTGAAAATTAAGCAGTTGGGGCACAAGAAAGCGAGTAAATGAAAAGGCGGTGCTTTGTTTTGGATCCTTGAGGCGCCAGTAGAGGTTTTGCTTTTGCAGCTGGGGTGTGATTAATGCTGTGATCGCAAGCGGCGCACTGCTATGGGCTAATAGTGAATCGATCAACACATTGGCAGCGGCCCGTTCGCGGGGATCAACGCCGATGAAGATGGGAATCGAAACACTGCTTTCCATCTTCTAAAGATATTGGCTTGGGCATTTGCTCGCCAGATACAGGCGCACCCTAATCTGCCCAAATGACCCAGGGCTTCCTCGCCGGACTCAACGACGCCCAACGCCAGGCGGTGGGACACCACTGCGGCCCATTGCTGGTGGTGGCGGGGGCAGGCAGCGGCAAAACCAAGGCTCTCACCCACCGCATCGCCCACCTAATCGGTCACCACGGCGTTGATCCAGCTGAATTATTAGCGGTTACCTTCACCAATAAGGCAGCCCGGGAGATGAAGGAAAGGCTGGAGCTGCTGCTCACCCAGCGGTTAGCCCAAAGCAGCTTTGGCCAACCGCTCTCAAGCCTTGCTAGCCATGAGCAACGCCAATTGCGCAGCCGCATTTATCGGGAGGTAACAAAGGAGCTATGGATCGGTACTTTTCATGCCTTGTTTGCAAGATTATTGCGCTTTGATATTGATAAATATACGGATCCAGATGGCCTCAGCTGGACCCGTCAGTTTTCTATTTATGATGAAGCCGATGCCCAAAGTTTAGTTAAAGAAATTACCGTTCAAGAGTTGCAATTAGATCCTAAACGGTTTGAACCTAAAAAGATGCGATGGGCAATTAGCAATGCGAAAAACCATGGTTGGTTGCCTCAACATTTAGAACAACAGGAGCTGGGCCAGGGGCAGCGGGGCCGCCTATTGGTGGAAACCTATCGACGTTACCGCCGTGCACTAGCCGCTAATAATGCCCTTGATTTTGATGATCTATTACTGCTACCAGTGCAACTATTGCAGCAGAATAGCCAGGTGCGTTCCTATTGGCATCGCCGCTTTAGGCATCTTTTAGTTGATGAATATCAAGACACAAACCGCACCCAATACGACCTCTTAAAGTTAATCGTAACGGATGGTGTAGATCCAGCTCAATTCAAGAACTGGGAAAACCGCTCAGTTTTTGTGGTGGGTGATGCAGATCAAAGTATCTATAGCTTTCGCGCTGCTGATTTCACAATCCTGATGGGTTTCCAGGGCGATTTTGGTGATGGTGTTGCCGATGGCAGCACTCAAACTATGGTGAAATTAGAAGAAAACTATCGCTCCACAGCAACTATCCTAGAGGCCGCGAATACCTTGATCTCCCGTAATACGGAACGTATTGATAAGGTGCTGCGCCCCACCCGTGGGGCCGGTGAATTAATCAGGTTAAGCCGTTGTGATGATGAGATTGCAGAAGCGGAAACAGTGGTGCAACGCATGCGTGAATTGCAGGCGGCCCACCATGAATTGCGCTATGGCGATATGGCAGTGCTTTATCGCACCAATGCCCAATCCCGCGCCATTGAGGAGAGTTTGGTGCGCTGGCGAGTGCCATATACGGTGGTGGGCGGTTTGCGCTTTTATGATCGCCGCGAGATAAAAGATGTGCTTGCTTATCTGCGCTTATTGGTTAACCAAGCTGATTCGGTGAGTTTATTAAGGGTGCTGAATGTGCCTAAACGGGGCATTGGTAAAACCACAATCGAGCGGCTAAATGATGCTTCTAGTCAATTGGGAATACCGCTTTGGGAGGTGGTGAGCGATGCGGAATCGGTGCGCACCTTGGCGGGCCGTTCAGCCCGGGGGCTACTGCAATTTGCTGATTTATTAGCAGAATTACGCAGCAAGCTTGATGCTTCAAGCCCAAGCGAAATGGTGCAACTGGTGCTGGAGCGCAGCGGCTATTTGGCCGAACTTATAGCTGAAGCAACAGATGAGGCAGAGGAAAGGCGCCGCAACCTGCAGGAATTGGTGAATGCAGCGCTGCAATATCAAGAGGAAAATGAAGAGGGCAATTTGGAGGGCTTTTTGGCATCAGCAGCCCTTGCAAGCGATGCCGACGACAAAGATCTAGCCGCAGAACGGGTGGTTTTGATGACCCTGCATGCCAGCAAAGGGCTTGAATTTCCGGTGGTGTTTATGGTGGGCCTAGAGCAGGGCTTATTCCCGAGCTATCGCTCTTTGGATGATCCAGCTTCGATGGAAGAGGAGCGCCGGCTTTGTTATGTGGGGATTACCAGGGCAAAGGAGCGTTTGTTTTTATCCCATGCCAGTGAGAGAAGGCTATGGGGCGGCATGCGAGAGGCGGCGGTGCCATCTGCTTTTTTAGCTGAACTGCCGGAGGGTTCACTGCAAGCCGATATTCCCCGCACCGGTTCCAGAGAGCAACGGCTGGAGCGGCTAACCAGGATCGATCGTGAACCGGCAAAAAACCCTTCCATGGGGAATAGAAATGCTGCCCAAGTTTGGGCGGTTGGTGATCAATTGCAGCATGATGTTTTTGGCGAGGGGCGAGTTACCCATCTCTTTGGTAGCGGCGAAAAGATCTCAATCGCCGTTAAATTCCCTGGCATGGGTCCAAAAATTCTAGATCCCCGTTTAGCTCCGATCCGGCTTGCTAAATAAATTATTGGAGTTATCAGTTGCGCAGAATGGGATTGCTAATAAGATCCCAGTAAAAACTTGAGTTATTTGCCAATAAATGATGGTTGCATCAAAAGCCCCTTGAAGTAATACATAAATTAAAAGTGCTAATCCAGCCCTGCTTAAAATTGGGTTAAAATATTTATCTTTTTTGCGCCATTGTGTTACCAATAAAGCCAGGAAAAGCAACATCCCAGTAATGCCAATAATCCCTGTATTTGCCCAAACTTGGATATAGATATTGTGTGCATGTTCAAGCACCCCCGTTATCATCACATCTTTGCAGAACTTATCTTGATGTTCAAATCCAATTCCATATAAAAATCGGTTATTGCCACTAAATGGTAAATTTATGTAGCAATTTTGAATCTGAAGTCTTCCTAGATCTGATTTAAAATCTATCCCTGCAGCGTTAATAATGCTGGAAGGACGCATGAATCTTAAACTGATAAGTATGGCAGCACCAGCGGCAGCTGTAATTGTAGAAGCTTTAAGAAAACGACCACGAGAATATTCATCTCTTAATTTTATTATCCCAATGGCAGCAGCTGTAGCTATCATGCCGGCTCGAGATTGGGCTTGCCATAGAAGAAAAATACTTAGAATAGTTGCAATAAACGGTATGACGTAATCGATTTTACTTCTGTGTTGGTTGAAAAGCATGCAAATGCTAATTACAGCTATTAAGCCAATCAAATAAGCGTTTGAGTTGCGCCCAGTAAATGAATTCACATTCCATGGCTGCGACCCTATACTTATTGCAATTAATGGAAGCGGTATTAGCAACATCTTTAGCAGTATAATCCAACGGCTTGCTGAAACCCATGAAGCGGCCAAAAAACTTGCAACTACTAATAAAATATCCTCACTACTTGCTGGATTGTGCATTTCATGAAGCCACCAGGTACGAGCTGTAGCTAAAATTACAAATGCCATTGGCCATAGGGCCCAGCGTTTCTCGGTGGGCGCAAGAGCTAACTGGATCATCACCCAAGCGGTTGCAGGTACACTACTTGCAACTGGATTTGTTGGCAAAAAAAATAATATTATTGCTGCCGGCAATAACAAATCTATCAGCGTGGTGACTTTTAACATAAAATTTTTATTTATTAAAAAATTAAGGCAGCAGCCAATTTAAGAACCCTCCAAATGTGAGCTTTTCCGCTTTTGCTCTTGCAGCTTGCGCCATCGTTTTCAATTGATAGTTTGTTATGGCTTGAGGATCGCGCAAATGTTGTAGCAGCTTCACTTGATCTGGGAGTGGATCCGGGCCTGTTTCACCGAGATCAAAACCATTAACTCCTGCCTCAAGTTGTTCTTGCCAGCCACCGCTGCGATTGCGAAGCAATGGCTGGCCAAGAGCCATTGCTTCTACCGCCACCATTGAAAAAGTTTCTTGGCGAGAGCAAATTACAGCAACGTTGGCATGGCCCATGGCCAGCAATGCATCGCTGCGGCTGCCGTGGGGTACCCAGCTGAAGCGATCACCCAACAAGGCATGGCCCCAAAAGCGTAATTCTCGATCGAGCAGGGCATGGTGATCACTTTCTAAACCGATGAATTGCAATTCAAGGGGTCTTAATCCCGGTTTTTCCAGGCAAAGCAGTTGCTGCACGAGGCGCAACAACCAGCTGTGGCCCTTGTTGCCATCGCCGCCCATACCGGTGAGTTGCAAGCGCAGGCTGTTGAAAGTTGGAAGTGGTTGCTCGAGCAAGGGTCCCTGGGGCCCGATTAGTTCGAGTTGTGGAATCTGCACGGCAAGGGCGCTGCCGCGATACCCCAACCAATGTTGATAGGTGATTAAGCAATGCAAGGAGGGCACCCTCAATTGCAAAACATTTGCAAGCAGCAGCTTTTGCAATCGATGCGGCCATTGCTCACCAGTAAGCAACTGGTTTGGTGCTGCTTCGTGGGCAAATAAATCAAGCCGTTGGATTTTGCTTTGTTCAAGCCAATTAAAAGCTTGATTAAGCACCGCCAGGGGCAAAGAAAGGCTATTTAGTAGAACGCGATCCTGGGGTTTGGGCGTGGGTGGTAATTGGTTTGGCTCCAGCACGCTGCAGCTCAACCCCTTTGCTTCTAGTTCCCGACGAAATTTAGTGTGAACTCGGTCGTGGTGCCCTCCCCAACTAATTATCCGTAGCCGCCGCCGCCAGCCATGCTCTGCTAATTCCAGGGCAATGGCGCCTAAAACCAGCGGTGCACCGGTATGGGTGAAGTTGTGGCTGTAGAGCCAAAACTTAGGTGCCTGCTGGAATGGCATCGTTCAGCTTTTCATTGCTAGTAATTGCCGCCAACGGGATACGTAGGGGTCTGTGCACCAAATGCCGCCCAGCTGTTGAGCCCATAGCTCCTGGAAGAAACCCAGTTCCGGGGGCACCCCATCAAGGCTGCGGCTGGCTGATTCGAAATGGATCCAACGGCTGGCAGGGTCCAGCAGCACAACCTTGCCAGCTTGGCGAGCCCGCAGGCAGAAGTCCACATCGCCGTAATTAATTGGTAGCTCAAGGCAGAAACCACCCAGTTGCCGCCAGAGGGTTGCACTGCACAGGCACACGGCGGCGGTAACGGCTTGAAATGCACTAGCTGTTTCTAGTAGCCCCGGCGGCAGGCGCTCTGGTTTGCAGCTAGCCCAGGCATGGCGTGGGGCCAGGTTGTCTATTGCTACGCCTGCATGTTGCACGCGGCCATTGGGGTAAAGCAGCAGTGCACCCACCACTCCCACCTCAGGCCTTTGGGCTTGGGCCAGCATGGAAGCAATTGAATTTGGTTCTAGCAATTCAGTGTCGTCGTTTAGTTGCAGTAGCCATTCACCTTTGGCGGCGGCAGCGGCCTGGTTGATGCGTTCGCTGTAGCTGTATGGATTTTGATTGCGTTCGTGGCGCCAACGGCCTTGACCTAGCTCAGCAGTGGTGAGTGCTTCTAATTCAAAAAGTAATTCTTTAGATAGTTCTCCTGCATCGATCAATACTATTTCTATGTTGCGATAGCTGCTGCGGCTAAGTAGGGCTTGCAGGCAATGGCGCAGCAGCAGGGTGGAGCGCCCCTGGATGGTTTTGGAAAAACCACCACTGGGGATCAACACACTCACAAGCGGAGTGCCCAATGGGCTCATCACTTGCTGTTTCTTTGGTTGCGGCGGCGCCTGCACAAGCGGTAGTGGCACATGGGCCCATTTCTGGACACCAACGCAATCAATCAACTGGGCCCGCCATTGAATTCTTTCAGGGGCGGTTTTTGGGACAGGCCCCAGATGTTGCAATACAGCGTTGTTTAACCAAAGCGGACCTTCTGCTGTTCCGATCGCGCCATCAAGAAATGGATCAAGCAAGCCTTTTTGACGCCAGGCCCGTTTGCCATTTGCTTGGGGCAGCCAGTCATCGCAGCTAACAACTAAGGCATTGCTCCAATGTTGCCTGGCACTTAGTAACAGCTTTAGGCGCTTTTGTTGGCGGTTGGAAATCGTCCAGCCAGGCGGCAATAGCAGGCTGAAATCAGTGTTTGCCGTTTTGGTTGCCCGCAAGCCTGGTTGCATTCGAATTAAGCCATAGCGCAACAAATCAGCCCAGATTTCACCGCGCCAACGTTCCAGTTTTGGCACCAACCTTTCCGCTAATAACCGTTTTGGTTGCTTGCACTTGTTCCACCAACGGGCAGGCTTAGGGCGATCTTTCATTGGCCTATGGCGCTTGCGCCCATGAGTTTGCCCCATGCGGAGTGGCTTGAATGGCTACTGGCTCTAGCTACTCCCTTGGGGCTGCAGATGAGCTTGGTGGGTGGGGTAGTGCGGGATCAATTGCTCGGGCGAGCGCTGCCATTAAAAGATCTTGATTTGGTGGTGGAAGGGCCGATGGCTTGGCCGGCCCTGGTGCTGGCAGAAGCGATCGTTAATGCTGCTGCAACTTCTCAGTTGCCGCTTGGTTATCAGCTTTTGCAGTGCACTCCGCATAGCAACTACGGCACGGCAAGGTTGCAATTGCAAACTAATGGC
>MWMJ01000060.1:0-7738 GCA_002151525.1 Synechococcus sp. Lanier | reverse complement strand
GCGGCGGGAGCGGCCAGACGAGTTGCTGCGCTACGACGTACTGCCTGAACGCTTGAAATCGGTAAGTTGAATTAATTAAGGGGAGGTGTTTAGGTGTTCTGGCTGCGGTTGAGTTTCGACCTGCTGTTTGCCGGTTGCCTCGGCTTCCTGCTACTTGGCCGGGTTACTGAACCCCGCACCCTCTGGTTGTTGCGCGGCTATTTGTTACTGGTGGCTGTGGCTTGGTTGCTGCAGCGTTATGGCGATTTGCCCCTAACCTCCAAATTAATGGAAGCGCTTGTGCTGGTGTGCGGCCTTGCGCTCGCAATTTTGCTGCAGGGGGAATTGCGCCGCCTGATGGAATTACTTGGCACTGGCCGCTTGGATGTGCTGCTCGGTAGCCGTCAAACGGGGAAGCAAGATTCAAGCACCGTTGATATTTTAGTTGACACTGTGGGCCAGCTTTCCAAGCGTCGTTGTGGTGGCTTAATAGTGTTGGATTTGGGCAGTGATTTGCGGCCCGAAGACTTTTTGAATCCAGGCATTCAAATCGATGCTTTGCTTTCAGTTGATTTGATGCTCAATTTATTTTCTTCTGAAACCCCATTGCACGATGGCGCGGTATTGCTTCAGGCCAATCGAATTGCATCCGCTGGTGTGATTTTGCCTCTTTCGCGGCAAAGCATCACCCGCCATGGCACCAGACACCTGGCGGCCCTTGGGCTCACCGAAAGGCATGAACGTTGTTTATGCGTGGTGGTAAGTGAAGAATCAGGCACCATTTCACTTGCCTGCCAAGGCAAATTTGAACGGCCAATCACGAGGGAGCGATTGCGTGCCCTACTTGGTGAAGCCCTGCAATTGCAATCTGGTGATCGCCGCAAGCGCCAGGCGCGTACGCTTTCCAAAGCTCAAACCGCTGGCGATCTCGCCGAAGCCTCTGCCAAGAACCGCCCATGAGCCGGCCCCTGGTGGCGATGCCCAGCCCCACCTCCCATTTCTGCTTACCTGAAGGCCTCGATCCCAGTCGCTTGCCTGGCCATGTGGCTTTAATCATGGATGGCAATGGCCGTTGGGCATCCCAGCGGGGCTTGCCACGGATGATGGGCCACCGCAGGGGAGTGGAAGCTTTAAAAAACACCCTGCGGCTATGCAATAACTGGGGCATAGCAACGCTCACCGCCTACGCCTTCTCCACTGAAAACTGGTCGCGTCCGGGAGAGGAGGTGAGTTTTTTAATGACCCTGTTTGAGCGGGTGTTAGCAAAGGAATTGGCAGCTCTTGAAAAGGAGCAGGTGCGCATTCGTTTCTTGGGGGATCTCACCGCTTTACCCGAGGGATTGCAGCAGTTGATTGCCGATGCCACCGCCCGCACCGCAAACAACAGTGGTATTCATTTCAATGTTTGCACCAACTACGGCAGCCGCCATGAACTAGTGCAAGCAGCAAAAGCCCTAGCCAGACGCGTTAGAAGTGGCGAACTAGATCCGGAGGCAATCAACGAGCATCTATTGGGGCTTGAATTGCACACCGCCGGTGAATGCGACCCCGATTTATTAATACGCACCAGCGGCGAATATCGGCTTAGTAATTTCCTGCTTTGGCAGCTGGCCTATGCTGAATTCCACGTAACAGAAGTGCTTTGGCCTGATTTTGATGGGGCGGCATTGGAAGCAGCTCTGCTGGATTATCAAGGTCGCCGCCGCCGCTTTGGTGGTGTACCTGAGAGCGCTAAATGACAGTTTCCCTGCGCCATGATTGGGAGCTTGCAGAAATTGAAGCTCTATTAAATCTGCCTTTAGTTGATTTGCTATGGCAAGCCCAGCAGGTGCACCGGGAAGCAAACCCCGGCTATCAGGTGCAGCTTGCTTCTCTGCTGAGCGTGCGTACCGGAGGCTGCGAAGAAGACTGCGCCTATTGCCCCCAATCGATGCACAACAGCAGTGATGTGAGCGGCAGGCCCCAGTTGGAATTACAAGTGGCAGCGGTGTTGGAGCGGGCTAAGGCGGCAAAAGAAGCAGGCGCCCAAAGGTTTTGCATGGGCTGGGCCTGGCGGGAAATCAGGGATGGTGCCCCGTTTGAAGCGATGTTGGAGATGGTTGCTGGGGTGAAGCAGCTTGGCATGGAAGCCTGTGTTACCGCCGGCATGCTCAGCAATGGCCAGGCGAATCGTTTGGCCCAAGCGGGGCTTACCTCCTATAACCACAATTTAGATACGAGCCCTGAGTACTACGCCGAAATAATTAGCACTCGCACCTATCAAGACCGCATAGAAACGCTCCAACGGGTACGTAAAGCGGGGATAAGTTTGTGTTGCGGCGGCATTATTGGCATGGGTGAAACATTAAAAGACCGTGCTTCGATGTTGCAGGTGTTAGCCAACCTTGATCCCCAGCCTGAAAGTGTTCCCATCAATGGTTTGGTGGCAGTGGAGGGAACGCCCCTTGAAAACCAACAGCCCTATGAAAGCCTTGATTTATTGCGCATGGTGGCCACTGCGCGCATCTTGATGCCCCACAGCCGGGTGAGGCTTAGTGCAGGGCGAGAGCAATTGAATCAAGAAGCCCAAATTCTTTGTTTGTTGGCTGGGGCCGATTCAATTTTCTACGGCGATACCCTGCTCACCACATCTAATCCCGCCGTGGAAGCAGATAGAGCTTTGCTAGCTGCCGCAGGCGTGCAACCTTTTAGCATTAGTTGAGCTGCCATTGACCTACCTAGTTGCAGCTTTCTATAAATTTGCACAACTCGATAATCTCGAGAGCTTGCGCCAAAAGCTGCTTAAAAACGCCGAAATGGGTGGTTTGCAAGGCACCTTGCTTTTGGCGGCAGAGGGTATTAATGCCACATTGTGTGGCTCAGAAATTAGCATTAAAGATTTTATTGATTTTCTACAAAAAGAAGAAGCATTTAATGAATTGGAGGTTAAATATAGCTGGAGTACAAAAAAATGTTTTCACCGCCTTAAGATTCGGATCAAGAGTGAGATCGTAACCATTGGTATTCCTGAAGTGAATCCCCAGCAGCAGGTGGGTAATTATGTGCAGCCGCAGTGCTGGGATGATTTAATTAAGCAGCCAAATACCTTGGTAATTGATACGCGCAATAATTATGAAATAGCCGTTGGCAGTTTCCCAGGTGCGATCGATCCCGGCCTTGATAATTTCCGTGGCTTTCCAGCTTGGGTAGAGCAAGAATTAAAACCATTAATGAAAAAGCACAAGGCAGAACGCCTTGCTTTATTTTGCACAGGTGGCATCCGCTGCGAAAAAGCAACCGCTCTTTTAGTTGCCCAGGGGTTTAGCGATGTTCATCATTTAGAAGGCGGAATATTAAAGTATTTAGAGCAGATTCCAGCCGAGCGCAGTAGCTGGCAGGGGGATTGTTTTGTATTTGATCAGCGGGTTGCTCTAAACCACCAGCTAGCCCCGAGTGAATACAGTCTTTGTTACGCCTGTGGCATGCCACTGGCCGCCGCTGATCGGGCCTTATCAAGTTATGTGGCGGGGGTTAGTTGTCGCCACTGCAAAGAGAATTTTAGTGAAGCTGATCGCCAACGTTTTGCTGAACGTCAACAGCAAATGCAATTGGCCGCGGCCCGTGGTGAAAATCATTTAGGTTATAATTCTCTATCAAATAAGCAGATGCCATCCCTGGCTGATTTGGAAGCATTTGCTGCCCAGCAGGGGCTGATTTTGCGCCTGCAGATTGGGGGTGGATTAGGACTAAAAACCCTGCGGGTGGCGGTTGCTCGCCGTGATGCGGGGCGCCTTTTGCTGCTGGGTGAACTTAAGGGCTGGTCTTTACCCCTTGCCGATGGTTTACACCTAGACACCCTGCGAGTGCAAGGAAATCAGCTGCAGGGGGTGGCCGATTTAATTTGGGCTGCAACATTTGCCTGGGCCCTGGAGCAAACCCCATGCCGAAGGGCTAATTTACTTGCAATCCGCGACAACAGTAAGCAACATCAAAAACTTGTTCGTTATTTCCGTAGGCTTGGTTTCAAAGCCCATCGGGAATTGGCGGCCAGCCCATTTGATTTGCCCCTGCGTTTGGTGTGGGGTGGTTCTGGATTATTGATGCGAGGTGATTGCTCCGAGGGTCTTGCCCGCAGCAGTGGCCGCATCGCGATGGTATGGCCCTCCTTGAATAATAGTGCTAGCTCTATAGATTTGCTCAAGCAAAATTAATCTGGCTAATTCATGGGGAAAGGTAAGTGCTGAAAGACTGATTATTTGATCTGCTTTAGCTTTCAACTGTGGGCTGTGGCCATCGGCACCACCAATAACAAATACCAAGCGATTGGAGCTTAGTTCATTTAATTCATTCGCTAGCTGGCGTGAACTAAAATGCTTACCATCTTCGCTTAAAAGTAATAATTTCTCATTATTTTTTAAACTTGCTAGCACCGCCTGAGCTTCCTTGTGTGGCGTTGAATCTTTGAGTTCTATTATTTCAAGGCCAACTAATCGTTTGCAATACATTGCTGCCCCATCATGCAACCAGCCGGGCCGCTGTTTGCCGATTGCAATTATGCGAATCCGTGATAAATTAAGCATTTGCATTAGCCTGGGTGATTGCAAGTTTTCATTTCCTAGCTCCTTCAGTTTTATTCATGCTTGGTGTTCCACGTGTAGTAACAGCAACTGATGATAATAGGGCTGTAACCGTAGAATTTTACGCTCTGATCCCCTAAGCCGGGGCCTGTTAAATAAACTGAATTTCAACTGTTAATTATACTGTTAATTCTATTTATGGCATCTATGATTTAGCGCTTCGCTATCACAAAGGAACCATTCCCCCTACCTGGGCGGAATTGCTAACTGCTCTTGGTTATGCCATTGAAAATAACTAAAGTTTGAATGTTTCGAAAACTCTAGTTAGTTTTTTTCGGCGTGATAGCTGCTGCGCACTAGGGGCCCGCTGCGCACTTGTGCAAAACCTAAGCCTGTGGCAATGGCAGCCAATTCATCAAATTCAGCGGGTGTCCAGTAGCGAGCTACCGGGATGTGGGCAAGGGATGGCCTTAGGTATTGCCCCAGGGTGAGCCTTTGGCACTGCGCTTGCCGCAAAGCCTCCATCGCCGCCACTACTTCGGCTTTAGTTTCACCTAGGCCAAGCATTAAGCCACTTTTGGTTGGAATATTTGGCGCTATCTCGTGGGCAGCAGCCAGCAGCCCAAGCGAATGGCACCAGGTGGCACCGCGGCGCACTTCCCCCTGGAGCCGTTGCACCGTTTCCAAGTTGTGGTTGAAGCACACTGGATTGGCGCTCAAAACATGGCTTAGCCGTAGCCGTTGACTGCTTAAGCCAGCCTCTAGATCCCGTTGGCCACCCCAAAAGTCGGGTGTTAACACCTCAATTGCTATTTGCGGTAGGCGTTTGCGAATTGCTGCCATGGTGTTTGTAAAAAGGCTTGCGCCGTGATCTTCCATGTCGTCGCGAGCAACGGCTGTGAGCACCACATATTTGAGCTGCAATTTCTCAACGGCCCCTGCCACCCGTTCCGCCTCCAGGGGATCAGCTGCTGCTGGTGGTAACCCTTTCTCCACTTGGCAAAAGGCACAACTGCGGGTGCAGATGGGCCCCCCCAGCAAAAAAGTTGCAGTGCCGGCTGCATAGCACTCAGCTCGATTGGGGCAGCGGCCCTCTTCACAAATGGTGTGAAGCCTTTGCTGCTTAACCACAGCTTGCACCGCTTCCAATTGAGTTGCAGTTCCGATCGGTCGCCGCAACCAACTTGGCAATCGTTGCTGCGGGGGGATGGGGCTGTAGCGGCTTGTTTTTTCCATGGCAGTTTGCCTATTCCATTGCCCGGCGCCCCTCAAGGGCCCGAGCCAGGGTTACTTCATCGGCATATTCCAATTCGCTACCCATGGGTAGGCCGTAGGCAATACGGGTTACTCGGCAAAATGGTTTCAGCAGCCGCCCCAGGTAGAGGCTTGTGGTGTCGCCTTCAACGCTTGGGGTTAAAGCCAATATCACCTCTCTAACCTCCTCTGGATCAAGGCGTTTCAGCAAGGCCTGGATCATCAAAGCCTCTGGGCCGATGCCATCCATGGGTGAGATCAAGCCGCCAAGAACGTGGTAACTGCCTTTGTATTCCCGGGTGCGTTCAAGCGCCAGCAGGTCGCGGGAATCGGCTACAACACAAATCAGGCCAATGTTGCGCTCTTGATTCAGGCAGATGTTGCAAAGGGTTTCTGCCGATAGGTGGCCGCAGCGTTGGCATTGCCCCACCTGTTGCCTGGCAGCCAGAAGCGCTTCAGCAAATGCCTGGCTTTGCTCCTCAGGTTGGCGCAGTAGATAAAGGGCCAATCTTTGGGCCGTGCGGGGACCAATGCCCGGCAGCCGCTCGAACTGCTCAATCAGCCGAGCCAAGGGGCGGGTGAAGGCAGACAGCTGGCTAAAGCAATTATCGCGAATCTAGGCAGGCCGCGGCGCAAGAATGGCAGCAGCTTCCTGTTGCTTGGCTCTCCCATGAAGGTTTCGGCTTTGTTTCGGGGGATCCCCCGCCTGATGTGCCTGCTGCTGTTGGTGTTGCTGGTGGGCTGTTCAGCTGCGGCGGCTGGTTTAAACCGCTACAGCAGCGCCGATGGCCGCTACGCCTTTTTGTATCCAACCGGTTGGATACGGGTGGCCATCAGCGATGGCCCTGAAGTTGTTTTCCATGATCTGATCAATAGCGATGAAACCCTCAGCCTTGTGATCGCTCCTGTTGATCCAGATAAACGGCTTGAGGATTTAGGCAGTGCAGTTGCGGTGGGAGAAAAACTTGGACGCACGGTTATTGCCCCTGCCGGCAGCGGCCGTGAGGCGGATTTAGTGGAAGCAAGTGAACGGGCCGACCAGGGTCGCACCTTCTACGACCTGGAATACAAAGTGCACCTGGCAGATCGTGATCGCCACGAATTTGCCACGGTGGTGGCTGATAAGGGCAAGCTTTATACCCTTGCAGCTAGCACCAATGAGGTGCGTTGGGATCGGGTGGCAACGATGTTTCGCAGTGTTGTTAGCTCCTTCACCTTGAACTATTGATACCCGATCTTCTGGTGGTGGGAGCTGGCCTGGCGGGTAGCTTGTTAGCGCTGGAAGCAGCAGACCGCGGCGCCAAGGTATGCATCATTTCAACGGCGCCCATGGCGACCCCGATCAGTTACGGGGGGGTGCAGCTGGCAGCGCTTGAACAATGGCAGCGCCTTGAAAAGCGCCATGGATTTTTGGGTTTGGAGCCAGCTGAGCTTTTGCTCTACTGGCTGGAAGATCAAAAACCAAACATTCCCCCAGGGGCCCAGCGCTTGGAGCCAAGCCAATGGCGAGGCCTGGAACCGCTGCTGGTGGATGCCCCCCTAGGCGGTGTGGTGGCCATGCCCTACGCGAGGGTTGACCCCCTTGTTCTAACTGAAAAACTAACAAAAGCCCTTGCAGCAGCTGGGGTGCAACAGCGCATTCTGCTGCTGCAAGGCCTGCTGCTGGAGGAGGGGGTGGTGCGCGGCTGCAAAACAAAGGCAGGGGAGGAGATTTTGGCTCAGCACACGGTGTTGGCGGCCGGTGCAGCCTCGGCACCACTCCTGGCCAGCATCGATTGCAGCCTGCCCTTGCTGGATTGCAGCTGGGCTGCGTTGTTGCAATTGGAAGCTGGTTTGCTGGATAAATTTTCTTGTGGGCAAGCCAGCGATCTACCCAAGGCGATCGTGATGCCCATGGAGCTAAAACGCATGGAGCGCGAACGCTCAACCAGGGGCGCTCAACTTATTTG
>MWMJ01000006.1:0-45163 GCA_002151525.1 Synechococcus sp. Lanier | reverse complement strand
TGCTGCCACGCAGAAGCGCTGGAGCGCTGCTGAATTGTGGTTTGCATGAGTTCGGGGGAAATGTGGCCCGGAGGCCGGTATGGATGTCGGGATGTCCGACCTATGCAATGTAACAGATCATTGCGGCTTGTAAAGCAAGCGCGCTTGTCTTTTCAGTTGTTAGGGTCCAGCCAATCGGAGCTAATCGGGTGCAGCAGCCGTTAGTGCAGCTTGAAAACACAGCGGCAGAGCGGGTTTTGCTGGTTCGCTTGCCATGCAATCCAATTTTTCCGATCGGGCCGATTTATTTGGCGGATCACCTTCACAAGCTTTTTCCTGATCTGCCCCAGCGCTTGCTTGATCTAGCTGCTGTGCCCTTACTCGATGTGGAGCGGGTGCTTGCCACAACGGTTGATGCTTTTAAACCCACTCTTTTGGTGTTTTCTTGGCGGGATATTCAGATCTATGCCCCCGTGGATGGCCGAGGTGGTAATCCTCTGCAGCATTCATTTGAAGTGTTTTATGCCTCAGGTCCCCTACGGCGACTGCGCGGTGCCCTAGGCGGCTTAAGGCTGATGGCCTCTTTTTATGGGGATCTTTGGCGCAATCTGCGCCTAGTGCGTAAGGGGTTACGCCGTGCCCGCATGCATCACGCCACTGCCCGGGCGGTTCTTGGTGGTGGGGCCGTGAGTGTGTTTTATGAGCAACTGGCTAAGCAGTTACCCCGCGGCACTGTGGTTTCTGTAGGGGAAGGGGAGCCACTGCTTGAAAAATTGCTGCGCGGTGAATCCCTAATAAATGAACGCTGCTTTGTTGTTGGTGAAGAGCCTCGGCCTGGCTTAATCCATGAACAACCCGCAGGGATGGAGAAATCAGCCTGTAACTACGCATATATCGAGTCGATATGGCCCCAATTAAATTGGTATCTGGAGGCAGGTGATTTCTACGTTGGTGTGCAAACAAAACGCGGTTGCCCCCACAACTGTTGCTATTGCGTTTACACCGTTGTTGAAGGCAAGGCCGTAAGGGTAAATCCAATCGATGAGGTGATAGCTGAAATGGCCCAGCTCTACGACCGTGGTGTGCGCGGTTTTTGGTTCACCGATGCTCAATTCATACCCGCCCGTACATACATCGAAGATGCCAAACAACTACTGCGGGCAATTCAAGCCCAGGGTTGGAGCAACATCCGCTGGGCTGCCTACATCCGGGCAGACAACCTCGATGCCGAACTAGCTGAATTAATGGTGGCAACGGGTATGGATTATTTCGAAATTGGTATTACTTCAGGCAGTCAAGAGCTGGTGCGCAAAATGCGCATGGGCTACAACCTGCGCACAGTATTGGAAAATTGCAGGTTGCTTGCAAGGGCTGGCTTTAATCAGCATGTTTCAGTTAATTATTCCTTTAATGTGATCGATGAAAGACCAGAAACTATTCGTCAAACTGTTGCCTATCACCGTGAATTAGAGCGAATATTTGGTGCCGATAAGGTGGAGCCAGCAATCTTTTTTATCGGCCTGCAACCCCACACTCACCTTGAGCAATATGGCTTTGATCAGGGTTTGATCAAGCCTGGCTACAACCCGATGAGCATGATGCCCTGGACCGCCCGCCAGCTGCTTTGGAATCCAGAGCCCATGGGTAGCATTTTTGGCAGGATTTGTTTGGAGGCTTTCGCTACCAACCCCGCTGATTTCGGCCGCACAGTAATGGCTCTCCTGGAGCGGGAATATGGTTTGGCGCCCCTCGATGAAGCCTTGCACGCGCCGCTCGAAGGTCGTAAAGCCCTTGCCAATGCTGTGCGTTAACTCACCACCAACGGCGACGCACCCACAGCAAAAGCAGCAGCGGTAGCCAAGCGAGCAAGCTGCCGATTGGATTTGCTTCTTGCTGGCCAATTAAGCCTTGATTGAGCACAAACCAGCCCCCAACTAGGCCACCATGCAACCCAACGGCCCCCCAAATCAGGCCCCCATCCGCTCGCCGTTGCAAGCCCAAGGCAAGGCCCAGCAGGGTAAGCCCGCCAAGCAATCCCAATAGGGAAGCCAAAGGCAGGTTGAAACGGGTATGGGCAAGGCTGAAAATGAGCGCTTGAACCACCAATGCCAAGCCAGATTTACCGGCAAAGCGAAATTCAAGTTCTCCCATTAGCCACCCCCTAAATAGCAATTCCTCAGCAAAACCAACGCCAAGGCCAAGCACCAAGCCATTGAGCAATAACCCCGGGCTCAATGCTGGCTGCCATTGGATCTGGCCGGTTAGCAAAAGGCCGATTAAAAGAAAAATCAGCAGCAGCAATGCTTTGATCAGCCCCCGTAGCAATGCCTTGAATAGGTCTTTGCTGGATGGTGCAACCACCCCCAAGCTGATCCAGGGTTGCGTTTCCCCCCAGAGCTGTTTCACCCGCAAGGGCAAGCTCACCACTAAGGCAAGCAGCGCTGGCACTGCCGCCAGGGCAGGTGAGGCACCTAGGGCTTGGCCAACAAGAAAAATCGCCACCAAAACCGCTGGATAGAGCAAGGTATTAACCCAGCCCATCACTCCTCTGGCTCAATCGTGCTGCTGAGGCCTTTGCTCTTTAAGGATTCGCAGTAGAACTCAGCCGGTTCGATATCGCAAACGATCACAAGGCCCACACCGGTGCTGTGGGCTTCAAGCATCACCGCTAGGGCATCCTGCTCGCTAAGGGATGGCACCACCTGCCTAAGGGTGGTAACCACGTATTCCATTGAATTAACGGGGTCGTTGTGGAGCAGCACCCGGTAGCGGGGAGATGGTTTCCTTACCCGTTCGGGTGCTTTATCGAGCACTGCAACACCACCGGGATTGCCCTCTGGTGTTTGGGATGCTTGATGAGGATTGGTCATCCTGGCCAAGTCAGTCATAACGATTCAGATATGACGTTAGAAAATCTAGGCGAGCAATAGCTTCCTAATTCTGGTGATCGCCTCCTCCACATTGGCGCGGCTATTGAAGGCAGACAAACGGAAATAACCCTCACCGGCAGCACCAAAGCCACTGCCTGGGGTGCCCACCACATTTGCCCCTTGCAAAAGCTTGTCGAAAAACTGCCATGAATCAAGACCATTTGGCGTTTTTATCCACACGTAGGGAGCCTGTTCGCCGCCATAAACCTCCAGGCCAGCCTCCTTGAGGGCGCTTCGGATAATTGAGGCATTTTCCATATAAAAAGCCACCAGTGCCTTCACCTGACCTCGACCCTCTGGGCTGTAAACAGCTTCCGCCCCCCGCTGCACGATGTAGCTAACACCATTGAATTTTGTGCACTGACGCCGGTTCCAAAGCCCCCAGATTTCTATTTCTTCGCCATTGGCAGCTTTACCCATTAGGCCTCGGGGCACCACGGTGATGGCGCAGCGGGTGCCGGTGAAACCAGCATTTTTTGAAAATGAACGGAACTCAATGGCGCAATTGCGGGCCCCTTCGATTTCATAAATTGAATGGGGTAATTCTGGATTTTGAATAAAAGCCTCGTAGGCAGCATCAAATAAAATCAATGAATTATTAGCGCAGGCATAATCAACCCAGGCTTTTAATTGGCTTTTACTTGCAACAGCGCCCGTTGGATTATTGGGAAAACAGAGATAAATAAGGTCTACTTTTTCCTTTGGTATTTCAGCTGTAAAACCATTTTCAGCGGTAATTGGCAAATAGCTGAGTCCGCCATAACGGCCAGCTTCATCGGCATCGCCAGTGGCACCTGCCATCACATTGCTATCTACATAAACTGGATAAACGGGATCTGTAACAGCAATGCGGTTGTTGCTGCCAAGGATGTCGAGAATGTTGCTGCTATCGCATTTGGAGCCGTCGGAAACAAAAATCTCCTCGGCCGTGATCTGGCAGCCGCGGGCTTGGAAATCGTTGGCGGCAATTTTTTCACGCAACCACAGGTAACCCTGTTCGGGCCCATAGCCACGGAAGCCAGCGTGGGTGCCCATTTCGTCTACAGCTGCCTTCATGGCATTGCGGCAGGCTTCAGGCAGGGGTTCGGTTACATCACCAATGCCAAGCCGGATGATCGCTGCACTTGGATTTGCTTCGCTGAAGCCCTTTACCCGCCTTGCTATTTCAGGAAAGAGGTAACCCGCCTTGAGCTTTAGGTAGTTGCCGTTTACATGCACCATGGCGCCGATGAATCTGGGCGGATTGTCCTACAGCACGGTGCTGGTTGGGCAGGCCTCCATAGGATTAAGAACCACCACAGCACTAAACCTCTGGACTTTGCTTCCCTGGTAAACAGCACCATTGCCAAGCCCGGTCGCTATCTGGGTAATGAGCTTGGTGTGAAGCCCAAGGATTGGCATGGGGCCTCAGTGCGTTGGGCCCTCACCTACCCAGAGGTATACGAGGTGGGGGCCAGCAACCTTGGCCACATCATTCTTTATTCGATCCTCAATGCCCAGCCGCGCCAACTCTGTGATCGCGCCTATCTGCCCGCCCCAGATTTAGCAGCCCGCCTTCGGGCTGCATCAGCCCCTTTATTTGCAGTTGAAAGCAGGCGAGCGCTAGCAAGTTTCCACATTCTTGGCTTCAGCCTCAGCTATGAACTCGGCGCCACCAATGTGTTGGAAATGCTCGATCTGGCCGGCATTCCCCTGCGGGCATCCGGGCGGGGTGATCTACCCCTAAATGATCCCGATGCTCCGCCTTTGATCTTTGCTGGCGGCCAAACTGCCACAAGTAATCCAGAACCATACGGGCCATTTTTTGATTTCATTGCCCTTGGTGATGGCGAGGAATTACTGCCGGAAATTGGCTTGGTTTTAGAGGAAGCGATCAGTGCCGGTTTGAGCCGCAGCGTTGCCCTGGCCGACTTAGCTGAAATACCCGGTGTTTATGTGCCTGCTTTTGGCAAAAGGCGGGTGGTAAGGCGCACTGCCACACCAATGCCCCACTACGCCATGGCCCTCGTGCCAAATGTGGAAACGGTGCACGATCGACTCACGGTGGAAATCCGCCGCGGTTGCACCCGCGGTTGTCGCTTTTGCCAGCCGGGAATGCTCACCCGCCCCGCCCGTGATGTGGATCCCCAAACGGTGGTGGAGGCGGTGGAAACAGGCATGGTGCGCACCGGTTACAGCGATTTTTCACTGTTGTCGCTCAGCTGTAGCGATTACCTATCTCTGCCCGCCGTGGGTGTTGAACTGCGTAATCGCCTGCAGGAACACAATGTAAGCCTGGCTCTACCCAGCCAGCGCATCGATCGTTTCGATAGCAACATCGCCCATATCCTTGGCGGCACCAAACAGGGCAGCCTCACCTTTGCCCCAGAGGCTGGCACCCAAAGGCTACGCAACATTGTTAATAAGGGGCTCACCGATGCCGATTTAATCGAAGGTGTGCGCACTGCCATGCGCCATGGCTGGCGCAAGTTGAAGCTCTATTTCATGATTGGTTTGCCGGGTGAAACCGACGACGATGTGCATGGCATCGCTAATACGGTTGAGATGTTGCGTTATGAAATGCGCGATATCGGCAGGTTAGAGCTCAACCTCACCATCAGTAATTTCACCCCCAAGCCCCACACTCCATTTCAGTGGCATAGCGTTTCTTCCGCCGAATTCCTGCGGCGCCAAAAACTATTAAAAGAGCGCTTTGCTGAGCTGCGCGGTTTGAAAGTGAACTACACCGATGTGCGCCTTTCGGCAATGGAGGATTTCATCGGCCGCGGCGATCAAAGCCTTGCCGCTGTGATTGAGGCGGCATGGCGAGCCGGGGCCGGCATGGATGCCTGGTTCGACAACATCGAGCGCACCTACGGCGCCTGGACTGGCGCGATCGAGGCCGCTGGCATGGGCGGTAGATATAGGGCCCTTGAAATGGGTGGTTGGGCGGAGTTGCAGGCCCTTACCCCAGCGCAACGCCAGCAGCGGTGCAGCGAACCTTTGCCATGGGATCACATTGATTCCGGTGTAAGTAAGCAGTGGCTCCAGGAAGATCTTGAACGGGCGCTTGGGGAGCAACAGCTACCTGATTGTTCCTTTGATAGTTGCAGCCATTGCGGTGTGTGTGGTGAAGGGTTGGGGCACAACGTGGTGCTACCGGCAGCGCCTGTACCAGCAATCGCTAAATCGCGTAAACCGCCCAATAACCAAGTTGCCCGGCTGCGGGTTTGCTTCGCGAAAACAGCCGAAATGGCTTTGCTTAGCCATCTCGATTTGGTGCGTATTTTTGATCGCGCCCTGCGGCGGGCCCGCCTACCGGTGAGTTTTAGCGGTGGTTTTCACCCCCTGCCGCGGCTACAGCTAGCCCTGGCTTTACCCCTAGGGGCAGAGGCCCTAGCCGATTGGTTTGATCTCAGCTTCAGCGCAGAAATTGAGCCAGAGCGCTTCTTGGAACTATTGCAACCCCAATTACCACAAGGGCTTCATTTGAATAGTGCCCATGCCATTGGTGTACATGCACCAGCGTTGAGCCAATCCTTGGTTTCTGCCAGTTGGCGCTTGCGGGTTGCTTTGCCACCAGGGGAGATCAATCCCAAGCCGGAGGAGTGGCAAGGAGCTATGGGGGAATTATTGGTGGCGGAGCATCTGCCAGTGGCAAGCAAGGATCGTTTGGGCCGGCCTAAACAAAAAGATTTAAAGGCTTACTTATTGGATTTGCATTGGTATCACTGGCGGGCAGCGGGGGTGGAAATCGGCTTAGTAAGTGCGGTGGAAAAAAGCGGTCGCAGCCTTAAGCCAAACCAATTGCTTCAGTTGTTGGAACAGCGGCTGGATATACCCCTAATGCTTGAGCACCAAGTGCGGGAATCTTTGAATCTGACGTGCTAACTTATAAACAAGGCGGAAGAACCGCCCGAAGAACCGCCCACGGTCCAGGTTGCGTTTATCGCTCCTTGCACTGATTGCGTTTAAGGGTTTTCCGGTATCCGTCCTTCCCCTGCCTTTGCAGCAGATCCTTAAGAGCTGTAAGCAAGGTTTTTAGGGTTGGCATATGCATTGCTGTCATATGCATTCATGTCATATGTGCGTTTTTTTGTGCCTACTGGATTTTTGTTGAAAAATTTGCTTCAGCCTCCAACAGCTGATTGCAGCCAAGCATTTCCCCTTTCCCCCTAACCTCTTTTGGTGGCCCTGCAAGGGGTTGCCTCAGCCCATGCCACAGCAGATCGTTATCGCTGAGCAATTGCGGATCGCCGCCGTACTCAACGAAGAACGGGTTGATGAATTAATCGTTGCCCAAGGTCGCCATCAAATTGGTGATGTTTATTTAGGTACAGTTGAAAATGTATTGCCAGGCATTGACGCCGCATTTGTAAATATTGGCGAAAGTGAAAAAAATGGCTTCATTCACCTTTCCGACCTAGGCCCCCTACGCCTTAAAAAGGGCGGAGCTGGCATCACCGAATTACTGGAGCCACGCCAAAAGGTGTTGGTGCAGGTGATGAAGGAACCAACGGGAACGAAAGGTCCGCGTTTAACAGGCAACCTTTCTTTGCCAGGTAGGTTTTTGGTGCTTCAACCCCATGGCCAGGGGGTAAATATTTCCCGTCGAATTGCGGCCGAATCGGAGCGCAACCGCCTGCGGGCCCTCTCGGTGTTGATTAAGCCTCCGGGCACAGGTTTACTGGTGCGCACCGAAGCTGATGGTGTTAGCGAAGAACAGATAATTGATGATCTTGAATCATTATTGCGCCAGTGGGAGGCCATCCAACAGGCGGCGGAAACTGCCCAGCCCCCAATCTTGTTGAATCGCGACGAAGATTTTATCCATCGCGTTTTAAGAGATCAATACGGCCCTGATGTTTTACGCCTTGTGGTTGATTCCCAGGAGGCGGTTGCCCGTGTAAATGCTTTTTTAGGCCAGGATCAAGCAAACCTAGTGGTGGAATTCCATGAAGATTCCAATGAAATTCTTGAGCATTACAAAGTAAACGCAGCCATTCGAGATGCTCTCAAGCCTAGGGTGGATTTACCATCGGGTGGTTATGTGATTATCGAGCCCACAGAAGCGCTAACTGTGATTGATGTTAACTCCGGCTCTTTTACCCGATCAGCTAATTCCAGGGAGACTGTTCTTTGGACTAATTGTGAAGCCGCATCTGAAATTGCCAGACAGTTAAAGTTGCGTAATATCGGTGGTGTGGTGATTATTGATTTCATCGATATGGAATCACGCCGTGATCAATTAATGCTGCTCGAGCATTTCACCCAGGCTATGCATGATGATCAAGCAAGGCCTCAAATTGCCCAAATTACTGAATTGGGTTTGGTGGAACTCACCCGCAAGCGTCAAGGGCAAAATATCTATGAATTATTCGGTAGGGCATGCCCCAGCTGTGGCGGTTTGGGCCACGTGGTTACCCTCCCCGGTAAAGACACAATTCAGCCCCTGGCGGCCTTGCCGGGCTTGGTGCGTTCGGTGGCCTCTGCCAGGGCTGAAGTTTCGAGCCCCAGTGGCGTAGATGGCGGTGTCCGCCGTCGCGGTGCTCGAGGCGGCCGCAGCTCAGAGCCGGAGATTGCCATTGCAACTAATGGCATCGCGGCAGCGGCTGCAGCTGTTGAACCCAGGCGTAATGAGCCGGAATTATTGGCTGTTCCCATGGATGAAAGTCAGGAATTGGTATTTGGTTGGATGGGGCTCAACCCAGCCCTATTGGCTGAGCCGGCCCCAGAAGAGTTAGATAATGTTTTGGTAAGGGTTGTACGCCCTGGTGAAGACGCAGCCCAAGTTTTGGAGCAGGCTCGCGCGGAGCTCGCCGCCCAGGGGGGGAGAAGGCGTCGCGGAGCCCGCGGCACCAGTAATGGCAGCAGTAGCCGATCGGCTTTAGTGGAGATCACCCCAATAGATACCAATGATTTTGGAGGGGCTGATCTAGATCAAAATCCAAACCAAGATCTAAACCAAGATCCAAATCAGGATGAATTTCAGCTTGAGCTTGAGTCTGAGCCTGAGTTGTTCACAATTGCACCGCTACTAACTAGCGAAGTTGGAGAAGAGGCTCCTGCAGCTGAGCTTGATCCCGCTGATGAGGGCCGCCGCAGGCGGCGACGTTCCTCGGCAAGTTGATCACTGCAGGTGTTGATGAAGTTGGCAAGGGATGTTTATTCGGTCCTGTTTGGGCCGCTGCGGTGATTTTGAAGCCCCAAGCTTTTGCTGAGTTGCCTGGCTTGGGTGTTACCGATAGCAAAGCCCTCTCTGCAAAACGCCGTGCCGCATTGCTGCCATTGATTCAGCCCCAGCTGGAAACTTTTGGCTATGGCCAGGCTTCTGCCGCTGAAATCGATCGCCTTGGGATTCGAGCCGCCACTGAATTAGCAATGCTGCGGGCCCTGCAGCGGCTGCAATTGATACCTGAGTTGATCTTGGTAGATGGCTGTCTGAGGCTCAGGCCATGGCAAGGAGAGCAAGAAACAGTGGTGCGTGGCGATAGCTCTTGCCTTGCTATTTCCTGTGCAAGCATTTTGGCTAAGCAAGCGCGGGATGCCCTAGTTGAGCGTTTAGCGCTTGTGTGGCCTGGTTATGGGTTGGAGCAGCATCATGGCTATGGCACTTTGAAGCATCGCCAAGCCATCGCCAAATTAGGCCCCAGCCCCCTCCATCGGCTTAGTTTTGCTCATGGCACCAAGAATGGAAATCCCGCACCAATTGCTGGCCCACCCGGCCTTTGATCGTGAGCAGGATGCCATTGAGCAGTGATTCGCCAGTGGCCTCTAATACCCTCGAAGGAATTAAACGCAACACGGTTGGATGGCTCACTTGAACCTCCAATTCAGCTTCTCCAACCAAACCATTGGGTTCCGCTTGAAGCCAAGAGCGCAGCTTTAGTTCGAAGTCGTCTGTTATTCCAGGTACACCCTCTAAATCGCAAGCCACTGAATCCAGTTCCAGCCGTCCTGGCGCCTGCTGAGCTTTTAATTCAACCACCGGTTTTATGCGCAACTGAAATAGTTGCAAAGGCCTAACTGCGTAGCTGTAGCTGCCGGCCTGCAAGGTAGTGAGTTGATCAGCATTTAAAAGTGCCCCCACCACCCGCGCCTCTTGACGCAGGTAGTGGGGCAGCCTTTCGGGCTGCTCTATCACTGGCAGATCCAAGTTCTGGACCGCTTTAAAGGCCAGAACCATGGCCGAATTTGGCATCGTGGAGGATCCTATCGGTGAAGCCTCAGAGCAACCACTTGCCAGTGCCCATTTCCGCCATTGCCTACCTGGGTCCCGAGGGAACCTATGGGGAACAAGCTGCCCAGCGCCTGGCCCATGGGCCAGAGGTAAAGCTCCTGCCCCAGATCACAATTCGCAATGTGATGGAAGCCCTCAGGGCTGACCTAGTTGATGCGGCAGTGGTGCCGGTTGAAAATTCCGTGGAGGGAGGTGTAACCACTTGCCTAGACACCCTTTGGGAATCAGGTGCCTTCCAAGCCGAACCTTTGGCTATCGAAAGGGCGCTGATTCTGCCGATTCGCCACGCTTTGCTCAGTGATGGAGCGTTGCAAAGCATTACTGAGGTTTTATCCCATCCCCAGGCCCTGGGCCAATGCAGCGCTTGGTTGCAAAAGCACCTGCCAAATGCATTACAGCTCCCCACTAGTTCCACGGCAGAGGCGGCGCGGATGGTGAAGGGCTCCCGCTTTAGGGCAGCGATTGCCTCAAAAAAAGCAGCTCAAGAGCATCGATTGCCTGAATTGGCCTATCCAATTAATGACCAACCGGGTAATTGCACGCGATTTTTGCTATTACGCAGGGCTCAAAATGAACAAACTGGAGCAGTTAATTGCACCAGCCTTGCCTTTTCTTTGCATGCCAATGCTCCTGGGGGATTGGTTGAAGCTCTGCAGGTTTTTGCTAAAAGGCAGTTTAATATGAGCAGAATCGAATCGAGGCCATCAAAAAGGGAGCTGGGCGAATATGTATTTTTTGTGGATATCACCTGGCCGCCAATTGATGTTATTCAGCAGCAAAAAATTGATCATCAATTGGCGGCTGCCATGGAGGAATTAAAGCCTTTATGCGAACGTTTAATTAGTTTTGGTAGCTATCCAATTACAGACGATACCTCTCTGCCTTAAATAAACCAAATTGCATTAAACCCCGGGCAAAGGCCCAGTGCATCAGTAGGAGGGTGGGAATTTCCCTAAAGCCTTTCAATAGGGCGCCGGGGCCAAGGCTTAGCACTGCCCATGGCCTGCGAATGCCTTCAGTGATGGAAGCAAACCAAGAAGGCAGTGTCTCAACAGTCCAATTGTTGGTTTCAGGGGGATTGTCAAGGGCGCCGGTGGCAATTAAGTTATCGCAAAAAGAATTGATGCTAGAGAAAGCTGGATGGGCCCATTGCACCCGCAGTTGCTCTAAAACCCAATTTTCAATAGGGCTAAAAGGTTTGCTGCTGGGATCTCTTTGATTCCAGTCGGCAGCAACCAGAAGGCCGCCTGGTTTTAGCACTCGCATTAATTCATTAGCAAAGCCTTGTTTATCAGCTATGTGAGGGGCGCATTCCACGGTCCAAACGGCATCAAATTCTGCCTCCTCATATTGCAAAGCAAGGGCATCCATCACGGCAAAGTTACAACTCAGGTTTGCAGGAGTAAGCGCTTGGGCCCTAGCAACTTGGGCGGCGCTAATACTCACCCCAACTACATCAAAGCCGTAGTGATTGGCTAGTAAACGGCTGCTGCCACCAATGCCGCAACCCACATCGAGCAGCCGTGAACCGGGGGGCAATTTATCTAATCCACCCCAGCGGGCTAAGGCGATAACGAAATCAGCTTTTGCCCCACGAAAATCACGGGCTTGGGGCGGCTTGCCGTAGTAACCAAGGTGGATATGTTCGCCCCAAAGACTTTCCAATAACTTATCTTTAGTCCAGTGGTCGTAGGCATTGGCAACACTTTTGCCGTTATTGAATCGCCTTGGCAATAGGTACCAAGCGGCAAAAGCAAAGGTGAGGGCTGCAAGCAGTAGGCATAGGAACAACAGCCCTAGGTTCATGACTCCAAATCTTTAAGGGTATCTTTAAGCACAGTGCGGGCAGCTAGCTGGCGGCGGGTGTGATCAAGTAAATCCAATTCTCGCTGCAGGCGATCTGAAGTGGATGTCATTTCCAGCAGTTGTTGCTGGTGATCTGCAACGGCACCACCAAGGTGACCACCCACCCAAAAGGACAATTCCCGTGGCAATTCGGGTAGGTCGTTAGGTAAAACGGTTTGCTGACCCAACAATTTGCCGGATAGATCAACCACATCTTGCAGCGCTTGGCGCACGTTATTAGCCAGGGGTTGGAGATCAACTTCCACTGGTTCATCCTCCAGCCAACACACCAAACCCACCATGAATGGTGCCTCTCGCACCACATTCAAGAGGCGAAAACGTTGTTGGCCGATCGTAACGAGGTTGCTGCGTTCATCCGCCTGGGTTTGACACTGGAGGATTTCGGCGCAGCAACCGATGCTGGCCATGGCTTTTTGTTCAGGATCCCAACGCACCACCCCAAAACGACGGTCGCTATCCAACACACTTTTGAGCATGAGGCGGTAGCGAAGCTCAAAAATATGAAGGGGAAGCACCTCCTGGGGGAAGAGCACCACATCTGGTAGGGGGAAGAGCGGTAGCTCCCGAACGGACAGGTCCGTCATAACAACGGGAGATCAGAATCCATTCTAGGTGAAATTGATCAGAGCTTGACCTCAATATCCACACCACTGGGGAGATCCAGCTTCATCAGGGCATCAATGGTTTTGGAGGAGGGGTTGTAGATATCGATCAAACGCCTGTGGGTGCGGGTTTCGAAGTGCTCTCGGGAATCCTTGTCAACGTGGGGGGAACGCAAAACACAATAGATCTTGCGTTTTGTTGGCAAGGGGATAGGACCGATAGCAGTGGCAGCGGTGTGATCAGCGGTTTCAATAATTTTGTCGCAGGAAAGATCCAACATGCGGCGATCAAACGCCTTTAGGCGGATGCGGATTTTTTGCTGAGCGATGGCATTAGACATGGTGATTGGCAAAAAAGAAGGAAAGATTCAGTTGTCGAGGTGCAAACAAAAAAGATAGCCGCTAACTCTTAGCAAGAGTTAGCGGCTTATCGAAATCTAGATCACTCGATGATTTTTGAAACAACGCCTGCACCAATGGTGCGGCCGCCTTCACGGATGGCAAAACGCATGCCCTGTTCCATGGCAACACCACAGATCAGCTCACCGGTCATTTTGATCCTGTCGCCAGGCATAACCATTTCAACCTTGGCGCCGTCGTCGGAGGTGAATTGGGTGATTTGACCGGTTACATCCGTTGTGCGGATGTAGAACTGGGGGCGATAGCCAGCAAAGAAGGGGGTGTGGCGACCACCTTCTTCTTTGGTGAGCACGTAAACCTCACCCTCAAACTTGGTGTGGGGCTTGATGGAGCCTGGCTTCACCAGCACCATGCCGCGTTCGATATCCTCCTTTTGGATGCCGCGTAGCAACAAACCAGCATTGTCGCCGGCCATGCCTTCCTCGAGCTGTTTGCGGAACATTTCAACACCGGTAACGGTGGTGGTGCGGGTTTCGCGGATACCAACAATTTCTACGGTTTCACCAACCTTCACTTTGCCCCTCTCGATCCGTCCGGTGGCAACGGTGCCACGACCGGTGATCGAGAAAACGTCTTCGATGGCCATTAGGAATGGCTTATCGATTTCACGCTCGGGCTCTGGAATAGAGGAATCAACTGCATCCATCAGATCGAGGATTTTATCTACCCATTCGTTTTCGCCGCGGGCACCTTTACCACCGCTTTGAATGTGCTCAAGGGCCTTGAGGGCTGAACCGGCCACCACGGGTATGTCATCACCGGGGAAGTCGTATTTGTCGAGCAGTTCCCTCATTTCGAGTTCCACCAGCTCGAGGAGCTCCTCGTCGTCCACCATGTCCTTCTTGTTGAGGAATACCACCAGGGCGGGCACACCCACCTGCTTTGCCAGCAAGATGTGCTCCCGGGTTTGGGCCATGGGACCGTCGGTGGCAGCCACCACCAAAATGCCACCGTCCATTTGGGCGGCACCGGTGATCATGTTTTTCACATAGTCAGCGTGGCCTGGGCAGTCGACGTGGGCGTAGTGACGGCCCTCGGTTTCGTACTCCACGTGGGCGGTGTTGATGGTGATGCCGCGCTCCTTCTCTTCAGGGGCGCCATCGATCTCATCGTAGGCCTGGGCTTTGGCCTGACCAATTGAGGCGAGCACATTTGTGATCGCTGCGGTGAGGGTGGTTTTGCCGTGGTCAACGTGGCCGATCGTGCCGATGTTGACGTGTGGCTTAGTTCTCTCAAACTTCTCGCGGGCCATTGTTAAATAAAAATCGAGGGTAAACGAAGAGGGAGTTGGGGATCAGGAGTTGCCCTGATTCTTGGAAATGATGGCTTCGGCCACATTCCGAGGGACCTCCTCGTAATGGCTGAACTCCATTGAGAATATACCTCTCCCCTGGGTCATGGATCTCAGCTGGGTAGCGTAGCCGAACATCTCAGCCAGGGGCACCTTGGATTGAACCTTGGAGGTGCCGTTATCAATCGACTGGCCCTCCACTTGACCGCGCCTGGAGGAAAGGTCGCCAATAACTGAACCGAGATAATCTTCTGGAATTTCCACTTCTACTTTCATCATTGGCTCAAGAAGCACAGGATTGCACTTCTTCACGCCATCTTTGAAAGCCATCGAGCCGGCAATTTTGAAGGCCATCTCGGAGGAGTCAACGTCGTGGTAAGAACCATCGATCATTGATACCTTCACATCGATGAGCGGATAGCCAGCGATAACGCCCGATTGGCAGGTTTCTTTCATGCCAGCTTCGGCAGGGCCGATGTATTCCTTGGGAACAATGCCCCCAACAATTTTGTTTTCAAACACAAAACCAGTGCCGGGTTCGCCAGGTTCCATCTGAATAACCACATGGCCATATTGACCTTTACCACCTGTTTGACGAGCAAATTTGCCCTCACCCTTTGAACTGCCGCGAATTGTTTCTCGATAGGAAACCTGTGGAGCACCAATATTTGCCTCCACTTTGAATTCCCTGAGCATGCGATCCACCAGGATTTCCAGGTGAAGTTCGCCCATGCCGGCGATAACTGTTTGGCTTGTTTCTGGATCCGTTCTAACCCTGAAGGTGGGATCTTCTTCAGAGAGTGATTGAAGGGCTTTGGATAGTTTTTCCATGTCGCCCTTGGTTTTGGGCTCAACGGCAACGGAAATAACCGGTTCTGGGATGAACAGTGATTCCAAAATAATTGGATCGGAATCAATGCAGAGGGTATCGCCAGTGGTGGTGTCTTTTAGGCCAAGCACAGCGCCTAAATCGCCAGCGCGCAACTCATCAACCTCCTCGCGATCATCTGCTTTGAGCAGAATTAAACGGGAGATGCGCTCTTTTTTATCTTTGGTTGAATTCATCACGTAACTGCCTTTTTGCAGCACGCCTGAATACAAACGAACAAAGGTTAGTTTTCCATAGGGGTCGGACATAACTTTGAAGGCCAAGGCGCTGAAGGAGGCGTTGTCTTCACAAACCCTGATTCCCTCTTCACCGTTTGGAAGTATGCCTTGGATCGGGGGCACATCAATGGGTGCTGGCAGATAATCCACCACCGCATCAAGCATCAATTGAACGCCCTTGTTTTTAAAGGCAGAGCCGCAGAGCATCGGCACAAGGCCATGCTTAACAACGCCTTCGCGAATACCTTTGCGCAGTTGAGCGTCGCTTAATTCACCGGTTTCAAGGAATATTTCAATCAACTCCTCATCCAGCTCTGCAACTGATTCCATCAGCTTGGAGCGCCACTCTGCGGCCGACTCCTTCATGTCATCTGGAATATCAACTTCTAAAATATCTGTACCTAGATCGTTTGTGTAGATAAATGCCTTATTTTGAACTAGGTCGATAATTCCTTTAAGGTCGTTTTCGGCGCCGATTGGCAATTGAATCGGAGCTGCCTTTGCCTTCAATCGGTCCCTGATTTGTTCATATACCCTCAGGAAGTTTGCTCCTGTTCTATCCATTTTATTAACAAATACCATCCGCGGCACTTTGTAGCGATCCGCCTGGCGCCACACTGTTTCCGATTGTGGTTGAACGCCGCCAACGGCGCAAAATACAGCGATCACACCATCAAGAACCCGCATGGAACGTTCCACCTCAATGGTGAAATCCACGTGGCCAGGTGTATCAATAATGTTGATGCGGTGATCTTTCCAGCTGGTGGAAATAGCAGCGGCGGTAATTGTGATACCCCGCTCCTTTTCCTGTTCCATCCAGTCGGTGACGGCGGCGCCATCGTGCACCTCGCCCATCTTGTGCACCACACCCGAATAGAACAGAATTCTTTCGGTGGTGGTGGTTTTGCCGGCATCGATATGGGCGGCAATGCCGATATTTCTGACGCGGTCTAAAGGGAAGGCGCGAGCCACGGGATGCTCCTTAGGTGTGCTTTAAAAGCGGGCGCAACTCTACAGGTTGGTGATTAGTTAGCTGTTGGCCCAAGCGCTAACTAACAAATTGCTCAATAGCGGTAGTGGGCAAAAGCCTTGTTTGCTTCAGCCATTTTGTGGGTTTCTTCCCGCTTGCGAACGGCGTTGCCGGCCTCATTGGCGGCATCCATTAATTCACCGGCAAGTTTCTGGGCCATGCTGCGGCCATTGCGGGCCCTGGAGAAATTCACAAGCCAACGCAGGGCCATGGCCGTACCCCGCTCTTGGCGCACTTCCATTGGCACCTGATAGGTGGCACCACCAACCCGGCGGGCGCGAACCTCCACCAAGGGGGTTGCATTGCGCACAGCGGTTTCGAACACTTCCAAGGGATCAACCCCCGTGCGTTCATTGATCATGCCGAAGGCATCCGAGAGGATTCGCTGGGCTGTGGACTTTTTACCGTGCTTCATCAGGCGGGCCACAATCATTGAGGCCAAACGGCTGTTGAATTGCGGATCGGGCAGAACCGGGCGTTTCTCAGCTGCGTTGCGGCGGGACATGGGGGGAGAAAATTAGCGAGGGTCGAGAGTTAATTACTGAGCAGCGGCTGGGCTCAATCCTTTGGTGTTTTGGCGCCGTATTTAGAGCGGCTCTGGCGGCGATCCTTCACCCCGGAGGTGTCAAGGGTGCCGCGGATGATGTGATATCTCACACCGGGAAGATCCTTAACCCTGCCGCCGCGGATCAACACCACCGAGTGCTCCTGCAGGTTGTGGCCAATACCTGGGATATAAGCCGTTACTTCAAAACCAGAGGTGAGCCTCACCCTGGCCACCTTGCGGAGGGCTGAGTTTGGTTTCTTGGGTGTGGAGGTATAAACGCGGGTACAAACCCCACGGCGCTCAGGGCAGGCCTTGAGGGCAGGGGATTTGGTCTTACGAATAAGACTCTGCCGCTCGGTGCGGATCAGTTGTTGGATGGTGGGCATCTAAAACCGGTGGCAGGCCATAGGGCCGTGCTGATTCGACAATCTGACACTTTACCCCCTCGGGGTAAAAGCTGCTCCGCAAGGGCAGCTGCGGATCTTTTCGCCACCCCGCAACAAAAAACCACCGCCGCTAAGGGAACTTTGAAAATCAAGCTGCAAACCCTGAAGTAGCTGCATTTGGTGGCTATGGCCATAGAGGGTGATGCCATCACTGCGGGCAATGGCTGCCTCCGCAGTGCCGGCCCGTAATTGAATCGCCCAGGCTTCACAGCTGCCGGGCACCAATTCCAGCGCCATCGCCCCAGGCTCGCCGCCGCAGGCCGCCTGGCGACAAAGTTCAGCGGCGGCCCGCGCTGTGATCTTTAGGCCTGCGGTTTGGTTCATGGCAACTAGCGGTTGGTGCGAACTACAAGGCCAAGGCCGTTATGAATAGCTGAACCTATGCCCCGGCCACTTTTACCTTCACGGCCTTCAACTAACAGGGCTGTGGAACTGCCTCCATCCAAGTTAAGTGCTTGTTTTAAGCCGAGTTGCAACAACAACTCAGCGCTTTCTGCAAGGGTGGGGCCCCTGTTATCCAAACCCTCCAAAACGATCAGCCACACCTGATCACCATCGCCGGCCACCACGCTGCGGGGTGCCCTTTGTTCCATAAAGGCTGGGCTGAAATTTTCCGCTGCCCCATTCAGCACCACCTGGCCTTGGTTCAAGAGCAGCGGCCCGGCTTGAAGCAGGTTTGGCATCGAATTCATCTGTTCTGGAAATACATCCCTTTGCAGTTGAACCGCATCCCCCAGTTGCAGCGGCAGTTGGCTGCCCCCTCTTGCCACCACTAAAGCTGAACCTTGGCGCAGGGGCACACCAGCGGCCATCTGCTCTGCAGACAGGATTTCGATAACGCGGCCATTTTCCAAAATCCATCCACTTTCCTGGCTTGTGATTGGCCTGTAAGCCGCACCCCAAAGGCTGTTGTAGTGGCCAAAACCCTTTTGCACATATCCACTGTTAAGTGCTCCGAGGGGCCAGCGATTGCCTTGGCTATCTCTTAGCCATTCCTCGAGGCGCACATTGCTGAAAATTGGTTGTTGTCCTATTTGCCAGGCAATGGCCCCGCGGTTGAGGATTGGCCCGGATAGCCATGCCCCCTGCTCCCTCAGGCCACCAAGGGGTAATTCGCGCACACGGTTAAAGAAGCCGCCATTGAGGGCCACCAATGCCCCTTGGGCTCGGGCGAGGCCAGTCAATGATCCAAGGCCTTCCATTTGTTTGCGGCTTAGGGGCACCAACGCATAGGCACTGCGGATTGGATCAAAGCGCACGAAACTAATTTGATAGCGCTGGCCATTCAGGTTCAATATTTTTTGCTCCATTGCCGGGGAGGCATTGGGATTGGCCGCAGCGGCTAAGGGCTCTATTGCTGGCGGGCTGGTGCTTGCCCTTTGCAGGGGTTGATCAAAAACAAGCCTGGCTGGGCTCCCCAAG
Organism: Synechococcus sp. Lanier; assembly: GCA_002151525.1. Taxonomy (GTDB): domain Bacteria; phylum Cyanobacteriota; class Cyanobacteriia; order PCC-6307; family Cyanobiaceae; genus Synechococcus_D. The sequence goes on along the minus strand of MWMJ01000006.1, from coordinate 26,304 downwards.
CTGAAATTAGTAATCCCCTGGCTTGATAGCTGCAGAAGGGAACCATTCATTTGAGCGGCTAATCCCTGTTGGCGCAGGCCCCGAAGGGCAATTTCTGGATTACTCAAATTGAGCAGCAAATTTCCCCCCTGCTTCTGCACCAAGGTTGGGCCGCTTAGGTCGAGCACCACCCGCAATTGAGATTGCAGCCTGGAATTGCGCACCTGCAAAACCCTGGCGGCAGGCAGTTCAAGTTCCAGCATTGAGCCCCCCAAAGGGGACGTTTTTACTTTGCTATCAACCCCTAAATTGCGAAATAAGTCCCCCACCTCCACAGCCACTTCGTCTTGAAGGCTGCGTTGGTTTTGAACTGAAACGCCAAGATCACGGCCAAACCAGCTCAAATTCAAGTTGCCGTTGGCAGCACTGGTTTTGTTAACGCCAAATTGGGCCTCTAATACGTCTAGGGGTAGCCAGAGCTTTGGTGGGCTGCTTTCTTCCCAGCGCCAGGGCGCTTGCATCTTTTTGCCATTAATACTTATATCGGCCCCTTCCCTTGGGGCAACTTGAGAAATCAAGGCAGCCGGTGGCTCTAATGGCAGCACTTTCCCCCCGGCACTAAGGGATGCAACTTAGCTAGGTAGCAAACTTTTAGGATTCCAACTTGGGCTGGTTTACGGCAATCCGGAAGTTGTTCGGATCGTTTGCATTCCAGCAGGTGCTCCCCCGCCCATGTTTCTGATCGATAACGCCCAGTGGCCCCATTGCGATAGTCCTGCTCCAAAGGCAGTGGCTGGGGAAAAAGATGCCTGTGGCGTTGGTTTTTTGGCGCAGCTCCAGGGGAAAACCAGCCATTGGTTGTTGCAGCAAGCCCTGCGGGCCTTGGATTGCATGGAACATCGGGGTGGTTCCTGCGGTGATGGCGATTCCGGTGATGGCGCCGGGGTTTTGTGCGGCATCCCCTGGCACTATCTAGAGGCGGTTTGGCCCCAGGCGGCAGCTAGCGCCAAGCAATTGCGGGGCTTGGGGATGGTCTTTTTGCCTGCCGATAGCAGCAGGCGATCCAAAGCCAAACAATTTTGTGAGGAGGAGGCCCTCGCCCTTGGCCTCTCCAGCCTGGGTTGGCGAGAGGTGCCAGTGGTTGATGCTGTTTTGGGTGCGATGGCACGCAAAACAGCCCCTGTTATTGAGCAGTGGCTGATTGCACCACCAGGGGAGCTGCAAGCTGCTGAAGAACTCGAGGCTTTGTTGTTTCGCCTGCGGCGGCGGGTGGGTGAAAGGGTGCGGGCGGCAGCCTGGGGGGCAGAGGTGGGAGAGCTTTATTTCGCTTCCCTCAGTTGCCGCACCGTTGTTTATAAGGCGATGGTTCGTTCTGCGGTGTTATCTGCCTTTTATCAAGACCTGCGCGATCAACGCTTTTGCGTTAGCTACGCCGTTTACCACCGGCGCTTTAGTACAAATACCCTGCCCCGTTGGCCCCTGGCCCAGCCGATGCGGCTCTTGGGCCATAACGGTGAAATAAATACCCTTCTGGGCAATATCAATTGGGCGAGGGCTGCTGAGGCAAATCTCGATGGGATTTGGGGCAAAGCTGCTGCCGAACTCAAACCTTTGGTGAATCCAGCCTTCAGTGATTCGGCCAACCTTGATGCCACCTTGGAGTTGCTCGTTCGCAGCGGCCGGCCGATTACGGAAAGTTTGCTCACCTTGGTGCCAGAGGCATTTAGGGATCAGCCGGAACTGGCCGATAAACCTGAAATCCAGGCCTTCTACGAATATTCAGCTTGCACCCAGGAACCATGGGATGGGCCGGCCCTGTTGGTATTTAGCGATGGCCGCAGCGTGGGCGCCACCCTGGATCGCAATGGTTTACGCCCTGCTCGGTATTGCATCACCAGTGATGGCTATGTGGTGATGGGTTCTGAAACAGGTGTGGTGGAACTTGATGAAAGCTTGATTATTGAAAAGGGACGACTTGGGCCGGGCCAGATGTTGGCTGTGGATCTGGAGCAGGGCCGTTTGTTGCGCAACTGGCAGTTAAAACAAGAGGTGGCAGCTCGGCACCCCTACGGCACTTGGTTAAAAGAGCAGCGCTTAAGCCTTAGCCAGCAACCCTGGCAACAGGCCAGCCAGCTGCAAGAAGAGCAGCTGTTGCGGCTGCAAACCGCCTTTGGCTTCAGTGCAGAGGATCTTGATCTTGTAATCGAAGACATGGCAGGCCAGGGCAAGGAGCCCACCTACTGCATGGGCGACGACATTCCCCTTGCCGTTTTATCAAATAAACCCCACCTGCTTTACGACTATTTCAAGCAACGTTTTGCCCAGGTAACCAACCCGCCGATTGATCCATTGCGGGAAAAGTTGGTGATGAGCCTGGAGATGCACTTGGGCAGGCGAGGTTCGCCCCTTAAGCCCGAAGCTGAGGCGGCGGCGGTATTGCATCTTTTAAGCCCAGTGCTCAACGAGGCGGAATTGGCCTCCCTTGCAAACCAGGGGTTCCCCTGCTGTTGCATCTCAACTTTGATGCCGATCAGCCCTGGTCCAGTGGCTCTAGAGCAAGCCATAAAGCGCTTGCAATTTGATGCTGAACAGGCGGTGAAAGGTGGTAATCAGATCCTGATACTTTCCGATCGAGGTATTGATGCCAGCACCAGTTATATTCCACCGCTTTTGGCGGTGGGTGCTGTGCACCATCACCTGCTCAAGTTAGGCCTGCGTTTACAAACATCTTTGGTGCTGGATACGGCCCAGTGCTGGACCACCCATCATCTCGCTTGTTTGATTGGCTATGGCGCTAGTGCTGTATGCCCCTGGCTCACATGGGAAACCAGTCGTCAGTGGCTGGCTCAAGCACGGGTACAGAAATTAATTGAAACCGGTAAGTTGCCGGCTTTAAGTATCGATAAAGTGCAGGCAAATGTACGTAAATCTCTGGAAGATGGCCTGCGCAAGATTTTATCTAAGATCGGTATTTCCCTGCTTGCTAGCTACCACGGTGCCCAGATATTTGAGGCGATTGGCATTGGTGCAGATTTAATTGAGTTGGCTTTCACCGGAACCACTAGCCGCGTGGCGGGTTTGAGTTTGGCGGAGTTGGCTAATGAAACCCTTGCTTTCCATGCCAAGGCTTACCCAGAGCTGAATCGCAGCAAGCTCGAATTCATGGGTTTTGTTCAATACCGCACTGGTGGGGAATATCACCTCAACAGCCCGGATATGGCAAAGGCCCTGCACGCTGCTGTTAAAGAGGGCCCCGGCTACAACCATTTCAATACCTATAAAACCCTGCTGGAAAACCGTCCGGTTACGGCCCTGCGGGACCTGCTTGAGCTAAAGCCGGCAGCCACCCCCCTGCCGATCGAACAGGTGGAAAGTGTGGAGAGCATTTGCAGCCGCTTTTGCACCGGTGGCATGAGTTTGGGCGCCCTTTCAAGGGAGGCCCATGAGGTGTTGGCAATTGCGATGAATCGCATCGGCGGCAAGAGCAATAGCGGTGAAGGAGGTGAAGATCCAGCCCGCTTCCATGCCCTTAAGGATGTGGATGGCGAGGGGCATTCAGCCACCCTGCCAAATCTCAATGGCCTGCGTAATGGTGATAGCGCCTGTTCAGCGATTAAACAAATTGCCTCCGGCCGTTTTGGTGTTACGCCCGAATATCTACGCAGCGGCCGTCAACTTGAAATCAAGGTTGCCCAAGGGGCAAAGCCAGGGGAAGGCGGCCAATTGCCCGGTCCCAAAGTTGATAGTTACATCGCCTGGTTGCGCAATAGCAAGCCGGGTGTTGCTTTGATTTCGCCGCCACCCCATCACGACATCTATTCAATTGAAGATCTAGCCCAGCTGATTCACGATCTGCACCAGGTTCATCCCGCCGCCAAGGTGAGTGTGAAACTTGTGGCAGAGATAGGTATAGGCACCATTGCCGCTGGCGTAGCTAAGGCCAATGCTGATGTGATCCAGATTTCTGGCCACGATGGTGGCACCGGAGCTTCGCCACTCAGCTCGATTAAACATGCCGGCAGCCCATGGGAGCTCGGCCTCACTGAGGTACATCGCGCCTTGCTTGAAAATGGCCTGCGCGATCGGGTTTTACTGCGGGCTGATGGTGGCCTTAAAACCGGCTGGGATGTGCTGATTGCAGCGCTTTTAGGCGCTGAAGAGTTTGGCTTTGGTTCGGTGGCGATGATCGCGGAGGGGTGCATCATGGCCAGGGTTTGCCACACCAATAATTGCCCTGTGGGGGTGGCTACCCAAAAGGAAAATCTGCGTAAGCGGTTCCCTGGGGTGCCTGAACATGTGGTGAATTTTTTCCTGTTTGTAGCTGAGGAGGTGCGTCAGCTATTGAGTGTGCTCGGTGTGGCTCGCTTGGAGGATTTAATTGGCCGCAGTGAATTGCTGCAACCCCGTGTGGTGGCCCTTGCTAAAACTAAAGCGCTTGATCTTTCCTGCTTAATTAATTCGACCCACGCCGCCGATGATCGTTCTTGGTTGAAGCATGCAGCCACTGCCCATGGCAATGGTTTGGTTTTGGAAGATCAACTTTTAGCTGATGCTGAGGTGATGGCTGCGATTGATGGCCATGGCCGTATGAGTTGTGATTTAGAGATTGTTAATACTGATCGCAGTGTGGGTGCGCGCATTGCAGGGGAGATTGCAGCTCGCCATGGCAATAAAGGTTTCAACGGCGAACTTGCGCTCAATTTCAATGGCGCCGCTGGCCAAAGTTTTGGTGCTTTTGTGCTTCAAGGCATGCAGTTGCGTTTGGTGGGCGAAGCAAACGACTACGTGGGTAAAGGCATCAATGGCGGACGCCTGATCGTGGTACCACCGTCGGGGGTTAAAGATCCAGGCAACCAGGTAATCCTCGGTAATACCTGCCTCTATGGCGCCACTGGAGGTGAGTTGTATGCCCTTGGTAGGGCTGGCGAGCGCTTTGCTGTGCGCAACAGCGGCTGCAAAGCAGTGGTGGAAGGTGCCGGCGACCACTGTTGTGAATACATGACTGGCGGCGTGGTGGTGGTGCTTGGCTCCACAGGGCGCAACGTGGCGGCCGGCATGACGGGGGGAATTGCTTTCATTCTTGATGAGGATGCTGGCCTCGCCCAGCGCGTTAACCAGGAGATCGTGGCGATCGAGCCCATCAGCAACTCTGAACAAGATGCCCTGCTGAAATCACTGTTGGTGGCCCACCTGGAGGCCACCGGCAGCGCCAAGGCTGGAGCTCTGCTGGCGGATTGGCCCAGTTGGAAACAGCGTTTTAAGGTGCTAATAACTCCCAGTTAACGGGGGTGCTCCCGCATCAAACGTTGCACTTCACCGGCGTGGTAACTGCTGCGGGTAAGGGGGCTGCTAACCACCTGCAGGAAGCCCAGTTCGGCTTCGCCCTGGCGGCGGAATATCTCAAATTGTTCCGGCGTTACGAAGCGATCTACGGCTAGATGTTTCGGCCCAGGCGAAAGGTATTGACCGATCGTAACGATGTCTACTTTGTGTTGGCGTAGATCAGCCATAACCTCCACAACTTCGGCGTTGCTTTCACCTAAACCCACCATTAGGCCTGATTTTGTGTAGGAGCGCGGCCAGCCGCTGCGAACCCGCCGCAGTAGTTCTAGGGAGCGGGCGTAGTGGGCTTGGGGGCGTGCTTGTTTATAGAGCCTTGGCACCGTTTCAATATTGTGGTTAAGCACCTCAGGGGCTGCTTGCATCACAGCTGCGAGGGCATCCCAGTTGCCGCAGAAATCAGGGATCAACAATTCAATCGTGGTGAATCGACTGCGCCGGCGCACCTGCTCAATGCAGGCAACAAATTGACTAGCGCCACCATCGGCGAGGTCGTCGCGATTAACTGAGGTGATCACCACATGGCCGAGTCCCATGCGGGCCACCGCCTCACCAAGCCGTTCCGGTTCTGTGGGATCCAGCTCTCGCACACTTTTATCAAAGTCGATGTCGCAATAGGGGCAGGCCCTGGTGCAACCAGGCCCCATGATTAAAAAAGTGGCTGTGCCAGCGGCAAAGCATTCACCAATATTTGGGCAGCTGGCCTCCTGACAAACCGTATTTAATTTGAGATCCAGCAATAGATCAGCCACCTCTCCAATGCGGGCCCGCTGGGGGGCCTTCACGCGTAACCAGGGGGGTTTCAACACAACACTCTCCTAGAATCAACTTATCGGGATGTGGCGCAGCTTGGTAGCGCACTTCGTTCGGGACGAAGGGGCCGCAGGTTCGAATCCTGTCATCCCGACTTAAACCAGCTCCAGCTGATGTATAATGTATACATCAGGCTTAAGGCCTATGCAGCGCACCCAGATCTATCTTTCGGATAGCGAAAAGCAGGGATTGCAGGCCCTGGCAATGAGCAGTGGCCTCAGTCAAAGCGCACTGATTCGAGAGGCCATCGACAGTTTTCTAGAGCGTCATCAACCTGTGGGTCGACTGGCAAGGCTGCGTCAGGCCCGCGGGCTTTGGGCCGCTAGTGAGGATCTCCCCAGTTGGCCCGATCTGCGCTCTGAGCTCAACAGCGAAGCGCCGGCAGTTCCTTGATGGTTGAACCCAAGCAAACGTCAGTATTGGTTATAGATACGGATGTGCTGATTGATTATTTGCGTGATCAGGCAGACGCGGTGTTGTTTCTTGAGAGCTGCGCCCAACCATTGGCACTGTCGGTGGTGAGCGTGGCAGAGCTTTTCGTGGGCGTTCGGGAGGGGGAAGAGCGGGAGCGGCTAGATGCGTTTGTGGCCGCCTTCGATTCGCTGCCCTTAGGGCGGGAGGAAGCAGTGCAGGCGGGGTTGTGGCGGCGCCAATATGGGCCTAGCCATGGCACAGGCCTAGCCGATGCACTTATCGCCTCCACCGTGGCTGCCGTTGGCGCCACCCTTGCCACCCTTAACCGCCGCCATTTCCCGATGCTGAACGATGTGCTTGTGCCCTACGTTAAGCCGCAACAATAAACCCAAAGGCAATTGTTTGAAATAATTCAGGCTCTGCTAAGTGAATAATTAAATAACAAATAATCTACGAACTAACTCAATTCAGCTCCGGGGTAACCCCTGGGGGTTGCCATCATGCCAGCTGCAATTTTTGTGCTGCTATTACCAACTAATACCAAGCTAAACATGTCTACCTGCTCAACAGGTAATTCAGCTAATTGATGCAGGCTGATTGATTCTTCTGGCCTTGAAAGTTGGCGGCAGATTGCCACTGGTGTTGTGGGTGCTCGCTGCTCAAGCAGCAATTCAATGGCTCGAGCCAGTTGCCAGGAGCGCCCCTGGGAGCGAGGGTTATATAAGGCCACCACAAAATCACCATTTGCAGCTGCCCCTAGGCGTTTTTCAATGAGCGCCCAAGGGGTAAGCCTGTCGCTGAGGCTGATTGTGCAGAGATCATGCATTAGTGGTGCCCCTAGGCGGGCCGCGGCCATCTGAAATGCGGAGATGCCAGGGTGAACGATGAATTCGGGCCGTTCCTGCTCCTCTAAAACAAGCCATTCCTCAAGGGCAAGGCCTGCCATGCCATACATGCCACTGTCGCCACTTGAAATCAGCGCCACTGATGTGCCCTCACAGGCCAACTTCAAGGCCTGGCGGCAACGCTGCCTTTCCAAGGTTAATTGGCCCTCCAGCCGAATTTGATCTTTGCGGCGCAGGGGTTCTAAAAGATCTAGATACAAGCCGTAGCCAACCCAAATCTGGCTTGAAGCGAGGGCGCTGCGGGCAGCCGCTGTTAGTTGTTCAATGGAGCCGGGTCCTGCACCCACCAGATGCAAAGCACCCTGTTGTGGTGCCCAGGCTGCGGCGGCTTTGGCGATAGCAACGGTTACGGCCCCTTCTCCAGGGGCGCCATGGAAAATTGCCTTAGCTGTGATCAATTCAGCGCCTGGGCCTGCTGCCGCTAGGGCAGCCGCTTCCGCCACACTCGCTGTGCCCACCTCCTTTGCCACCACGGCAGACGGGTTTGGCACTTTGATTGGAGAGAGCGCTTCGGCAGAAAAAAAGCGCAATGGCCACCTACGTTCAGCTGCCAACGCAAGTAGGGCTGGTTCATCTGCTTTTAGATCAAGGCTGGCCACACCAGCTATGGCTGCTTCTGCCAAATTTGCTTCCCTAAAAACCTGGGCTACTGCCTTTTGCAACAGCAATAGGTTGCTATTTCGTTCACAACCAATACCAAGCCAAAGCACCGCTGGATGCCAGCGGCAGCCAGGGCCGAGCTTTGCGCTAATCAGCAACTCAGCTTTGCTATTGCTTTCAGCAATTTGCATTGGCACACCACTGGCCTTAAGGCTCTCCAGGGCTAAGGGGTTGCCTGAATCCTGGGAAATAAGCACCACTTGATTGCGCGCCGTTTGTTTCATCAGTTCATCCCAGGCACCCTGGCCTTTTTTCCACCCCCAGCTGGCACCCCAGCTATCCACGGCAATTCGGCCGTTGCTACTGCTGAAACCAGTGAACACAACTTTTGCTTTCAGCAGTGGCGCAACACGATTGGCGTAGCGATCACCGCCGCCGCCATGGCTGCCTAAAAGGGGAATTAACAGTTCACCACTGCCATCAATTAGTAATACTGCGGGATCACTATTTTTACTTTTCAATAGTGGTGAAACCAGGCGAATTAAAGCGCCAGCAGCCATGGCACCCAGCAGTAATTCAATATCGGGCCAGAGCTTGGTTAATTCACTGCTTGCTTGCAGTTGCGGTCGATTTGGATCAAGCAGGTGGTCGGGCACCAGGATTGCTTGCAATTCGCCGCAGAGCAGCAAAGGCTCCAGCTGCCTCAGGCCAGCTTGGTTGGCACAAATACCAAGTTGCATCAACTCTCTTCCTTATTTTCAACTGCTTCTGGCTCAACCACCGGTTCAGGCTCAATCACCGGTTCAGGTTCAACAACAGGTTCAGGTTCAAGCACCGGTTCAACCATCGGTTCCGGTTTTGCTGTTTGGTAGTTGGGATCTAGCAATGCTTTCAATTCTTCCGGCTGCAATTGGCTTTTAAACATTGCTGGCGGCGCCACGCTGCGAGGCGGCACCTTCAGTTCTTGCATCAAACTATTGAATGGAGCCCCTAGGGGCGTGCCATTGCCATCGAGCAACTCAAGGCCCAAGGCATGGCTGCCTGGATCTAGGGGGGCAAGCCATAGGGGGTCTTCCTGCTGCAGAAGGCTTGCGGCTCCATCAAGGCTTAGCCGCAGGCGCCAATGGGCATCATCTGGTTTCAAATTTTGTAGGGGAGCATTAACAAGGAACCAATTGATCGGCACCGGGTAGCCAGCTGCCAATTGGGGTGAAGGCACTGCCACAAGCTGGGGGCTGTTTGGCGCTGGCAATGCTTGAGGGTTGGCCGCTAGCCGCTGAAAACGCCAGTTTCCTCTTGCCTTTCGATTGGCCACTGCCTCGCCCCAGGGCAGAGCGGCATAGGCGCTGAGCCGGTGGCTGCCAGGGGTTAATGCAGCCATGGGGATTTCGATGCTGTTCGCACCAGTGGGAGCTTCGAAGATCCTGATCGGTGCCTCGTTGTCTTGTTGAATCACCAGGTGGGGCCCAGGCCCAAGCTCGTTGCTTTGTACAAGGGGCCAATCGCTTAGGCGCAATTTCAGGGTCCAGGGACCATCGGGCAAGAGGCTGCCATCGCTTGGGCTTAGCAGTTCCAACTGCGGCTGGCGTTGGCCAAGGGCTTTGCTCAATTGTTGGGCGGCTCCCGGGGGGGCAACTTCCTGTAAGTCGCTTGCGAATACAGGCTGTATTGAACTAAGTCCCAGGCTCAGGCCTAGGGCGATTAGAGCTAGTGCCCGGATCAAGCGGGCGCGCAAGGCTTGAAGGTGCAAGAGCAGGCGGCCCAATTTGGCAAACAGGTTGACGCTATTCCAGTGAAGCGCAGTTAATGCACCGATTGATCACATGATTCAAGGGGGCAATTACCCCTTAAATGTGTTTATCAACTCCAAAAAATAAAAGCTTTTTATTGTTATTTTGCTTAGCAAAAACCCCTGTCCCCCACAGGGATTGAACCTTTGTAACTGCATTGCAAACAGGCCGCTTTTGATGCGTATACTCAAAAAAGCGGTCCCCCAAGCTGGGGCCCGTTACCCAGTGCTAGCAGGGGTTTTGCCCTTGTTTTTTCTGGGATTTTGTGCCCCAGCGGCCTTGGGTTTTTCCCCTTGGCCTCCGACCCCAACCCTCGAGGAACGTCTCGATGACCATCAGCCCACCAGAACGTGGGAGTAAAGCGAAGGCAATGGTCGACCGGAACCCCGTACCTGTCGATTTCGACACGCTCGGCAAGCCCGGACATTTCGATCGAGCCCTTGCTAAAGGCCCCAAAACCACAACCTGGATTTGGAACCTCCACTCTCGCGCTCACGACTTCGACAGTCACACCAGTGATCTTGAAGAGGTTTCCCGCAAGATCTTCAGCGCTCACTTCGGCCACTTGGCCGTGATCTTTATTTGGTTGAGCGGCGCCTTCTTCCACGGAGCGCGTTTCTCTAACTACTCCGGCTGGTTAGCCGATCCCCTGCACGTCAAACCGAGTGCCCAGGTGGTTTGGCCGATTTTTGGCCAGGAGATCCTTAACGGCGACATGGGTGCTGGATTCCACGGCATCCAGATGACCTCCGGCCTTTTCCATGTTTGGCGCGCCTGGGGTTTCACCAATGAAACCCAGCTTCTGGCTACCGCCATTGGCGCTCTTGTGATGGCTGGCCTGATGCTCAATGCAGGCGTTTTCCATTACCACAAGGCAGCACCAAAGCTGGAGTGGTTCCAAAACGTTGAGTCGATGCTCAACCACCACTTGGCTGGTTTGCTTGGGTTGGGATCCCTGTCCTGGACAGGACACCTGATTCATGTGTCCCTGCCCACCACCCTGTTGATGGATGCCATCGATGCGGGGCAACCCCTCAGTCTTGATGGCAAAACCATTGCCTCAGTGGCTGATATTCCCCTGCCCCACGCTTTCCTAAATCAGGATTTGTTGGGTCAGTTGTATCCCGGTATTAAGGAGGGCATCGGTGCTTTCTTTACCGGTAACTGGGCTGCCTACAGCGATTTCCTCACCTTTAAGGGTGGCCTGAATCCTGTAACCGGCAGCCTCTGGATGACAGACATCGCCCATCACCACTTGGCGATTGCGGTTCTGTTCATCGTTGCTGGCCACATGTATAGAACCAACTGGGGCATTGGCCACAGCATCAAGGAGATCCTTGAGGGCCAAAAGGGTGATCCCCTGCTGTTCCCAGCTAGCCGTGGTCATGATGGTTTGTTTGAGTTCATGACCAACTCCTGGCATGCCCAGTTGGCTGTGAACTTGGCGATGCTTGGTTCTTTAACCATCATCGTTGCCCAGCACATGTATGCGATGCCTCCATATCCATACATAGGTATCGATTACCCAACGCAGCTTTCGATATTTACCCACCACATGTGGATTGGTGGTTTCTTGATCGTTGGTGCTGGGGCCCATGCTTCCATCGCCATGGTGCGCGACTACGACCCCGCCAAGCATGTGGACAACGTGCTTGATCGGGTACTCAAGGCCCGTGATGCCCTGATCAGCCACCTCAATTGGGTGTGCATCTGGTTGGGCTTCCATAGCTTTGGCTTGTATATCCACAACGACACCATGCGTGCTTTGGGGCGTCCCCAAGACATGTTTAGTGATTCAGCAATTCAGCTGCGTCCGGTATTTGCCCAGTGGATTCAAGGCCTGCATGCGGCAGCAGCGGGCACCACAGCCCCCAACGCCCTTGCCAGCGTGAGCGAAGTTTTCAATGGCTCGGTGATAGCGGTGGGCAACAAGATTGCTGTGGGGCCAATCCCCCTAGGCACCGCTGATTTCATGGTGCACCACATCCACGCCTTCACAATTCACGTGACGGTGTTGATCCTGCTTAAGGGCGTGCTCTATAGCCGTAGTTCACGCTTGGTACCAGACAAAGCGAACCTCGGTTTTGCCTTCCCCTGCGATGGCCCCGGCCGTGGCGGCACCTGTCAGGTTTCAGGTTGGGACCATGTGTTCCTTGGCCTGTTCTGGATGTACAACTCCCTCTCGATCGTGATCTTCCACTTCTCTTGGAAGATGCAAAGCGACGTTTGGGGAACCGTTAATGCAAACGGCACCATTCAGCACATCACCAACGGAAACTTTGCCCAAAGTGCCCTCACCATTAATGGCTGGTTGCGTGATTTCCTGTGGGCCCAAGCCTCCCAGGTGATCAACAGCTACGGCTCAGCCACCAGTGCCTATGGCCTGATGTTCCTGGGCGCCCACTTCATCTGGGCATTCAGCCTGATGTTCCTGTTCAGCGGCCGCGGCTATTGGCAGGAATTGATTGAGTCCATCGTTTGGGCTCACAACAAGCTCAAGGTTGCTCCGGCTATCCAGCCCCGTGCCCTGAGCATTCTTCAAGGCCGTGCGGTTGGCGTTGCCCACTACTTGTTAGGTGGCATCGTTACCACTTGGTCGTTCTTCTTGGCCCGCATCATCGCGGTGGGCTGACTTACCCCCTTCTGACCTCATCCAATGGCAACGAAATTTCCTTCGTTTAGCCAGGGTCTGGCCCAGGACCCCACCACCCGCCGCATTTGGTACGGCATTGCCACGGCTCACGATTTCGAGAGCCACGACGGCATGACCGAGGAGAAGCTTTACCAAAAGCTCTTCTCCACCCACTTCGGACATTTGGCCATCATTGGCCTCTGGGTGTCGGGAAACCTGTTCCATATCGCCTGGCAAGGCAACTTTGAGCAGTGGGTTACAGATCCCCTGCATATCCGTCCCATCGCCCATGCGATTTGGGATCCCCACTTCGGTCAAGGCGCCATCGATGCCTTTACCCAAGCGGGTGCTTCATCCCCGGTAAACATCGCCTATTCCGGTTTGTACCACTGGTGGTACACCATTGGAATGCGCAGCAATGCCGAGCTGTATCAAGGTTCCATCTTCATGATGATCCTCTCGGCTTGGGCTTTATTTGCCGGTTGGCTCCATCTCCAGCCAAAATTCCGCCCCTCCTTGGCGTGGTTTAAAAACGCTGAATCAAGGCTCAATCACCACCTTGCTGTGTTGTTTGGCTTTAGTTCAATCGCCTGGACCGGTCACCTGGTTCACGTGGCCATTCCAGAAGCCCGCGGCCAACATGTTGGCTGGGATAACTTCCTCACCACGCTTCCCCACCCAGCCGGTCTTGGACCCTTCTTCACCGGTAATTGGGGTGTTTATGCCGAAAATCCAGATGGCATGAACCAAATCTTCGGTAGTTCCGAAGGCGCTGGCACAGCGATCCTCACCTTCCTCGGTGGTTTTCACCCCCAGAGTGAAGCCCTGTGGCTCACTGATATCGCCCACCACCATTTGGCGATCGGTTGCATCTTTGTGATCGCTGGCCACATGTACCGCACCAATTTCGGCATCGGTCATTCGATTCGCGAAATTCTTGAAGCCCACAATCCCCCCCAGGGCACCCCAGGCAACTTGGGCGCCGGCCACAAGGGCCTCTACGACACGATTAATAACTCGCTGCACTTCCAGCTTGGTTTGGCCTTGGCATCCCTAGGTGTGATCACCAGTTTGGTGGCGCAACACATGTATGCCATGCCCTCCTATGCCTTCATCGCGAGGGACTACACAACCCAGGCAGCCCTTTATACACATCACCAATACATCGCCATCTTCTTGATGTGCGGTGCCTTTGCCCACGGTGCGATCTTCTTCATTCGTGATTACGACCCTGAAGCCAATAAGAACAATGTTCTGGCTCGGATGCTTGATCACAAGGAAGCAATCATTAGTCACCTCAGCTGGGTATCTCTTTTCCTTGGTTTCCATACCCTTGGCCTCTACGTTCATAACGACGTAGTAGTTGCCTTCGGTACCCCTGAAAAGCAGATCTTGGTGGAGCCGGTTTTCGCCCAGTTTGTGCAGGCTGCTTCCGGTAAGGCCATGTATGGCATGGATGTGCTGCTCTCTAATGCGGGCAGCGCCGCCAGCCATGCAAATGCGGCCTACATGGGTGGTTGGATGAATGCAATCAACTCACCTAATACCGATCTGTTCCTACCGATCGGCCCTGGTGATTTCCTTGTGCACCACGCAATTGCCCTCGGACTTCACACCACAACTCTCATCCTTGTGAAGGGTGCCCTTGATGCCAGGGGTTCCAAGCTGATGCCCGACAAAAAGGACTTCGGCTATTCCTTCCCCTGTGATGGCCCCGGCCGTGGCGGCACCTGCGACATCTCAGCCTGGGATTCCTTCTATCTAGCTGTTTTCTGGGCTTTGAATACCGTTGGTTGGGTTACTTTCTATTGGCACTGGAAACACCTTGCTATTTGGCAGGGAAATGTGGCCCAGTTCAATGAATCAAGCACCTATCTGATGGGATGGTTCCGTGATTACCTGTGGCTGAATAGCTCCCAGTTGATCAATGGCTACAACCCCATGGGTTCAAATAATCTCGCCGTTTGGGCTTGGATGTTCCTGTTTGGTCACCTTGTGTGGGCAACCGGTTTCATGTTCCTGATCTCTTGGCGTGGTTATTGGCAGGAGCTGATTGAAACCATCGTTTGGGCCCATCAACGCACTCCCCTCGCCAACTTGGTGGGCTGGCGTGATAAGCCCGTAGCCCTATCTATCGTGCAGGCTCGGGTGGTTGGTTTGGCTCATTTCACAATTGGTTATATCCTCACCTACGCTGCATTCTTGATTGCATCAACTGCAAGCAAGTTTGGCTAGTTGCTACTACTATTCTGATTAATCATTCTGATTGATTTAAAGCCTCCGCTGCGGCGGAGGCTTTTTTATGTCTTTATTTTTATCTGTTTTTCAGCATTTTCAGCATCTTTTATTTATTTAGGCATTCCATATCAGTTTTATGTTCATTGATTAAATGCTGCTTGAGCTGATCGCAAATTAAGCTCGCGGCCTCCTCTGGCTTCATCCCATCGCCAATAAGGCGTCTGAATAGAACCGAAGCGGCAGCCCGCAGGGTACTTTCTTCAAATTTCAAGTGATCAGGCAGTTTTTTTAGTGCTTTCATTTGCTTGGAGCTATCTAACTTGATCTTGCCAAATTAAAGACCGTCTAAACCATTTCTTAACCAGTATTTTTTTTGCCCCTCAGCTCCCACTGTTTAACAATTTCATAGATCACCGGCAGTACAAATAAACTTAAGCTTGTGGAAACAAGCAAACCGCTAAAAACCACGGTTCCAATGCTTGCCCTGCTGGCAGCCCCTGCGCCTCTGGCAAGCACAAGTGGTAAGAAACCTGCCAGTGAAGCCACCGCAGTGAGCAGAATTGGCCGTAATCTCAAGGAAGCTGCTTCCCTAATTGCCACTCCCACTGCTTTGCCCTCACGCAGCTTTTGATTGGCAAATTCAACGATCAAAATCCCGTTTTTTGCCGCGAGGCTGATCAGCACCAAAATTCCCACTTGGCCATACACATCAAGAAAAAATCCCCTGCTGGCAAGCCCAATCACCACGCCAAGTAAACCCAAAGGGACGGTGATTAGAATCACCAATGGATCGATTGCACTTTCATAAAGCGCTGCCAGCAGTAAATACACCACTACTAAACCAAGCCCAAATAAACCCCAGGTGCTGCCACTGGCTTTTTGTTCTTCCCGGGTAAGACCTGTGAAGTTCAATTCAGTGATGGGGCTATTCCGCTGGGCCTGCACCTGTTGCAACAGTTCAATTGCTTGACCACTACTTATGCCTGCTTTGGGCAAGGCTTGGATTGCTATGGAACGGCTTTGTTCGCTGTGGTTGATGCTGGTGGGTCCATAGGCCTGCTCAAGGCGTACCAAGCTGGAAACCGGGATTAATTCACCCTTACCATTGCGCACCATTAAACGCAGCACATCCTCTGGTTTGCTGCGGTCTTCAGCTTCCAACTGAATCAGAATGCGGCGCACCCTGCCGTCTCCAAAGGTGTCGTTCACATAACTGCTGCCAAAACTTTCGCCCAACACCGCCACCAGATCTTGCAGATTCACACCAACTGCAGCCATTCTCTCGCGATTAGGCACCACCTGTAAGGCGGGTGAATCTGGATTAAATCGAGTGCTTACCCTTTCAAATTTGCCAGTGGCTTCCGCTTTGCGGATAAAGTCTTGCGCCTCCTCACCAAAGGCGCCAAGGCTTAGGCCGCCTGCACTCACATCCAATAATTCGAGTTCAAGCCCACCCTCTGATCCAAATCCACGCACCGGCGGTGGCTGGCTGAGATTTACCCGGCCGCTTCCCTTTAACGCTTTGCGTAGGGGCAGATTTAGTTTCTCAATAACCGCAGCCGTGCTTTGTTCTTTGCCGTAGCCCCTTTTATCCAATGGCTGTAGCCGTAGAAAAAATACACCTTTATTTGCAGCGCTATCACCAAATGAACGGCCTGCATAGAAATTACCAACGCGTATTAATGGTTCTTTCTCAACTACTTTGCGGATTTGCTCCATCGCTTTTTCCGTGCGTTTTAGAGAAGCACCTTCAGGCAGAACAAGCACACCACGAATTTGACCGTCGTCTTCTTGGGGAATGAAACCAGTGGGAATACTCTTAATGCCTATGCCGGTAATTAGCAGGCCCGCAAATAAACCAATAACAACAAAACGCCGCTGTTTCAAGGCGAATTCCAATGCTTTCTGGTATGGATTTTGTAAATTAAGCAGCCAGTTTTCGCAGCGTTTTATGAAATTTTGTACAGGTAGAAGTTGTTTGGGGGCTGCCCCAAATTTTTGTGTAAGTATTAGCGTAGATGCAACTGGTGTGAAAGTGAGTGCGTTGAGCATTGAGATTAAAATTGAACTGCCAATTACCACCGCGATCGGTTGATATAATTTTCCTATGGAGCCAGGCATTAGTAATACCGGCAAAAATACAACAACTAAAACCAGTGATGTGGCAATTACGGCACCGCTAAGTTCATGCATCGCATTAGCTGCCGCTTGGCTTGGAGTCTCCCCTTGATCGATGCGTCTGCCAATGTCTTCGCTAACAACGATTGCATCATCAACTACCACCCCGGATGCTAAAACAAGGCCGAATAGGGTGAGTGTGTTTATAGAGCCATCCATGCCCCGCAATAAAATAAAGCTGCCAAATAATGAAACCGGAACTGCGATGGCTGTTATCACGGCTAGGCGCCAATTCCCTAAGCCTAATAGTAAAACTAAAAACACAAGTAGCACCGCATCCCTTAGGGCATCAACGGCATGATGGATATTTTCGCGAACGTTATCTGCCACATCTACGATCGTTTGGATCTGAAGCCCTGGCGGCACATCAGCCCGCACTTGATCTAAAAGTTGTTGCACCGCTTTACTTAATTCCAGGGCGTTGCTGCCATCCCTTTGATATATGGAAAGGGCAACGGTTGCCTCACCTTTTAAGTTGCGGGCGCTGCTGCTGTAGTTCTCATCGCCGAGGCTAACTCTGCCTAAATCCTTCAACCTAACGCTATTGCCATCAGCCAAGGGAGCAACGATTAGATTTTCGAGTTCGGCTTGGCTGCGCAGGCGGCCCTCCATGCGCAGGGGGAGGTTGTATTGCTGGCGATCAGGGCTTGGGGCATCACCCACCTGCCCTAGTGCTGCTAATACATTTTCTTTTTGTAATGCGGCGCTAACATCGTTAATTGTGAGGCGGTAGCGATTTAATTGTTGTGGATTAAGCCAGAGCCGATAGGCAAGATTACCGCTGCCGGTGAGTGTAACTTCGCCAATTCCTGGAAGCCTTAATAGGGGGTCGCGCAGGTAGCGATCTACCCAGCTACTGATGAATTGCTGGCTATATATTTTACTTTTATCGCTAAAACTAAGCACCATGAGCAAATCGGTGCTGGTGCGCCTCACCTGCAAACCTTGGCGAATTACCGATTGCGGTAATTGGCGTGTAACGAGGTTTGCTTCGTTTTGAACATTAATTTGATTTAGTTCTGAGCTGCGGCGATCATCTGCAACGCCCTCACTAAAAGTGAGCTCAACACTTGCCCCATTGGCGGTGCTGGAGGAGCGAATCGATTCAAGCCGCTCCAAGCTGTTCAGCTGGCGTTCCAGCAGGGTTGTTACACCCTGCTCCACCACCTCAGCGCCAGCGCCGGGGTAATTGGCCCTAACGGTTACTTTGCTGGGGGCGATGGGGGGCAGGTTTTCCACCTGCATGCCCAAAAGGCTCACAAACCCAGCAAGCACTACGAGCACGCTGAGCACCAAGGTGAGCAGCGGTCGCTTTAAAAACGGATCAGAAACCGACATCAGCAGGAATGCCTGCGGTGGTTAACCGATCTTGTCAGTTTTTGCTTAACCCACGCTCCAAACACCACCAGCAATATTCACCAGAGGTGAAACCAAGGTGGTGCCAGCTAGGAACCAAGCAAAGGCAGCACCACCGCAGCCGCCTAGCCAAAAACCACTGGCAAATTCCGCCCAACCCGCTTTGGTGAACAGGTCTGCGGGGGGATTGTCAATCGTGGCATCAGGGGGCTGCACGTTTGGTCCCCTGCCGGCCGTACCGTAGATGGAAAGGCAAACCGTGAGGATTGAAACCAAACCAACCGCGGCCAGTAAACCAGCGGTGGCGGCGTAATCGGTGTTGCGGAGTGGGCCGCAGATGCTGAAGGGTCCGTAGAGGAAGAAGCCATGGGCCATTCCCACTTCCAAGCCCCTACGGTTAGGGGAAAGGGAAGGGCGATAGGCAGGCAGGGCATTCAGGAAGGCCTTCGTGAACCAGCTGCTATTTACCGGTGTGGCCAGATTGCCGACGCAGGGGTCGGCCACGGGGGTAACAGTCATCTCAGTCGCGAGCCTCAATCACATTGAAAAGCAGAGCCATAACCACTGCAGGCAAGCCGATTCCCACCAGTGGAATGAACACTGAGGGCATCCAGGCTGCGGCAAATTCTCCCGTCATTGGTTGAAAACACCTGTCAGGACATCAGGAGCCGAGGCTCCAGCCATCGGACTGTACGGAGCTCTATTGCCCAGGTTCGCTCGCTTGCCATGGGCGTCATAAAAGTTCAACCTGCGGCACCCCTCAAGGTGGCTCTAATCCGATAAATGGGGCGTCCTTGGCTTTCGTGGTAGGTGCGCATCATTAGTTCTCCCAGTAGGCCAAAGCAGAAAAGTTGCACCCCTGCCACCAGTAGCAAAACGCAAAGGGTGAGCAGGGGGCGGTTGCCAATGTTGTTGCCCAAGAGCTTTTCGGCCACCAACACCACACCCATGAGGCTTCCTGCTGCGATTGCAAGCAATCCCCAGAAGCCAAACACATGCATGGGCCTTGTGAGGAAGCGCTTCATGAACCACACCGTGAGCAAATCCATCAGCACCCGAAAGGTTCTATCGATGCCGTATTTGCTTTTGCCATAACGGCGAGGTTGATGGTTCACCTTTAGTTCGGTAATCCGAGCCCCTTCAATTGAGGCCAGGGCCGGCAGAAAGCGATGCAATTCACCGTAGAGATTCATGTCGGCTAACACTTCACGGCGATAGGCCTTTAGGGAGCAGCCGTAGTCGTGGAGCCGCACGTCGGTAACGGAAGCAATCAATCGGTTAGCCAGTTTTGATGGCAGTAGGCGGCTAATGGCAGCATCTTGACGTTGATGGCGCCAGCCGCTCACCAGATCAAAACCCTCACGTAATTTCCTCAACATCAGTGGGATATCGGCTGGGTCGTTTTGAAGATCACCATCAAGGGTGACGATCTCTTCCCCTTGGCTTGCATCAAAACCAGCAGCCATTGCCGCCGTTTGGCCATAGTTGCGCCGCAGTAAGACAGCCACCAATTCAGGGGTGGTTTTGCTTAGTTGGCTTAGAACTTTTGCGGTGCCATCGCTGGAGCCGTCGTCTACTAAAACCAGTTCAAATGGTTCGCCAAAACCCCGCATGGTGCCAAGCAATTGGGCAACTAGTAGGGGCAGGCTCTCCTCTTCATTGAAAAGGGGTATCACCACGGAAATGGTCACGGCCGGCGGATGTTCAGGGGAGATGGCTGCCATCGTGGCAGCGCTGCACTCTGCCAGCACCCCGTAATTCAGCCCTGTAATGGCAGGCAACAGGGTGCTTATCGCTAGCCCATAACGCATCGATGCCGATGCCATTGCGGCCATGGCTGGCCCCAGAGCTGTGCAGGTATCTGCCCTCGCCCAGGTGCAAACCCACATGGCTGCAGCGTTGGGGGCTGCCAAAAAAGATCAGATCACCTGGTTTTAGGAGGCTTAAGCAATTTGAATTAACAGCTATGGCTTGGCAAAAGCGTTCCTGTTGATAGGCGTCCCTTGGAATCCAAACACCGAGATCGGCAAATAAACGTTGAACAATGCCTGAACAATCAAAATTGGGGCCAAGACTGCCTCCCCATAGGTAATTGTTTGGCACAGCCATTGCCGCCTTTGCATTTGTGAGCAATTGAGGCATCAAGGCATCAATTGCAGCTGCATCAAGAAGCCTGGGGCGATGGGCCGGGCAGCTAACCCCATTGCCAAGCAATTGCTGGGGATCAATCCAGCCGCGATAGCCATCTTCTGCCAGTTGCACCAGGCGGCGCTTCAGTTGGGCTGGTTCCGCCAGCAACTGCAAGCGGCGGCCTGGCCATGCCTGGGTTGCTAAACCCATGCCCCTTGGGGAGCTGTAGAGGTTTAAGGGGAGAGTTAATTGCCAGCGGCTGAGGGGCAGCAGCAGCTCTGGCGTTGCCGCAAGGTTTTCGGGCAGGGCGCTTAGGGTCGCCATTGCGGTGTGCTGATGCAATGGCGTTCTACAGCCAGGATCCAAATCTGGGGGAACTGCTGACGGCCAATTTGGCTGAGCTAACAGAACAAACCCCTGGTGATCTCAGTGAACTGAGTGTTACTTGGTTGGTTTATTCCAGCTCTCCCCTTGATTTAGCAGCTTCCATAAGCGAGGCGGATTTTTGGCAAATGCCCCAGGCTGGAGCCAGCCACCTTGGCCGGCAGCTTCGCTACCCAGCAAGTGTGGTGAAGCTTTTTTATGCCGCTGCTGTTGAAAGTTGGTTGGCCCGGGATCTATTGCTGGAAGGCGCTGAATTACGCCGTGCCTTTGGGGCGATGTTGCGTGATTCCAGCAACGATGCCACTTCCCTTGTGGTTGACCTACTCACAGGCACCAGCAGCGGCTCGGAGTTACCAGCTGATCCATTCAATAGTTGGGTCCGCCAGCGCCAACTAATCAATCAATGGTTTGAGGGCTTGGCATGGCCGGAATGGGAGGGTTGCAATGTTTGTCAAAAAACCTGGACCGATGGCCCCTACGGCCGCGAACAACAGTTTTATGGCAGCAATAAAGAAAATCGCAACCGCCTCAATACAGATGTAACGGCTCGTTTATTGCATGGGGTGATCGCTGGCGCTTGGCAATCACCATTAGCGAGTGCCCGAATTCGTGCTGCTTTGAGCCGCAGCCTTGATAAATCTGAACGCCTCAGAGATCCCGAAAATCAAGTGGATGGTTTTTTGGGTGAAGGCTTAGCTGAAGGCAGTTGCCTGTGGAGCAAAGCCGGGTGGATGAGCAAAGCGCGCCATGATGCTGCCTATTGCGAAGTGCCAGATTGTGTTCCATTTCTGCTGGTTGCCTTTAGTGAAGGCAGCAGTTGGGCGGCGGATAACCAATTTTTGCCTGCTTTGGCGCGCAGGCTCAGTGAATCCCTAAAGAGATAAATCTGCCTTAGGTTTTTTTAGTGGGAACGGAGAGGGAGGGATTCGAACCCTCGACAAGAGTTGCCCCCTGTAACTCCTTAGCAGGGAGCCGCTTTCAACCGCTCAGCCACCTCTCCAGCGGTATTTGCAGTTTATCAGTGCTCCTGGCTGGAGGGCAGCCGCGGTAGGCGGTGATTAAAGCTGCAAAGTATTTCCCATGGAATTGTGCCACAGGCTTCACTCCAAATTTCAGGGCCGATCTGGTCGTTTTCCCCCTGCCCCAGCAGGGTTACCACCTCCCCCTCCTGCAGGCTGGGTAGGTCGGTGGCATCAATCACCATTTGATCCATGGTGATGTTGCCAACTTGGGGTAGGCGTTGGCCTTTGGCCATTACATGCATGCGTCCAGATAGCAAACGGGCCACACCATCGGCATAGCCAATGCCTAAAACGGCCAGGCGACTAGGGCGTTTTGTAATGAAGCGATGGCCATAGCTCACCCCAACACCGCTTGGCACTTCCCTGATCAGGGTTACCCGAGCCCGCACACTCATCGCAGCTTGCAGGTTTAGTTTCTGGCTTAGGTGGGCAGCGGGTGCATGGCCATAGATCGCAAGCCCAACCCGCACCAGGTTGTAGTGCAAGCTGCGATCAGCCAAGGTGGCGGCCGAATTAGCCAGGTGGCAAAAACCAGGCCTTTGTTGAATGTTGCCTAGCTGTTTTAAAACCCGCTCAAAGCGTTGCTTTTGTAAATCGGTTTGGCTGCTGCCGGCTTGATCAGCATTAGCCAGATGGGAATACAAACCATGCACTTCCAGATCAGCCATGGCGCCTAGGGCTTGCCATAAATCCGCCCCCTCCTGCCATGGGGCGCCAAGACGGGCCATGCCCGTATCAAGCTTGAGTTGAACGGCAAGGGCCGTGCCTGCTGTTGCTGCCACCTGGTTCGCTACCTGCGCTTGGCGTAGGCAGCTGATGGTGGGCATCAATTGCCAATAGAGGCAACAGCGAAATTCCTCGGGCTCCAGCAGATTGCCCAGCACCAATACAGGCTGCTTGATACCGGCTTGACGCAGTTCAATGGCCTCGGCGAGGGTTGCAACGCCAAAGCTGCTGGCACCACCTTTAAGGGCCGCCTGGGCCACTGTTACTGCCCCATGGCCATAGCCATCGGCTTTAACCACTGCCATCAACTGGCAATCAGCTGCTAGCGAGGCGATTATGCGGCTTGTGTTTTGAGTGATCGCATCCCGGTTGATTTCCACCCAGGCCCGTTGCTGGGGACCATGCATCACGAGCGACATTGATGGGGGTCGATGTTTCGTTAGCATGAACGCACCCAGGGCGCATTGCGTGGGCCACGTTCTCGTTCTCAATGCGTCCTACGAGCCGCTAAATATCACCAGTTGGCGCAGGGCGGTGGTGATGGTGCTTAAGGGAAAGGCGGAGGGTCTCGAGCATGAACGGAGAACCCTGCGCCAAGACTTTTTATCCCCCACGGTTATTCGATTAAGGCAATTTGTGCGAGTTCCCTTTAAGGAATTACCACTTACACGCCGCAATGTTTTCCAACGCGATCACCACACCTGTCAATATTGTGGATATAAAGGTGAGCAATTATCAATCGATCATGTAATCCCCCGCAGTCGCGGCGGTCAAGACACTTGGGAAAATGTGATAACTGCTTGCATCCGTTGCAATGTAAGAAAAGGCAGCCGCACCCCGAAGGAAGCAGACATGCCTATGGGCTCAGTGCCGCGCCGGCCGGTGAGCACTCTCTATTTCGAAGCAACCCGCCAAATACGCAATGGCCGTAGAGAAGAATGGCGTAAATATGTGATCGGTGCTTAAGTTAATTGTGATTGTGGGCAAGTTCTTCTAACCGTTTTTGTTGATCGGCATGAATGCAGGCGCCAATAACTTCAGCTAGTTGACCCTGAAGCACTGTTTCTAATGGAAAATTACGTCCCAAGCGATGGTCGGTAGTGCGGTTGTCTTTGTAGTTGTAGGTGCGGATTTTTTCACTGCGATCGCCACTACCAACTTGGGCCCTACGGGCAGAGCTTTCAGCATTTGCAGCTGCTTCCATCTCCAAAGCTAATAATTTAGCCCTTAATATTTCTAAGGCCCGCTCTCTATTTTGCATTTGAGAACGCTCTTGGGTGCAAAATACTCTGATGCCGCTTGGTTTATGAAATAGGTCGATGGCAGTTTCTACTTTATTTACATTTTGGCCGCCAGCACCACCGGAGCGGGCGGTGCTTATTTCCAAATCTTTAGGGTCTAGTTGAACATCAACAGGATCTGCCTCTGGCATTACAGCAACGGTGGCGGTTGATGTGTGTACCCTGCCTTGGGATTCAGTAGCTGGCACCCGTTGCACCCTATGAACACCGGCTTCATATTTCAGCTGGCTAAATACCCCATCGCCACGAATTGCCAAAATAAGTTCTTTAAAGCCACCAAGTTCTGCCTCTGAAGTGCTCACAGGTTGCACCTGCCAGCCTTCTGTTTGTGCAAAGCGTTCATACATCCTGGCTAGATCACCTGCCCATAGGGCAGCTTCATCACCGCCGGCACCAGCCCTAATTTCAAGCATCACACTGCGTTCATCGCGGGGATCGCTTGGTAATAGTGCTAGGCGTAGTTTCTCTTCAAGTAATAAACGATCTGTTTCTAAATTTTGAATTTCTTCTTGGGCCAGTAATTCCATTTCGGCATCACCCCTTGATTCCCGCAGCATTTCTCTTGCCTGCAGGCTTTGCTTGGTGATGTTTTGCAGTTGGTGGTAATCAAGCACCAGGGGTTCCAGCTTGGAACGCTCCCTTGCAAGTTTTAGTAGTTGCTGTGGATCAGCCGCCACGCTGGGATCAGCCAGTTGGCGTTCAAGGGCTTCAAAGGTGCGACAGGTGGCTTCGAGCCGATCGGTCACGAAGGAGCTGTCCAAAACAGGCTTAACTCAGGATGTGATCAGGTTTCTTTTGGCGCATCATTAACGCCGCCCATGCCGTATTTACGCATAAAGCGATCAACGCGGCCTTCGGTGTCAAGGATCTTTTGGGTACCGGTGTAGAAGGGGTGGTTGCCGCTCCACACATCCACATGTAGTTCAGGAGAAGTGGAGCCTGTGGTCATAACCACCTCTCCGTTGCAGATCACCTTGGCATCTGGATACCAGGTTGGATGAATATCGGCCTTTGGCATGGCTGTGTTTAGCGTTTGGAGAATTGAGGTGCTTTACGGGCTTTCTTCAGGCCGTATTTACGACGTTCTTTGGCGCGAGGATCACGGCTGAGGTGACCTTCACTTTTAAGTGGTTTGCGATTGTCTGGAGACAGATCGCACAAGGCCCTGGCCGCCCCCTGCTTGATGGCATCGGCTTGGCCGGTTAAACCGCCGCCACGAACATTCACCAGAATGTCGTATTCCTTAGCCAGGCCAAGGGTTTCCAACGGTGCACGAACGGAACTGATGTAGGTGGGGTTGTAGTTGAGGTAGTTATCCCCGGGGCGGCCATTGATGGTGATGGTGCCACTGCCAGGAACTACCCGCACACGGGCAACTGCGGTTTTGCGGCGCCCTGTGCCCCAATACACAACTGGCTTATTGCTTAATGTCATTTGAGGGTTGCGGCGGGATTGAGTTCAAGGGGTTTTGGTAACTGGGCAGCGTGGGGGTGGTCAGTGCCCTTATAAACCTTCAGTTTGCGAAACAACTGACGGCCTAAGGCGTTGTGAGGAAGCATTCCTTTAATCGCTGTTTCAACAATCCTTTCAGGAATGCGCCCTTGGAGGGCAGAGAAGGTTTCCACCTTCATGCCACCGGGCCTGCCGGAATGGCGGCGGTATACCTTTTGGCTGGATTTATTGCCTGTAACCTTCACCTTCTCGGCGTTGATCACTATCACGAAATCACCAGCATCCAGGTGAGGCGTGAAGGTGGGCTTGTTTTTGCCGCGCAATACCTGGGCTACCTCACTGGCGAGGCGGCCGAGGCACTTATTTTCCGCGTCAACCACATACCAGTGGCGTTCGAGGGATGCAATGGAGGGGACTACTGTTTTGTTCATCGCGCCGGCAGGCCGGAATCACGGGGTTTGCCCTGCTATGCAGGATCTGGTGGATAAGGAGCTTGATTTGAGCCTGGCAACAGGCGGCGGTTCGGAAGTCTCCAGCCGATACCGCGGTAGACAATCGTACCACGCAGCCAAGGGAAATATTGGCTGCGGGTAACCAACCCTAAGGAGGCAAAGCCCCTGGGGGGGAGCGGCTTCCTTCACTTCCTGACGTTGGCATTCCTGCCAGCGCTTACGAAAGCAGGCTTCACTGAGGCGACCCTCACCAACCGCCACCAATTGACCCATCAGTAACCGAACCATTCCATATAAAAAGCCTGTGGCTTGGATTTCGATGCTGAGAATGTCACCCTCCCGTTGCAAATCCACCTCCTCTACGGTGGTTTGGCTGTGGCTCCTAGAGCTCCCGGCCTTTTGAAAGGCTGCAAAGTTGTGGGTGCCAACAAGTTCATTCAAGGCCCTGGCCATCGGTTCTGCTTCCAGTTGCCATTGGTATCGATGCCAACTAAAGGGGGCCAGAAACAAGTTGGGTCGCCTGCTATTTAAAATTGTGTAGCGGTAGCGTCGGTAGCTGGCTGAGAAACAGGCATGCCAAGGGTCATCCACC
>MWMJ01000059.1:0-8036 GCA_002151525.1 Synechococcus sp. Lanier | reverse complement strand
TTGGCGGCTGTAGTTGGCCATCGCCAGGGGATCGGCATTAGTGCCGATCGCTGCACTCATTAGCGCTAAAACGCTGCTGCCGCTTTGGTGGCGCCAGCGAAATAGCCGGTGGGGGAAGGGATTAGTGGCATTCCAAAACAACTTATGGCTAAGAAACCACTGCACCCCAGTGGCAGCGCAAACCTCCACTAGGCCATGGCTGAAGCCAAAACTGTCTGGCAGCCAAGCCAATTTGTGCTCCCATTCAGGAAAGCTTGCGCGGCTATAGGCCTGGCCTTCTTCAAATTGACGCAACAGGGAAGCGGAGCCCACCAGGGTGCAATCGGTTTCCACCCATGGCCCATTCAGCGGTTCCCAGCGCCCTGCTGCCATCGCCTGGCGGATGGCAGCAAATAGCTGCGGCCGATGCTGGCTCAACCAGTGATACAAAGCCGGGGTGGAATGGCCAAAACAAAGCTCGGGGTGGCTTTTCATCAGGCCCAACACCGATCTGAAGGTGCGTTCCGCCGCCTGCCATGTTTCAGCCACAGGCCATAACCAGGCCAGATCGAGGTGGGCATGGCTCAGTAATTGCAGCGCCGCTGGTTTTGGCAGCTGGGCCAGTTGAGCGCTCAGAAATTCTTGATTGGCAAGGTTTGGTTCTGCCGCAAGGGCATCCGCCAGGGCTTTGAGTTGAGCCGCGGGCAGCAGCTTCTCTAGCCGACTTAAATCCTGTTGCAACAGGCGCAACTTTGTTAACAGCAGCAGGCCATTGGGATCAGCCGGCTGCTCTGGTTCCCGCTCTAGCCGGGCCAGGATCAAGGCGCCTTCATCGTGGCTGGGGCTACTTAATTCAAGTTCCAGATTCAGGGCTTCCCCCTGCCAAAACCGCTGCGGCAGCTGCCAGCGGCAGGCGTTATCAAACAAATCTCCCTGCACCACGGTTTTGCCATCCACCCTCAAGGCCGCCGTTTCTGCCCACCAGCGCAGGGCTAATCGGGCTTCACCCCAAGGTTTTTCGCCTAGCCAAGCCCCAGGGCAGCGCAAGCAATGTTGCAATTTGATTATTTGGCCCCCCCGGGGCCAAATCACTAAACCGCGCGCTTCCCAATCGGCTCGATGCAGTTTCCCCCAGGGGTGATGCTGGCCTGGGCTACCGTTCTCCCGCCGCAAAAGGGGCATTAGATCCAACTCCCGCAGAGGGGCAAACGTTTCAATCCACCCCTTAAGCAGCTCTTCAAGGCCCATTTCCATCCGTAGCCGCGCATGTGGCCCATAGGATGGACCAGCCGCGTTGGGTGCGGCACCAATACCTGTCCTTTCCGGCTGGACCATGCTCGCCCTCAAGATTTCTGTTTACTCGGTTGTTTTCTTCTTCATCGGCATCTTTGTGTTTGGTTTTCTAGCCAGCGACCCAAGCCGGACACCCAGCAGAAAGGACCTAGAAGAATGATTTGGCTGGGATGGCGTGGCAGGATCGCCGCCCCTGAAGCTGGCCAGGATTGAGAGCGCGATTTAACGCCCACAGCCTGGTGCCTGCCGCCATCGCCCTGCTGCTCAGCGTTGCAACTGCATCAGTTTGCCGCGCCCAGGAAACAAATAAATCACAACAGCTTGCACCCCTTGAACTTGAGCTAGAGGCTGATCAACAGGGTTACGACAATCAATTAGAGCGATTTGTTGCCACCGGCAACGTGGTGGTGCTGCTAGCAGGCGGCAGATTGCAGGCCGATCGGCTCGAATACGACACCAGCAGCAGGGTGCTTTGGGCCCGGGGTTCCGTGCGTTTTCAACGGGGCAATCAATACATTCAAGCCAGTGAAATTCGCTACAACCTGCTTCAGGGGGAAGGGGAACTAGACAACGTTTACGGCTTGGTTGATCTACTCACCAGCAAATTGGATCTAAACCCTGATGCGCCTTTGCAGGGCAGCCCAGAGGGGTTGGCAGCAGAACAAAAGCAGAGGAATGAATTACTGCTTAATCCGCCTAAACCAGGCGTGCAGGTGTCGCCCGCCAGTGTTGCGCCGCTGCCCCCACCGGAGGCAATGGCATGCCCCCCAAACCTGCCGCCCCTAGTGAGCCGTCATCCCCATCCCTGGGCGGTTACCGCCTGGGGCGGCCAGATGACCGATGCCACTTTTGGTGAAACATTCACCCTTAGCGGTAGCCCTAGGCCTGAATATCTGGGCGGGATTGGCTTTAATCGCAAATTATTAGATGCCGATCCATTTGATATTGAATTAGATGGCAATTTATTTTTCCATTCAGGCGAGCGCAGTAATGATTTGCGCTATCGCAAAGGTGTTCCTGAAGATCAGCGCATTAGTGCATTTATTAATGATCAGCAATTTTGGGAGGTAACTTTTGGTATTGGCTTGCGCTGGTGGATTCAGCCATGGCTAAGCCTTGGCGTGGTGGAAGGTGTAAGCCTTAATTCCACCCTTAGCAATTATGAAAAAGTTTCTTGGCTCAAGTCATCGCAATTTCTCAACTACCTAGCCGTTGAACTCGGCGTTGAAGTAAATCCCCAATGGTCACTGGTGGGCCGCATTCACCACCGTTCTGGCGCCTATGGCACCTACGCCGGTGTTTATGAAGGAAGTAATGGTTATTTGCTCGGCGCCCGTTATCGCTTTGGTTCCCCAGTTCCGAAACGGCCCCAAGTTGAAAACCCACCCCCCCTGGGTTGCCCTGATCCCGATCGCGCCAGTCGCCAACCGCTGTTGCCCTTAGATGAACAGTTGGAGGCTGTGGCTTTTGATGGCCCCAGTGCCCAGGCGGCACCGGCGCCAACCCCACCGCCAGAACCAAGCAAACTCACCCCAACTCAACAATTAGCGCTGCGGCGCCAGGCGATTGCTTCATTAGATCAAAGGGTGAGCAATGTGCAGCCCCGCCTTGGCCTAACCATCGATAGACGCTTTGGTACCAATAGCCTTAGCAGCCTCACCGGCACGGAAGCCGCCTATGGCGCCGCCACCCCAGCCCAATTGCAACAGCTGCAAATCACAAAAAACCAAAAGCTGATTAGCGGTTCCGTTACCCATTGGCGTTTTCAAGCACCCCAGGTGCGGCTCACCCCCGAAGGGTGGACGGCCCCTCGGGCCAGCTTTAGCAACGATCCATTTACCCCAGCTCAGGTGTGGGTGGATATGGAAAATGTGAAATCAAAGCAGGAAATTGATGGCACCACCGTGATTGAATCAGGCCGCAATCGCCTGTTGTTGGAAAATAAAATACCTGTGCCATTACCCTCCACTTTTAGGATTAAACCCAAGCAGGAAGAGGAGGTGGAAAATCGTTGGGCACTCAAGGTAGATAAATTAGATCGCGATGGTTTTTTTGTTCAATACACCCTGCCTGAATTACGGCTTGGCAATGCCACTACTTTTTCATTAAGGCCTCAGTTCATGATTGAGCGTGCCTTTAATGGCACCACCTCTGCCTACCCAGCTCCAGGCGCCTCCGCCGGATCTGGCACCGTTACTCAAAACAACACAATCGGTGATTTGTTTGGTGCCCAGGCATTGCTTGAGGGTTCATTAGGTAATGGTAAGTTCTTTGTGCGAACAGATGTTTCTAGTTTTTCTGAACAAAACCTATCCAATGCAACCCGGGTGGTTGGTGAAATCCTTGAGCCGGTTAAATTGCCATTCTTAGGCACTCCGTTGGCCCGTTTATTTGGTGCCTATCGCTTCCGCACCTGGAATGGCTCCCTTGGCGAACAGGATATTTATTCTGCCTATGGCATCTCCCTTGAAAAACGGGCATCTTTGCCTAAGTTTGCTAAATTTGAAAGTTCGTATTTTTGGCGTGCTGGCATAGGTAATTACCAAAGTAATGATTTTGTTTCTGGTAATAATGAAAGTAATAACTTTGCTGATCTATGGCGCGCTAATTTTTATGGTGCAATCCGCGCCAATTGGCCCCTCTGGAGCGGTAAGGCATTACCGCTCACATCGGAAGGTGCCTATCGCTATTCAGGTGTGGCGATTGTGCCAGGCCTTTCATTGAATTTTGTACCCTTCCTTAATCTATCTGCCTACGGCAGTGGCAAGAGCCAAAATCTTGTGGGCATATCAGGCGGCCCAGTAATTACATTAGGCCATTTTAATAAGCCGATGTTTGATTACACGCGCCTATCTTTGTTTGGCAGTTTGGCTGCTAAATCAGGTGATAGCCCCTTTGTTTTTGATCGCTATGTTGATACGGCAACCCTTGGCGTTGGTTTAACCCAGCAGTTGGTTGGTCCCCTGGTGCTTGATGGCGCGGTTAGTTATAACGTTGCCGGCAATTCTGGTTATTACGGCAATGTAACTAATTCCTATGTTGAATTGCGCTGGCAGCGCCGCGCCTATGAATTTGGTTTTTACTACAGCCCATATACCGGCATCGGTGGCATCAGAGTGAAATTAAATGATTTTGGTTTCCGTGGCACCGGCCTACCATTTGTGCCCTATGAACCAACTACTGGCGTGGTATTAGGCCCTTGATTTAGATTTAAATGGGTAGTTTTATCGGTAGTTTAAAGTTATTTAAATAAGGTAAGGCCATGGCCGTTTTATTTAGGGATTCATTGTTTGCTATTAGTTGGGCAGTGCCATCCCAGCGGCCACTTAGCAGCATCTGTTGGGAGCCACCTGCCAGCTCAAGGTTCCAGCTCTTGCCAGCTGCGCTAATGCTAGCTGTTTTAATATTTAAATTGAAAATAGGTTTTGGATTTTGATTTGCTTCCTCCTGCAATTGCAGTGCAGTTGTTTGATTTGCAATTAAACATGGGATGCCAAGCGCTAAGCAATTGCCGTAGAATATCTCAGCAAAGCTTTCTGCTACCACGGCTCTTATGCCCCAGCGCATTAATGCCTGCGGTGCATGTTCGCGGCTGGAGCCGCAACCGAAATTGCGATTAACAAATAATATATTTGCCCCTTGATTTTCTGCTTTATCAAAGGGATGTTCGCCTGCTTCCTTGCGATCGTCGGCAAAAACCTGGCCGCCAAGCCCATCAAAACTTACACATTTAAGGAAACGGGCTGGAATGATCCGATCCGTATCGATGTTGTTGCCACTAAGCGCAACTGCTTTTCCGCTAACGCTTGTTATTGCTCCTTGGGGATAGCTGTTGTTCATCACTTATTCAGCAGTGTGCGCACATCGGTAACGCAACCCTTAATGGCAGCAGCTGCAACCATCGCCGGGCTCATCAATAGGGTGCGGCCACTGGCCGACCCCTGGCGGCCCTTGAAGTTGCGGTTGCTTGAGCTGGCGCTGATCTGGCGTCCCTCCAACCGATCGGGGTTCATGGCAAGGCACATCGAACAGCCCGGTTCGCGCCATTCAAAGCCCGCCGCACGAAACAACTGATCCAAGCCCTCCTGTTCTGCCGCCCTCGCCACCTGCTCTGAACCCGGCACCACAAATGCCTTGATGCCAGCTGCCACTTGGCCCCCTTTTGCCACCGCAGCGGCAGCGCGCAAATCACTGAGCCTTCCGTTTGTGCAACTACCGATAAAACACACATCCACTGGCGTGCCTGCTATCGCTGCACCCGCTTGGAGATCCATGTAGCGGTAAGCCTCCTCCGCCAAGGGTCTCTCCTCCTCTGCAATCTGCTCAAGGGTTGGGATCATTTCATCCACCCCCACCCCCTGCCCTGGGCTGATGCCCCAGGTAACAGTGGGGGCAATCTTGCTGGCATCCACAAATACCTCATCATCAAAGATCGCATCGCTGCCGCTGGCTAATTGGCTCCACCAGTCCACAGCCCTGCCCCAGGCTTCCCCGCTGGGGGCATATTCCCGGTTTTTTAGGTAGGTAAATGTGGTGGCATCAGGATTTACGTAGCCACACCGGGCACCGCCCTCAATCGCCATATTGCAGATCGTCATGCGTTCCTCCATGGAGAGGGCATCGATTGCTGGGCCTGCAAATTCGTGGGCATAGCCCACACCTTTTTGCACCCCCAAGAGGCGAATGATATGCAGCACAAGATCCTTGGCATAAACCCCCGCTTGCAAGCTGCCATCAACCCAGATGCGACGCACTTTTAATTTCGCCATCGCCAAGCTTTGGCTTGCCAACACGTCGCGCACTTGGCTGGTGCCAATGCCAAAGGCGATTGCCCCAAAGGCCCCATGGGTTGAGGTGTGGGAATCGCCGCAGGCCACGGTCATACCCGGTTGGGTGAGACCCAATTCCGGTGCGATCACATGCACGATCCCCTGGCGGCCGCTACCTAAGCCATGCAAAGTGATGCCATTTTCGCTGCAATTGCGCTCGAGGGTGGCAAGCATTTCCTCAGCCAATGGATCGGCAAAGGGCCTTGCCTGGGAGCTGGTGGGAACGATGTGATCAACGGTTGCCACCGTGCGTTCCGGGTGGCGCACCTGCAGATTTAATTCCTTCAGGCCAGCAAAAGCCTGGGGGCTAGTTACCTCATGGATTAAATGCAAACCGATAAATAGTTGGGTTGCACCATCGGCTAATTCAGCCACCTGATGCAATTGCCAAACCTTGTCGTAGAGGGTGCCTGCGCTCAAGATCTTTACCTATCTATGGCTGCAGCCTAAAACTTCAACTAAGCCACTCCAATTAAGTGAGGGCCAAGCGCAATTGATCTAAGGCATCACCAACGCTCAGCCCACGGATCCACTCGCGGCCGCGGCTGGCGCCATATAAACGCATAAAGCCAAAACTTTTTTCAGGGCCCGCCACGCCGAAATGCACCAAACCCACCGGTTTGCTCGCACTGCCACCAGTGGGGCCGGCGATGCCGGTAACGGCCACACCCCAATCGGCGCCAGTGGTTTTGCGCACCCCTTGGGCCATGGCAATGGCCACCGCTTCACTAACAGCACCATGGCTGGCCAAGGTGTCAGCTGGCACCCCCAGCAGTGTTTGTTTGATCCCATTTGCATAGGCGATCACACCACCGAGAAACACATCGGAGGCACCGGGCACTGCCCCAAGGGCTGCCCCCACCCCACCTGAGGTGCAACTCTCAGCTACAGCAAGGGTTTCACCCCTTTCCCGCAGGCAAGCCAGCACCACCGAAGCGAGGCTGTCGCCATCGGCGCCAAAATAATTACTGCCGCCGATTTGGCGTAATTGCTGCTCAACCGGCGCAATCAAAGCATCAGCGGCTTCGGCGTTATCAGCCCAGGCCGTGATCCTTAATTTCACCTCGCCGCGGCCGGCATAGGGGGCAACGGTGGGATTTTGCTGTTCCAAAAATGGCGCCACCTGTTCCGCCAAGCTGGATTCAGCAATGCCCCAAAAGCGCAGCAGGCGGCTGCGAAAGATGCCGCTGGTGAGCCCCTGCTGCTGCAGCCATGGCACCGCCGTTTGCTCCCACATCGCCTGCATTTCAGCTGGCACGCCCGGGAAGGTGAGCAACGAAAAATTTTCCAGGGGAGTCCAGATCATGCCCGGAGCGGTGCCGAGGGGATTGCTTAGCACCGTTGCGCCTGCTGGCAGCAGCGCCTGCTTGCAGTTGTTAGCGGCCATCGGTCTACCCCGGGCGCTCAGTTTTGCTTTGATGTCTGCCAGCACTTCGCTGCGTTCCTCAAGGGGTGCATTGAAGGCAGCGGCCAGGGTTTCTGTGGTGAGATCGTCGGGGGTGGGGCCCAAACCACCGGTGCAGATCAACACGCGGCAGCGACGGGATGCCTCAAGCACCACTTCCATCAACCTTTCGCGGTTATCACCAACTACCGTTTGACGAAAGTGGGGTATGCCAAGCCTGGCTAATTCCTCAGCCAGCCAGCGGGCATTGCCATTAACGATGTTGCCCAGCAGCAACTCGGTGCCGATGCAAAGCAGCTCAATTTGATTGTTTGTTTTATTACTCACCTTGATCTAGGGGTTCTTCCCCCTGGCTGCGGTGGCTGCGCACCACCACCCAGATCAACACCCCAGTGGCAAGGGCAAGCCATAGGAAACGCAGCTCTGCATTGGCTGCCACCAGGGCGATGGCAGCAAACCACTGGGTGAAGGCATAGATCAACACCACGGTGCGCCGGTGGCTGAAGCCAGCCCGCAGCAGGCGGTGGTGC